>VBLT01000036.1 GCA_005878615.1 Methanobacteriota archaeon
GCTCGTCGGGAGCCGCACCCTCTCGAGCACGACGCTCCATGTGAGCGTGGACCAGGCGATGCGCTCGCCCGCGGACCTCGACGGGGACGGCCTGCCCGACTGGATCATGACGAGGGACCTGCAGGTTCCTCCTCACGCCATCCAGGGAACCGCCTACTACGACCTCGATCACAACGGGGCGTTCGGACCGGGCGATGTCCGCGCCGGCCGTGCCGCGATCCGCCTTTCGCACAAGGAGTTCTCCTTCCGCCCGACGACGACGGCGGCCCTCGATGGGACCTTCTCGATCCCCGATGTGCCCGCGGGAACGTACGCGGTGAAGATCGGATTGGAAGGCCGCAACCTGAGCGGCAACGACATCTCCATCGCCGGGACGGACGCGCCCCAGGACGTGGCGGTGCCCTTCGCCCTCGTGCACGGCACGACGTCCTCGCCCGATGGCCCGGTCACCTCCGCCGACGTGGTCTTCCGGGACGAGACGAACGGCACGCTCATCTCGTCCGCGTCGCAAGCGGACGGCTCCTACCGCGTCGGCCCGCTCCTTGCGGGGAACTACACCGTCACCGCGTCTGCCGGGGACTTCGCCTCCGCGCCCGAGCGGATCCGGACCGGCCCGACGGACCTCGCGCTGAACCTGACGCTCCTGCCCTCAGGTACCGTGACGGGCACGACGAACCTCTTCGGGAACGCGCGGCCTTTCGCGACCCTCGAGTTCCAGTCGGCGGTCGACACGCGAACGATCCGGACGGTGACCTCGGACGGCAACGCCCAGTATTCGATTCGGCTCGCCGCGGGAGAGTGGTTCGCGAGCGGTCGCTTCTACGACGGGACCACGTTGTACGCCACCCTCGGTCGAGTCGTCGTGGCCCCGGGAGGCACCGCGACCTTCAACCCGATGTTCGTCGACGGCGTCCGCGTCGAAGGCCGAGTCCTCGATCCGAATCCGACCGTCCAGAACCCGCAGGCGGACGTGGCCTTCCGCAGCGGGGCAGGTCAGCTGTGGCTCCGGGCCGAGACGGGCGGGAGGTACCTCGCATTCCTCCCCAAGGGAACGTACGACCTCGAGGCCTTCAATCGGGCCGGGGCCTCCTTCGCATCCGTCGGCTTCTCCTCGAACGCTCGGCGGGACATCGATCTCATCGGGAGTTCCGAATCCGTCGCCTGGCGCGTCTACCGCGACGTGAACGGCGACGGCACCGCGAACCCCGGCGAGGAGATCCCGGGGGCCCACATCGACCTCGTGGATGACCAGGGAGCCCGGTTGTTCCTCACGACGCCGGCATCGGGAGACCTGCCGGTACCGATGTTCGCGAACCGCAGCTATTCGGGGACCGTGACGGCCGGCGGATTCGGGGCGCGTTCCATCTCCGCCTCGGCCCCCGCGGGGCTCCGCGCCCTCGGGCCGATCGCCCTGAGCCCCATTCCGGTCCAAGTCTCCGGGACCGTCCTGCTAGGCGGGTCTCCGCTCGTCAATCGCCCGGTGACGATTCGGGCCGTTCCCGCAGGTGAAGGCGCCATCGTCGCTTCGACCTCATCCGACTCGAACGGCGGATATGTCCTGGCCCTCGTCCCGGGCCGATACGATCTCGTGGTCGATGAGAACGTCTCGACCTCCGCGGATCTGCGATACCAGAACCTGGTCTCGGACCGGATCTCCCTCGCGGTCGGACAAGCCTCCCTTGCCTACGACCTTCGGATCGTCCAGAGGAGCCGCGTGCACGGGAATGTCACGCTGTCCGGAAGCGCGGTCGCAGCGACCGTCTCGTTCGATGGACCGGAGCACCGGACCGTCGAGGCGACGGCGGCGGGCTACGAAATCTACCTGGTCGCAGGGGGCTACATCGCGGCGGCCAACCGCACGATCTCCTCGAGCGACTACGCCTTCGTCGCGGGCGCGACGGTGCCCGCGGCGTCGACCGTGAACTTCGCGCTTTCGAATGCGACGCGGGCGACCGGCCACGTCCTGTTCCAGAGCGTCGCGATCCCCGGCCCGATGTCCATCACCTTCCTCCGCCAAGGCGGGGGCACGGTCGTCGTCTCGACGGACATCGGGGGATCGTATTCCGCGATCCTGGCGACCGGGAACTACTCGGTCTCCCTGAACGGCACCGCAAGCGTGACCGAGAACGGCGCCCCGCGGTTCTATCGATACACGTTCTCCGGGACCGTGGCGGTCTCCGCCGGTGCGTCGGTCCTCCCCTTCGACCTCAATGCCGTGAGGACGCTCGACAACACGACCGTCACCGGCGTCACGACGCAATCGGGTCAGGGGGTCGACGCGCAAATCACCTTCACGGCGCGGGGCGGGGGCGCGATCACCGCCCAGGCCACGTCGGATTCGAACGGCCTTTACTCCGTCGCCCTCGCGCCCGGCACCTACGACGTGTACGCGAGGCGATCCTTCGGTTCCGTTGCGTTCTTCGCGCGGATCACCGTCGCCCACATGGCATCTTTCGCCCGCGACGTCCCCTTGTCGGCCGCGTTCCTCCTGTCCGGCGTCGTGTCGGATCCGCTGGGCGGCCCTGCCTCGGCCTCGATCGCGATCGCCTCCTCCGCCCAGCTCGATCTCACGTCCGGCAGCGACGGACGGTTCCAGACCCTGCTGCCGCAGGACGGCTACGGCATCACGGCGACCAAGGCCGTCACCGAGAACGGGATTTCCGTCACCTACCGCGGCGCGACCTCCCTCACCCTGGACACGGATTCCAACGTCGCCATCTCGCTCGCGAAGGTCGTGTCCCGCTCCGTCACGATGAGCTGGGATTCGAGCCAGCGCCGAGAGATCGCGGCGCGGGATTCCGTCGTCTATACGATCGTCGTGAGCAACACCGGGAACGTCGGGGACACCTTCCGCCTCGACGGGACGCCGGCCGACTGGCAGTTCACCTTCTCGCCGAGCTCCCTCTCCTTGAATTTCGGGAGCGGGGCGACCTCCGTGCCGGTCCAGGTCGTCATCGTGAGCCCGACGAACGCGCTCGTCAGCCACCCCAGTCTCCGGATCGTCGCGACATCGACGACCGATGCGAGCACCGCCGGCGACGTCACCGTGAACGTGGACATCACGCGGGTCCGTGGCCTCTCCGTCGGCTTGGATTCCACGACCGCGGCCTTCGACGGTCGCTTCCTGAATTACACGCTCCACGTCAAGAACGAGGGGAATGCCCGAGAGACGGTGCAGGTGGAAGTCACGAACCCGAACGAGCTCGCGGCCGTCGGGTGGACCCTATCCCTCGGTGGTGCGAGCGGGCCGCTCGACGGCACCCTCCTTCGGAACGTGACCGTCGATGCGAACCAGACCGCGACGGTGCGCCTCCAGGCGGCATCGACCTCCGGGTCGAGCGGCGCCACGGTGGTCCTCGTGGCTTCCGCGCAAGATTCTCCCGCGGTCTCCGCGAACACGGTGTTCACGCTCGACCTCCCCGACCTCGCTCCCGGGACGGTCACCGTGACGGGGCCGGACATCACGCGGGCGGCGCCCCTGAATACCCCGCTCGTCGCGGTCGCGATCGGCGCGGCGGCTGCGATCGCGGTGGGCGTCTACCTGACCCGGAAGAGGCGATGACGTGTCCCGGCGTTCCCTCTGGATCGGCCTGCTCCTCCTCGCGGCGTTCGCCCTCGCGGTCGCACCGGCCACGGCCCAGGAGCCGATCTTCGCCACCGTGAGCGGCCCCCCGGCCGTCGCCGCGGGATTGTCCGCCGCCTTCAACGTGTCCATCGTCGGGGGCCCCGCGGGTCCCGCGAACTACACCGTCAAGTACTACATCACCGGCTCGGACCTCGCGGGAGGGGTGCCCATCCAGTCGAATCCGACGACCGCCACCGGGACGAACCGGACCGTCCGCGTGAACGTGACGGCCCCGACGAAGGACCAGACGATCACCCTCGTGATCCAGGTGTCGGCGAGCGCGGGCGGCGCGGTGGAGAACACGAGCGTGGAGCAGTCGATCGTCGTGGTCACGCCGATCGTCCTCAGCGCGACCTTCCACAACGGCGGGTCGACGGCGGCGGTGAACGTGACGGTCCGCTTCCTCGTCGACGACGTCGCGGTCGGGACCCAGAAGCTCTCGAAGATCGGAGCGAACCAGGATGCGACCGCCACCTTCAACTACCTCCCGAGCGGCCTGACCCCGGGGACGCACACGGTGCGAATCGAGGCGGACCTCGATGGGAACGGCGTGATCGATCCGGCCCGGGGGGAATCGGTCGTGTCGCAACTGTTCTACAAGGGGACGCCGCCGCTCAGCACCGGTTGGACGGTCCTCATCGGGATCGGGGTCTTCATCCCCGCGTTCCTGGTGACCGTGGCGATGCGACGCCGCGGCCGGCCCTGATCAGAACGGCTCCAAGAGCCAGACGTCGGAGTGGTTCCGGAGGAGCATCCCGAGCTTCGTGCGGCTGATGCCCGCCCTCTTGAGGAGCGACTCCAGCTTCGCGCCCTCCGGGAGCTGGGTGGTCCCGTCGACCCACGCCGAGGCGACCGGTTCGTACCGGACGGCCTCTTCGCCGATCCGAATGCGCGCCGCCGCGGCCTCGCGGAAGGTATGCAGCACGATGTGGACCGACGTGACCGCGGTCGGTCGGACCTTGTGGTTGTAATATTCCGCCACCTCGCGGTGGACCGGGGCGAAAGACCCGACGCGCTTCGCGTACTCCCGCCATCCCCGCTCGAACGGGGACCGCATCGACGTCATGCACCGCTCCGTAACAGGCCGGACCTCCTCGAAGGTCGACAGAATGGATTGGCCGTCCCGCAGGGCCCCGAGGAATTCGGACCACGAGGCGTATTCCTCCCGCGGCATCGCCGTGGCGAGGTTCTTCGCGAGGGACACGAGGTAGTTGTTCAGGCCCGCGACCCCGACCTTCCCCGCGAGGTCCTCGAGGAACAGGTGGGTCGCGATCTCGACGAACGGATTGCTCTCCTGGATCCGCGCCTCGGCGGGCATCTCAGCGCTCTCCCTTGATCCGCGCGCCCCGCAAGACGAGGGCGTAGACGCATTCGTAGTTCCGCAGGAGGGCGCGGACGTGGTCCTCGTTGATGTTCACCTGGACGACGTTCTTGGAGGAGATCTTCGTCTCGCCGCTCCAGCCGCGGGTCGCGAGGAGGAGGCAGGCCAGCGGGTTGCCGGCGATCGTCACGTTCTTCGCGATCTCCTCCCGGAACCGTTCGTGGAAGACGCAGAAATTGCACACCGCGATGTTGTGGACGTTCTCGTTGTACTCGTTCGTCACGGCCTGATCGGCGGGGCTCATCCGGCCGACCGCGAAGCGCGTGCGGAAGATCGTCGGCACGTAGCAACACTGTCGCATCGCGTACAGGTACCCGACGACGTCCCCGTCGATGTCGGTGATGGCCATGTCCGTCAGGGGCGTCACCTCGCCCTCGATGCTGAAGGCCGTGCGGCTTTCGCGGACCGCGACGTTGAAGGACGTCCATCCGAGGTACGCCTCCTTCCCCATCCGGCCGGCGAGGTTGTCGCCGACCCGCTGCCAGAACTCGACGACGCCCTCGGCCCCGGCCTTCTCGATCATGTCCTCGATCAAGGAGGCGAGCGCGACGTCGATCATGGGAGGCCTCGGGACATGGACATCACACGAACGAGGCGAGGACCTGCTTCAGGTAGGCGCGCCATTCTTTCTCCGCTTTCGCCGCGACCGTGTCCCCCTTGATCTCCCGGAGGCGGTCGACGAGTTCCGTCAGGAACCGGTCCCAGTGCGAGGCGGTCATGTACGGCGCGGTCGTCCCGACCTCGTTGTAGGCCATCGTGACGATCTCTTGGAGCGGCCCCGGTCCGACGAGGGCGCCGAGCTTCGTCTGCAGGTATTGGGCGATCTCCTTGTTCTTCTTGAACTCCTTCGTCTCGCCGAATTTCTCGACGAACAAGATGCGCGTGAGCCGCTTCAGCTCCCCCGCGACGGCCTCGTCGTAGGAGGCGAGGATCTCCGGCGTGATCGGTTTGGACTCGAAGAGGTGCCGGACGACGATCGACGTCTTGAGGACGTTCGCGAGGACGCCCTGCATCTTCGTGATCTCGACCGGCTTCGTCGTCAGGAACACGAGGAAGGCGCGGTCTCCGACGCCGGAGATGACGACGGTGCCGGCCTCGAACTGCTGGACGGACATCATCATGTTCTGTCCGGCCAGCTGGTTGCAGATGTGGGCCAGGTTGCCCTTCAGCAGATTCAACAGGCGGTACTCCCGCGGCTCGAGCCGGTCCGGGATCGAGGAGGAGAAGATCCGGCCGTCGACTCCGAGGAACATCGCGATGTCGAGGTCGTTCTCCTCGCGGGCGCGCCTCAGCTCCGTGTCGAGGAGGTGCTTCAAGTGGCCGACCGTGTCGGCCCCCATCGTCTTGTCGACCTGGCCCGCGTAGGGCATCTAGCCGCCTCTCTTGAGCCCGTACGACGAGAAGATCACCTGGAGGACTTCCTCCGGGGAGTACTCGTAGTCCCAGCTCTTCTGCATCTTGCGGATCCGCTCGACGACGCGCGGCGGGGCCTTCATCGCCTCGGCCGTGCGGAGGGCTTCCTCGAACGTCTTCGCATGGCTCCGGCTCTGCTCGTCGGGGATGTGGGTCGGACTCGACCGGACGACGATGCCGACGCCGCGGGCGAACAGGTACGGGTACACGCCCTCGCCGTGGTGCGAGCCGCGCATCTTGAGCAGCTTGAGGGTGCGGTTGAACGCGCCGCCGACCGGATAATATTGGAGATGGATCGCGCCGTCGGAGAGGTAGATCGGCAGGAGCACGTCTTCCCCGATCGTCTCGCCGGGCTTGGCATGCTCTTCGACCGTGCAGAGCACGACGCCGAGTTCCTTCAGCGTGTAGAACAGTTTCCCGATCAGCTCTCGCTGCTCCAGCTTCTCCGCGGTGGCCCAGATCACGGGGGTCATCGGGTCGATCACGACGCGCGTCCGGATGTTGTAGTCCGCCCGGGCCTTGACGAGCTGCGGCAGCTGCTCCTCGATCATTTTCTTGAAATTGCGGCCCTTGAGATGGATGAAAAAGAGCGATTTCTCGTAGTACTTGCGCAGGTCGAATCCCATGAGGTCCGCCTCCCGCATGATCTGCTCCGGCGGCTCTTCGAGGGTCACGTACAGGGCCTGCTCGCCCTGCTCGATGCCTTCCATCAGGAACTGGATCGCGAAGGTCGACTTCCCCGTGCCGCTCGACCCCAGAATGACGATGGTCGACTTCGGCCAGAAGCCGCCTTCGATCAGGTCGTCGAGCCCTGGGATTCCGCTCGGTACTTTCTGGACATCCGCCATGGTATGGTCCCCCTGGGGGCCTCGTCCTGAGCGCAGAGGCGAGGGCCTCGCTGGGTGGAATATGGCGCTCGATGCCGGGGGCTTTTTAAAGCCATTCCGACCTAGGAATCTACCCTGATAACGTGAACCGCGGAGGACGCTAGGAGGCGGCGGAAGCCTATCGTGCAGTCCGACTATGCCGTGGTTCGATCCGGTATTCCACCCACCGCGACCAGAAGCTCGGATCGGCCACAAGGGAAAGATGACAGCCGGCCCTCCGCTCGAAGAGGGCCATTCCGAGGGGGAATGCCGCCAAGACCCCGAGCTCTGCGAGGGTTGCCCCCGACACGATCGGCAGAGGCACCGAGTTTATCGGCCGATACCCGAACCAGGAAACCAGAACGATCAGGGGGAACAACCACCAATAGATCGGCTTCCTTCGATAGAATCCCGCAGGGATGCACTTCAACCAGATGCGCCTCGCGGCGAGGAACCCGAGCAGAACTCCGATGGGAACGGAGACCCCGATGACCGCCGTAAGGAGAATCAGCTCCGAACCCGTCAAAGTTTCAGAGACCAGCAGAAGGCCGAACAAGCCAACCAAGAACGCGCCACCTACGGCCGAGCCGACCGCGAATCTGGGAACCAACCTCATCCGATTCGCCTTATTGATCTGTGAAGACGAAAGCGGCCAGAATATATCAAACGAAAGGGTGCGCCTGTCCGCACCATCGAGTCGTCTTAGAGCTTGCCGCGGACGGCGTCAAGCTTGTCCGCAAGTTCCTGGCTTCGCGCGGCGACCGCGACCTCGCCTCGGGTCTTCTCAATCAGACTCCGTGCAATGTCCTGCTTCCGTTTCAGGGCGACGAGCGCGGTCGGATAGTCAAACCGCATGAGCGCGTCGAGGATCCGCTCCATCTTCTCGAGGAACGCGGAGGCGAGCTTGATGTCCCCTCGACGGAGGTGTTCCAGGGAGAACCGGCGCAACTCCCCCACGACGTCTCCGAGGCCGAGGAGGTAGGCCGTATCCGTCACACCGATGTCCCTCGGGCCCGGGAGCTGTTCTCCTTCCAGGATCGAGTGAACGAGGAAGGCCTCGCAGGCCTCCTGCATCGCGTTCTCGACGGTCCCGGTGTGGTACAGATCGAGGTGGTCCTTCAGGAGGCTGCGGAGCTTCAGGATCTCCTCGCGGGTCTCCTGCAACGCCCCGCCGACGTTCTGCCCTCGGTGCATCCCCTGGATCGCCGAGCCGCTCAAACGGGCGATCGTCCGGGAGGACTTGATCGTGAGCTCCCGGACCTCGTCCTTCTCGTCGAGACGGGATTCGATCTCCTCGATAACGTCGTCGAGGTTCTTCACGTGTGCGGATGGCCCATCCCGTTATTTGAGGGTTGGCCCTCGGCCTGCGGGAATGAATTGGCGGCGAGGTCGGCCGAGGACAAACCGCCCCACGGACGATGTGGTAAACATGTTAACCACACGGAGTACTTTCGCCCACCTCCGGTGCAAACATTATTATATGGCTATGACAATATATATGTTGGCATGACATTCGACGGGTCTGGTGGAGATTGCTACCTCGTGTCGTACGACGTATTGGGCGCCGCCCGGTCCGTGGCCACGCGGGTCTGCCAGCTAGTTTTCGGCCGAAGGCGAATCCGCGGCGACCACGTGCGCGAAGAACCCGGACTCATCCATCGGGCCGGCGTCGTTTGGATCGGTCAGTCGGTCCTGGCGATGCCGGTGAAGGAGGCGGACGACTTTGCGTCGCGCCTTCGCCGTCTCGGTGTCCGGGTGTCCGTCGCTCCGATGACGATCCCCCGGGAGAGCCTCGAGGCGTTTCGGCGACCCCGGGCCTAATTGTTAACCCGCCGGCGTCGGCCGGCGATTCCCTCAATTCGGATCGTTGACAGGATGCGCCGAACCTGGCCTCGGGAGCGGTGGTCATAGTTCGAGTCGCCCGGCGGCCTGCAGGACCGCGAGCGCGTCGACGGTGACCCATTCGTTCATTCGTCGGGAGCCCGTCTCTCCCCAGTCCACGTAGTCGGCATTCGCCTCGAAGGTCGTCGGCCTCACCTTGTAATAGCGCCGCTCCGCGGGCCATCCGCCGCCGGGAAGGCGCTTCGCCTCCAGGAGGTCGAGGGCCTCCTCACATCGGGGGTCTCGGATCTTTCCGAGGCGGGCCATCGCCGTGAGGCCTCCGAGGATGTCGTAGTGCCAATAGCGCGGATAGTGGAGCGTCACAAAGTCGGCGTGG
>VBLT01000037.1 GCA_005878615.1 Methanobacteriota archaeon
ATCCGACGCCGTGCTCGCGGGCCAACCTCCGGAGACGCTGATAGTGGTAAACGACCGGACCTTTGTTCGCGGTGATTACGTGCTTCCCGCTCGAGAGGGCCGCCACGATATGGTCCACCGCAATCTGTCGCGGCGCGATCCGGAGCGGTGAGATCTCGATCACGACATCGGCCCGGACCCGCTGAAGGTAGTCGACGGAGGAAACATGGACCGCGCGGCCGCAGGTCTCCAGGGAGACCCCGGCGTCGGCGAGGCGGAGGGCCCTCCGGAGATCGATTCCGCCGGCGCGCTCGACGGAGCCGTGCCTCCCCGTCAGGATCGCGACGACGTCCGCCCGGAGACCGTGGACGTTCGCGAGTTCCGACTTGCGTTCGAGCAACAGTCGGGCGAACTCGCGTCCCACGTTTCCGAACCCGACGAGGACGATCCGGAGGCGCAACCAGGTCCCTCGATCCCTCAGGGCGCGCCCTTCTCGGCAGCCAGTTCGCGAAGGGTTTCATCGACGCGGCCGAGCGCTTCGGACAGGTAGGTCCCGGCGTGGCCCATGCCGATCCGGATGTAACCGTCCATGCCGAACTGGTCCCCCGGTACGATCAGCGTCGACTTCTCCTTCAGCAGCCGCCAAGCGAGGTCCGAGGAATTGATCCGAAGCGAGTACCGCAGGAAGCAGATCGCTCCCGCGATCGGAGGGATGTGCGTGAACGTGGATCCGTGGACACCGATCCATTCGCGCAACATGCCGTAGTTCCGCTGCAGGATGGAACGCGTCCGGGCGAGGATTTCCTCCCGTCGGCCCGGGGAGAGCGCGATCTGGGCGAGACGGTCGGAGAGATAGGTCGGCGTCAGGCTCGTGTAGTCGTGGTAGGCCCACAGCGTCTCGATCGTTTCCGGAGGGCCGACGGCCCAGCCGATCCGGAGGCCCGGCAGCGCATAGGCCTTGCTCAGCCCGTTCAAGATGAGGGTCCGCTCGTAGTCGCCCCAGAGGCTTTCGGTCCGCGGGCCCTCGCGCTCCGCGCCCGCGTAGACTTCGTCGGCCAAAAGCCACGCTTTCGAATCCCGGGCGGCGTCGAGGATCGCCCGGCGCTGGTCCTCCCGCATCACGGCCCCGGTGGGGTTGTTCGGATTGCACACCGCGAGCGCTTTCGTCCGAGGGCCCACGAGGGTCGCGAGCTCGTCGGGATCGAACTGCCATCCGCGATCCTCTCGGAGCCAGAGGGGGCGGACCTTGCCGCCGAACATCTGGACGAGGCCCCAGCTTTCCATGTAGTTCGGCAACATCAGGACGACCTCATCTCCCGGCTCGACGAGGTGCCAGAGCGCCAGCAGGCAGGCCTCCGACGAGCCGTTGGTGACGAGGACCTGTTCCGGGGTCGCCCCACGGTACATCGCGGCGATCGAGGAACGGAGCTCCGGAGTCCCGTTCCCCTGCGAGTACGCCAGGGGATGATTCAGGAAATGCTCGACGGACGCGTCATCGCGGAGGAGCTCTCGCAGCGGCAACGGCTCCACGCCGCTTTCCGAGAGGTTGAATTTCACGGAGTGCTCCCAAGTGGACTGCCAACGCTCCATCTCGAAAGGGACGAGTTTCATCGGAGCCGCTCGCGCATCGAACGCGGACGGATGAAGATTCCCGCGACGAGCCTGCTCTCCCATAGGCGCGACGTGCAAGCGGTTTGGGAATAGTGGCAGGAGAACCGAAACCGCAAGCGGAAGCGATGCCGCGGACCCCCGCGCCAACGATTGACCTCAGTTCCGAGGTGCCGCCAGAGGGTCGTTTTGGAGGCGAAATTCGTGTCCAGAGGCCCGTCTCTTCGCAACTACCGCTACAAAAATTATTCCGTTCCCATTAAATACTAGGCACGCATAGCGCGCCCGAACGAGAGGGGGCATGAGACGCCTCGGCGTGGTCGAGAATATCGCCCACGATGGGACGGTCCTCGTCCACGCGGAGTTCGCCCCCTCGCGAGGCGCCGACGTGCGGGACAAGCGGAACCGGCCGCTCGGACGGGTCGTGAAAGTGTTCGGCCCAGTCCGGGAGCCGTTCGCCGCCGTCCGGCCGATCGGCCCCGCGCCGTTGTCTCTGATCGGAGCCGACGTCTTCGTTGAAGAGGGAAACCATGCCGACCAAGAAGATCGAAGAGGCCGAAGAAGTCACTAGATGCCCGGAGTGCAACTCGGGGCACCTCTCCTTTGACTACGAACGCGGCGAGCTGATCTGCGAGGAGTGCGGCCTCGTCCTGAACGACCAGATGATCGACCAGGGTCCCGAGTGGCGGGCGTTCGACGTGGAGCAAGGCGAGAAGCGGGCCCGCACCGGGGCGCCGATGACCTACACGATCCACGACAAAGGCCTCTCGACGACGATCGGGTGGAAGAACAAGGACTCCTACGGCAAGTCGATTCCCACCCGGAACCGGGCCCAGCTCTACCGCCTCCGGAAGTGGCAGCGGCGGATCCGCGTGAGCAACGCGACCGAGCGGAATCTCGCGTTCGCCTTGAGCGAACTGGACCGGATGGCGAGCGGGATGGGCTTGCCGCGGAACGTCCGGGAGACGGCTGCGATGGTCTACCGCAAGGCGGTGAACAAGAACCTCATCCGCGGCCGTTCGATCGAGGGCGTCGTCGCGGCCTCCCTGTACGCGGCGTGCCGACAGTGCAATGTCCCGAGGACCCTCGATGAGATCGCGAATTCGTCCCGGGTCGGTCGGAAGGAGATCGGCCGCACGTACCGGTTCATGACGCGGGAGCTGAAGCTGAAGCTCATGCCGACCAAACCGCAGGACTACGTGTCCCGGTTCTGCTCGGAGCTCAAATTGAGCGGCGAGGTCCAGTCCCGCGCGGTAGAAATCCTGAAGGACGCCCAGGACAAGGAGCTCACCTCGGGCCGGGGTCCGACGGGCGTCGCCGCCGCGGCGATCTACATCTCCTCGATCCTGTGCAACGAGCGACGGACCCAGAGGGAAGTGGCGGACGTCGCGGGCGTGACGGAAGTCACGATCCGGAACCGGTACAAAGAGCTCACGGAGAAGCTCGGCATCAAGGTCGAACTGTAGCCGCCTCTCCCGCCTACCGGCACGGATTCAGAGGTCGCGAATCACCGAGAGAATTCCGACGGTCCATCCGATGAGTCCGGAGATCACGTACACGACTTCGAAGGCCGGCACGGCGTAGGGAAGGACGACCACGAACGCGAGGGCCAAGAGGATCGCGGCGGCCCAGATCGGCCACACCTCCGGCGTATCGCGAGGCCGGATCCGAAGGCCCGCCCGGAGGATGAGGGACGACGCCCCGAGGGCCATGGCCAGTTGTTCGCTCAAGAGGATGAGATCCTGGGCCCGCGACCCGGAAGCCAGTCGAACGAGATGGTAGGCCAGTATCGCGGCGAGCAAGAGGAAGACGATCGCGAGGACCCATCGACCGGTACTCCACCAACGCTCGGCCTCAAATCGATCCTGCACCCCGCGATAGAGGAGAAACGGAGAGGCGATCCGCAGGCCGACCGTGATCAGGGCGATCGGGAGGAAGTCCAGCGGGTCGGAGAAGGCGTACGTGACAAAGAGGACGGCGGCCAACCCGATTCCAAGGATCCCGGTGAGGAGGATGGCGAAGGTCCGACGGGAGGCCGCGAACGTCCATGCGTGATGGAGGGCTGGCACGAACGCGAGGAAGACGGCGCCGAAGGCGAGGAGTCCGGAGAAAAGGTAGATCAGCTGGACCTCGCCGGCCGCCATCGTCGTCTCCTAAGGTCGCTGTGGGTCAGGGTAGTCGCAGCTGGCCGTGAATGAGCGGCACGGACTGTCCCCCGACGCGGATCACTTTCGGCTGTCCGGCCTCTGTCTCCACGGTCACCTCGATTCGACTCGCGTGGTGAATCTCCATTCCCTGTTCCACAATGAAGGTCGACGCGGGCAGCTTGCCGTGCGCGGCAAGGTAGGCTCCGCAGGCGCCCGCGGCGCTCCCGGTCGCCGGGTCCTCGAGCCCGAGATCTGGGGCGAATCCACGGGCGTGCACCGCGGCGTCCGCCGCCGTCGCCTCGAGGGCGAAGGCATAGCACACAATCTTCTCGCCGAACTTGGACACGACGCCCTTCAAGGCCCGCAGGTCCGGGTCGAGTTTTCGGACCACCTCGAGGGACCGCATCGGCACCTGCAGGGATGGAATGCCCGTCGCGGTCACCTGCGGCGCGAGGCCCCTCAGGCCGATATCCCGCACGCGCACCCCGAGGGCTGCCGCCAGCGGCCCCACGTTTTTCAACTCCACCCCGAGGGAGGGCTCGCCCTGGGTCATGATCACCTTCTTCACCTGACCGGCCTCGCAGATCAGCTCGAGCGGCAGGACGCCGATCTCCAGTTCCTGATAGATGATCGAGGATCCATCGGGATGCGGGACGAGCCCCTCGAGGGCCGCGACGAACGCGGTCCCGATCGACGGATGGCCCGCGAACGGGATTTCTCCCGCGGGAGTGAAGATGCGATTCCGATAGTTCGCGGAGGGATTGCTCGGAGGGAAGACGAAGGTCGTCTCCGAGAGGTTCATCTCGCGGGTGACCCCCAGCATCTCCGCGGGCGAGAGGCCGGTCGCGCGGTGGAAGACGGCGAGCGGGTTCCCCGCCAAGGGCGTGTCCGTGAACACATCGACCCGCCAGAAATCGAAGAACCGCTCGGACATGGAGGGGACCTCGCCGCGGATGGCAATGCGCGTTCTTAATGCTGGTCCGACAGGTTTTTGCGGGCCTCTTCCTTCCCGCGCCGGAGAGGAGCCGCATCGCCCCAACCGGAGGCGGAGGCCGCGCCGACCTGGCGATCGAGGATCCCCGGCTCTCCGACCGCGTCCAGAAATTCCCGGAGTCGGTGATCCGGGAGATGACCCGCATCGCCGCGCTCCACGACGCGATCAACTTGTCCCAGGGCTACCCGGACTTCGACCCGCCGCGCGAGCTCACCGATGCGGCGAAGCGCGCCCTCGACGCGGGCTACAACCAGTACTCCATCACCTGGGGCGCGCAGGAACTGCGGGACGCGATCGCTCGTCGGGCGAAGGCCTTCAACGGGATCGACGCCGATCCGGAGACGAACTTGGTCGTCACCTGCGGCGCGACGGAGGCGATGATGGCGGCCATGCTCTCCCTCATCAACCCCGGCGACGAGGCCGTGATCTTCGAACCGTTCTACGAGAACTACGGGCCCGACGCGATCGTCAGCGGGGCCCGCCCGCGGTATGTCCGGATGGAATGGCCGGATTGGACCGTGGATGAGGAGGAGTTGAAGGCCGCCTTCACGGACCGCACGAAGGTCCTGATCCTGAACACGCCGAACAATCCGACGGGGAAAGTCTTCGGCCGCCAAGAACTCAAATTGATCGCCGATCTCTGTGCCGACCACAACGCCGTCGCGGTGACGGACGAGATCTACGAGCACATCGTCTTCGATGGCGCGAAGCACGTCTCCCTGGCGGCGATCGGGGACATGTCGAATCGGACGATCACGATCAACGGACTCTCGAAGACGTACAGCGCGACCGGCTGGCGGATCGGATGGGCCATTGCACCGAAGACCCTCGCCCATGCGATGCGCCGGACCCACGACTTCCTGACCGTTGGAGCGCCCCATCCGTTGCAGATCGCGGCGGCCGTGGCCCTCGGCCTCCCCGAGTCCTATTACCGGGATCTGGCGACGCTGTACCAGAAGAAACGGGACCTTTTCGTCCGGGGCCTCCAAGACGCGGGGCTCGATTGCCATCCGCCGAAGGGAGCGTATTACGTGATGGCGAACTTTGGACGCTTTCCCTTCGAAGACGATTGGTCTTTCGCGATGCATCTCGTCGAGCGCCTGCGGGTCGCCGTCGTGCCCGGCGGTTCCTTCTACGGCGACCCGAAGGACGGCCGCCGCTTCGTCCGCTTCATGTTCTCGAAGCGAGACGAGACGCTGACCGAGGCGATCCGCCGACTCCGGGGACTCCGGGACGTGCGGTGAGATGCCGCGCGGAGCCGAACTGGTCCTCGTCGGCGCGACCGTTTTCACTGGTTCATCGCGTCGCCGATGGGCGAAGGCCCTCGCCATTGGGAATGGCCGGATCCTCGCAGTCGGCACGGAGGATCAGGTGAGTCGTGCGTCGGACCGCGGCACCCGTCGGCGCGACCTCCACGGACGGATTGTCGTACCTGGATTCATCGATGCCCATACCCACATGGCCGACAGCGCTGGGGAGTTGGGATGGACGAGGCTCGACGGAACCCGCTCCATGACCGAGGCGATCGCCCGGCTTCGCAAGGCCGCGGCCCGTACGGTCCGCGGGGCGTGGGTCATCGGCGTCGATTGGGACGAAGCGAAGTGGACGGAGCGGCGGTATCCCACGCGGGAGGATTTGGATCGGGTTTCGAAGGATCGTGCGGTCGTCGCACGCCGAATCGACTGTCACATGGGGTCCCTGAATTCCGTCGCGCTCGAGGCCGCGCGGGATCTCGTCGGCCTCCGAGGATTCGAGGTGGACCGGTCGGGGCGACCGACGGGAATCCTGAAAGAGGAGGCGTTCGCGGAACTCCACGACCGCTTCGCCTCCGGGCCCGCTGTCATCGAGCGGAACCTTCCGCGGATCGCCCGGATGGCCCACCGCCTCGGAATCACTTCGATTCACGACGTGGTCCCGATCCACGCGTGGACGGCATACCAGCGCCTGCGTCGAGCGGGCCGACTCAAGTTGCGGGTGTCCGCCTGGGTCCCGGCCGCTGCCGCGGAGTCGCTCGCCCGTTCCGGGATCCAATCGGGGTTGGGGGACGAATGGCTGCGGATGGGCGGCGTGAAAGTCTTCTCCGATGGCTCCCTCGGTGCGTCCACCGCTTTCCTCGATTCCCCGTACGAAGGCCGCGGCAAAGATCGCGGGATGCTGATCCACCCTCCGACGGAACTGAGGTCGATCTTGGAAACCGCCCACCGGGCGGGCCTTCGAACCGCGACCCACGCGATTGGCGATGCCGCGTCCCGACTCGTCGCGGAGACCCTCGCCGATGTCCAAGAGGAAAACCCGCGCGAACCGATGCGCCACCGGATCGAACACTACGAGCTCCCGGACGAGGAGACGTTCCGGCTCACGAAAGATGCGGGGCTCATCGCCTCGTGTCAGCCGAATTTCATCGGGCAATGGAGCGGCCCCGGAGACGTGTACGAGACGCGTCTCGGCATGGATCGGCTCCGGAGGAACAACCCCTTCCGCCGGATCGCGGGCCTCGACATCCCCTTGTGCTTTGGTTCCGACGGAATGCCGTACGGACCGTTGTACGGAATCCACTGGGCCGTCAACGGATATTTCGAGGACCAGCGGCTCTCTCCCGAGGACGCGTTCCGAGCGTATTCGGCGAGCGGCGCGTATGCCTCGTTCGAGGAGGATCGCAAGGGGACCTTGGAGACCGGGAAGGTCGCCGACTTCGTCATCCTCGACGGCAATCCGTTCCGGGACCCCGATAGGATTCGGGAATGCAAAGTGCGCGAGACGTGGATTGGCGGGCAGCGTGCTTTCGCTTCGAGTTCCTGAGGAGGGCCGTGATCACGGCCTACGCCGTTCCTACGATTGACCCGGGGAGACGGCGGCCCGGAACGCGCGGAACACGCTGCCCCACACCTTTCCGTCGGAGCGGACCTTGTTCTCGAAGTTGTTCACGGAAGCCCAGGCCTCGAAGGCGGCTTTCGTCTTTGAGTCGAACTTGCCCGAGGCGGCGCCGCGGTAGAATCCCAACGCCGTGAGTCCCGCTTGGAGCTCTCGGACCACGTCCGCGTTCAACGGGAGGACGTCGGTCGGATCCTCCCGATCCAACAGCGTGACGTCGTATACGTTGAACACCCGGACGACCTCTTCGATCGGCGCCGGGTGGTCGTCCACACGGACGTCGATCCATCGATCATTGAATCCCCCGTATCCGCCGCGGTCGCGCACGACCAGGAGCGCGGCCGATTGTTGCCCACGTTTGTCGCCCCCGGCCCGCTGGCCCGCGGAGAGAGCCGCGAGCAGCCGGACCGGAAGGTCGCCTTGCGTCCTCTCGAATGCCCGGCCCATCTCCTTGACCACGTCGGCGCCGGCGAGCAGATTTCCTTGGCAGGCGTAATGTTGGCCGACGACATGGCCCGCCCAGGGGAAGCATTCCTTCCCGGTGTAGGAGGCGGGCCGACCGCGCGCGTCGACGAGGCCCACCTGGCGCCGGGCGGCCTCCTTGTCGGCCTTCACGAGGCGTTGCAGGACATCCTTCGGCGCGACGCGCTGTTTCATCATGCCGAGGGCCTTCGGCCCGAAGGTCGTGTTCGCGTAGGATTGGGTCGCGACCGCGCCGACCCCCGCCTGCGCGAACGGCACCACCGCGCCGACCGCGACGAATTTCGATTCGACCGCGACGCCGAGGTCTTTCGTCTTCGGATCGAATCCGACGATGCTGAAGGTCGACGGCACCGACGAGCGCATCGGCCCGTCATCGGAAGGAGGCTATTTCCCGCTTCCCGCAATCCTTAAGGGCGCCCCTCCGGCTCCGACGGGACGGCGATGCACGTCTTGCTGGACCTCTACGGCGTCCTCCTGGAGCACGAGAAAACGTTCCGCGGATACCGGGACCGCCTCGCCGCGCTGCTGGCGGCGCGCTTCGGAGGCGAGGCGGAGGACTGGCGACGGGCCCATGACGAGGCCTTCGTCACCTACACGCGACGCGCGAACGAAGCGGACTGGGACGCACGCGCGTACGGGGACGTGGTCGACGAACTCGACGCGCGCCACCTCCAGGAGATGTTCGAGCGCGTGGGCGTTCCCCCGGCCACGGGCGATCCGCTCCGCCTCTCCCGAGAGCTCGAACGGGAGGCCCTAGCCCAAGTGAACGCGCGATTCCCGGACGCGAGGTCCGCGATCGAGCGGCTCCGCCGGATGGGGCACCGGGTGTATGTGGCCACCGGCGGGAGCGAAACGAACGAAGCCGCCCTCCGAGGCGCGGGACTCGCCGGCCTGATCGACGGAATCTTCAGCGGCCATTCGCAAGGCGTCCACAAGAGCCGCCCCACATATTGGGCGGAGGTCCCGAGGACGATCGGCGCGAGGCCCTCGGACTGCGTCCTGGTCGACGATCGCCTCGACTACCTCGAGGCCGCGGCCTCGGTGGGGATCCTTGCACTGCTCCTCGACCGCAAGGGAGCCCACCGCCCGGAGGCCATGCCTCCCTACGTCGCGGCGACCTTGCGAAACCTCGCGGGCCTGCCGCAATGGGTCGTGACGTGGACCGCGTCGCATCCGTCATGAGTCGGGCCCGCCGAACTCGAGGAGGCGCTTCTGTCCGTGCTCCGGCGCGTGGATCGCCGCGAAGTCCACGCCCGGGAGGCCGAGGATCCGGCGGAACTGGTCGGCGCACGCGGGGCCGAACCCGGCGAAGTGATTGTTGAAGAGGACAAAGGCGCGTGCGACGCGGTCTTGGACCGACTGCAGGCGCGCAGCCCACTTCTCCATCTCCGCGGTCCGGTCGATTTGGACGCGGCCAAGATCGCTCAGGGATCGGTCGCCGATGAACCGGAGGTAGACGAAATCCGCGGTGATCTCCGGCAGGGTGTTCAGGTA
>VBLT01000112.1 GCA_005878615.1 Methanobacteriota archaeon
TGGCTCGATGCGGGGGAACGGGATCCAATGGAGCCCGTCAACGCCGTCCCCTAGGACGACGCTCGCGCCGCGCGCCTCTTGCGGGCTCGCAGACCATCCGCGCCGAGGAATGCCCGCATCAACTTCATATCCGACGCAGCGGTCCTTTCACGTCGGAGAAAGGGGAGTGGAGCCTTGGGAGCCTACCTTCGGACGTTCGGCCTGTTCGTCCTCTTGACGTTCATCTTCGTCATCTTCGGCTGGGTCATCGGAAGCGTCTGGTTCGGCGCCGTGACCGGAATCTTCCTGTTCCTCGGTCTCGCCGTCTTGATGAACGTCATCGCCTACTTCGCCTCGGATCGGATCGTCCTCTGGTCCTATCGTGCGAAGCTCGTCACGGAAGCGGAGGCCCCCGGCCTGTATCGGATCGTCCGGCAGGTGACGCAGCAATCGAATTTGCCGATGCCCCAGGTGGCCATCGTCCCGACCCAGACCCCGAACGCCTTCGCGACTGGTCGCAATCCGGAGCACGCGGTCGTGGCGGTCACGGAAGGCATCCTCTCGATGCTCACCGAGGATGAACTCCGCGGCGTCCTGGCCCACGAAGTCTCCCACGTCCGAAACCGCGATATCCTCGTGATGTCCGTCGCCGCAACCTTGGCCGGAGCGATTTCCTTCATGGCCCGCTGGTTCGGTTGGAACATGATGCTCGGAGGTTCTCGGGATCGCAATTCGAACGGAGTCACCGTCCTCATCGCCCTCGTCGGTATGATCCTTGCCCCGATCGCCGCGCTCCTCGTCCAGCTCGCCATCTCCCGAAGCCGTGAGTACAAGGCGGACTACTCCGGGGCGAAGACGATTGGTCAGCCGCTCGCCCTCGCGAGCGCGCTCGAGAAGCTCGAAGTCGCAAACCGGCGTCGGCCCATCGCGTTCGGCAGTCCGGCGTCCCAGAGCCTCTTCATCGTGAACCCGTTCCGGGGTGGGGCGTTCGTGCGGATTTTCAGCACGCACCCGCCGATCGAAGAGCGGATCGCGCGGCTGCAAGCCCTCGCCCAAGGCGTGGACCGCTACTGATCCGAAGCCACGCACCAACCGACGCGGGCGCCGGAGAACTCTCCATCGGGTCCGTCTTGACTATCGAATCAAGAGCCGCGCGAGGATCCCGCCTGCGAGAAGGACGATGGATGCCAACAGCTCGACCAAGGCCACCGCCTTGGGGCGGATCTCGCTGTCCTCCGGGATCCCGGACCAAGGACGCCATTCGGGAATGCCGTCCGACGCCTTCCAAGCTCTTCGAACGAGCCGGCCAGCGGCCACGAGGTCACCCGAACTCGTGCCCGACGTGTCGCCCATGTCGCGCGTCCAGGTCCTTGATCTGGTCGCGCACGTCGAAATTCGGCTCCATGACCTCGAACTCCTCGAGGTAGTTCCGGTCCTTGTAAATAATCGTCGTCCGACCGTCCTTCACGAGCCGGATCACGAGGTTCAGGTCGCCGCCGCCTTCCGGGCCTTCGAAAAGGGTGTAGAAGCCGAGGAAATGACCGACGATCTCCTCGAATCCGGACTGCGGATAGTAGAAGCGGAAGCGGACCCGGTCGCCCGGGAAGATGTCCATCCGCTCGAGGAGCTTGTCATCGAGGACCCCGGCCTTCTTGAGGATCCTGCGCTCCTCGGTGATATCGTCCTTCGTCTCGACCATGGTGCCTATAGAGAGGGCCTTGGTCCGTCTTAAACCAGCGCCCAGGTCCCTTTCGTCGTACAGTACGTTCGCCACGATTATGCGCTCCGGGACCCTCCGGAAGGCATATGGAGCTAACGGGTAGCCGATGGGCCGGCCGGTTCATCGGCATGACTTTCGCCCTCGGCGGAGTCGCGTGGGTGATCTTCGCGCTGCTGGTCCTCGGGAACGTCCTGGCGGGCATGGGCAATTACGCCCTCGGGCCCGCGTCGTCCCGCATCGTGGCCGGAGGCGGCGCCGGCAGCTGGTTCACGATGGGCATCCTCGCCTACCTAATCGTCGCCGTCGGAGGGACCGGATTCACGGCGTTCTTCTATCAGCACATCGAGGGCACGATGGGCTCCGCCCTCGTGGGCGGGAGGAACATCGGTGCGTGGATTCACCTGACGCTGGGCAGCCTTGGTTCCGCCGGAGCCTCGTTGATCATGGCGTGGGGCGGTTTTCAGGCGGGCGCCGCGCTGCTGACCACCGATGTCGGCGGCGGAGGACAAAATGTGCTGTACGTCCACACGAACATCCTCAGCCCCCTCGCCGTCCCGATCGCGTCCTTGATGGGAATCGCCCTGCTCGGCTATCTCGTCGGAGGGATCGTCTTGGCCTCGGGCTGGATGGCGGCTCACAGGAAGTCCAAGGGGTCCTAGGGCGCGGTCCGGTGGGCGGCCACCGGGCGCGAGATCGCGGCGACCGTCCGTAGGGTCCCCACGGCGACGCTCACCCCCATCGCCAGCAAGAAGCCGAAGCCGACGAAACCAAGGATGACGGGGGATCGCGGAAACCCCTCGACGGCCAAGCCCGCCGAGAGCAGCACCGAGAGGAGTCCCAGGGTCGCAAAGACTTCGTGAGCCCGGACGCCGAGGCGCCAGGCGCGAAGCCCTCCCGTCACGTACGGAAGCAGGATCTCGTGGATGAGCCCAAAGATTTCGAACGTGGCGAATCCTAGGAGGACGATCCAGCCGTGGGCGGGCAGCCATCGGCTCGTGCCTCCGGGGACCACCGCCATGTAGACGGCCAGGAAGGAACCGAGGACCAGCCAGCCACCGCCAAGGACGGAGAAGGACGCGGCCGGGCGTCGGCGCGAGCTCCGACGCCACATCCCGAAGACCAGGCCCGCGAACACGATCGACGCCATCGCTTCCGCGGCTGCAAACCCCACCAGAAGCGCCCCGCGAGGATCGTCGGTCCCCGCGAACGGAAGCGAGAGGGCGACCCCGATGGGAGAGGGAATGGCGAGGGCGGCGAGGACCGAGACCCATCGCGCCGCGGGGACGACCTCCAGGAATCGCGGCAGGAGATGAAGTACGAAACCGAAAAGGGCGAGCGTGACGAAACCGCCGACATAGAGGTGGACGAAGGAGCTTCCATAACCCGCAAGGGCTGGGACCAACGGGTCACCGCCAGGGGCGTTCAACACGAGCCCCAAGGAACCGAGAGGAAGGTACGCCCAGGCGGAACTTGTGATGAGGCGGGCGCGCCAATCGATTGAGGAGAGAGCGGCGGTCCGGGAGTCTCGCCGCGGGGCCGGCTTCCCCGACGTCCACGTCGCGACGATCTGGACCACGAACCACACTGCGGTAATGAGCCACAACGTTCGACCGAAAACGGCCGACCGGGAGAGGGCGAGCAGCAGGACGACCGACGCAATCGAGAAGAGAACCTGGATCAAAGCCAAGCGGGGACTCCGCAACTCACGGCCGGAGAACAGTGGGACGAAATGGTCGGCGAGGGCGAAGATCATGAGGCCGAGGAACCCGAACAGCGGCAGGTCGGTCGTCCACGCGACTCGAGAGAGGACCGTCAGGGGCCCGTAACTTTCGAGGCCGAGGGCTGCCGTCGCGAGGAGGGATGAGCCGACCCACGCGGGGAAGAAGAGGACGCCGCCGACGATCGCGACCCGCGAGGCGAGGTAGCGCACCGGGCGGCCCGGACCTCACGGTGGGCCAAGAACGTTCTCGTGGTCCCGGGATGCTCACGCGTCCATGTACCGATAGAACTCATACGGCGAGGGCCGGAGCGATGTCTGCAGGTGCTCGTCGAGCTTGAGCTCCTCGTACTTCTCTAGGAGGTCTTGCGGGAAGACGGTCTTCAGGAACATGTAGTCCGTCTGCAGGTGCTCGATCGATTCCTTCAGGGAACCGGGCAGTTCGCGGACCCCGTACTCTTTGCGCTTGCTCGCGCTGAGGTGGTAGAGGTCCTCATCGACGGGGTTCCCCGGATCGATCTTCCTCTTGACGCCGTCCAATCCCGCACACAGCATCGCGGCGAACGATAGGTACGGGTTGCAGGCCGGGTCCGGCGTGCGGTACTCGATGCGCTTCGCGGCCTCGATCCCCTGGTAGTACATGGGGATCCGGATGTTCGCGCTCCGGTTGCGTTTCGACCAGGCGATGAACACGGGCGCCTCGTATCCAGGTACGAGCCGCCGGTAGGAGTTCGTCGTCGGGTTCGTGAACGCGCACAGGCTGCGGGCATGGTCCATGAGCCCGCCGATATAGTAGCGGCAGGTCTGGCTGATTTCGGCGTACTCGTCGTTCGGGTCGTACATCATGTTCTTGCCCTTCGTCCAAAGGCTCTGGTGAACGTGCATCCCGCTCGCGTTGTCGCCGAAGATGGGCTTCGGCATGAACGTGGCCATCATCCCCATTTTGTGGGCGACCATCTTCATCACGTACCGATACGTGGCCACGTTGTCCGCCATCGGGACGAGTTCGTCGTACCGCATGTCGATCTCGCACTGACCGGCCGTCGCGACTTCGTGGTGGTGTGCGTCGAGGGTCATGCCGAAGGATTCGATCAGGACGCGACAGGCTTCGTTGCGGAAGTCCTGCAGACTGTCGACGGGGGGAGCGGGATAATAGCCTTCCTTGAAGCGAATCGGGAACTCTTTCCCTCCACTGTCGTTCCACGGCGCCTCCCGCGAAACAATCTCATACCCGGCGCCTGACCACGGATTTCGCGCGGCGTCGGCGGACGGAAGCAGCCGGATCCCGTCAAACACGAAGAATTCGATTTCGGGTCCCCAATAGGTGGTGTCGTAACCCTGGTCCGCGGCAAACTGAGCGGCCTTCTGCGCCATGTATCGGGAATCGCGGGTGAACCGCTCGTGACTCCCGCCCTCGTAGACGTCGACGATGAAGCGCGCAGTCCGGTGCTCTCCTTCGTACCAGGGGAGGACCGCGAAGGTCGAGGGGTCCGGGTTCATGACCATGTCCGACTCGTGGATCTCCTTGAACCCTTTGATCGACGAGCCGTCCAGTTTCCCAATGCCACGCTTGAATTCTTCGTTGCCGAGGGAGGTCGCAGGAATCGTGATATGCTGAAGGGCTCCGAGCACGTCGACGAACTGCAGGTCGATCCAGCGAATCTTTTCCGTTTCGATCTGTTTCAGCACCGAAGCCACGGTCATTTTCTTCGTTTTCGCCGGTGTACTCTGAGCGATTGCCATGTCCTTCCCGCCTGAACGGACCCACCCGGCCCGTTTGATGTCCATGGCAGAATTGTGAACATATATAAACTATCAGTCCAAGAAACCGTACAGACGGACGAAATATTGATGCTGGACGAAACATTGTTCAATACCCCACGCGGGCGACGTGCACATCTGAACCGATCGCTCGCCCAAGGAGGACGAAACCATGGCCACCTCGCACCTTGACGACCTCGATGTCCGAATCCTCCGGCTCTTGAATGCGGATGCGAGGAAGTCGTTCCGTGAGATCGCGAAGGCGGTCGATGCGAGCCTCAGCACCGTTTCGAATCGCATCCGGAAGCTCGAGCAGGAAGGCATCATCGCCGGCTACGCGCCAATCCTCGCCGAGTCGAGACTCGGTTACGACGTCCTCGCTGTCGTGGGCGTCAAGATCCACAAGGGGAAGCTCCTGGACGTCCAGCGAAGGATCGCGAAGGACGACCGCGTCACCCACGTGTACGACGTCACGGGAGAATGGGATTCGATCGTCGTCGTCCGATTGAAGAACACCCGCGAGCTCGACGGGTTCATCAAGAGGCTCGGTTCGATGGACTATGTCGAGAACACCTATACGCAGGTCGTCCTGAATGTCGTGAAGGAGGAACGCCGCGTCCTTCTGTAGAATACGAGGATTGCCTACACAACGTTTATCCTGCTAGGACCGAATATTGTGGCTGGGGAGCGTGGAGGGCATGGCCGACCTCCTGAACTTCAATCCGAGCCGCAAACTCGAGTTCGACGTGGGCCGTCCCCTGGAGTTCGATGCCCGCCGTCCTCTCGAGTTCGACGCGGGCCGGGATCTGGAGTTTCAGCCGAATCGCGACTTGGGCTTCGGCCGCCGCGGGGTCGTGTTCCGCGGATACGTCTGCCCCATCTGCGGTTCCTTGGTCACGGAGGATGCCAAGCGCTGCACGGAATGCGGCGCCGTGTTCGATCCGGCTCCGAGGTCTGCGCCGCCTCCCGCGGCCGTGCCCGCGAAGTCGCCTTCGCCTCCAACGAAATCCTTGAAACCGACGGCGCCGACCGCGAAGGGCGCTACCCCCGCGTCGACGGTCTACTGCCCCTTCTGTGGCGTCCGTCTGAAGAAGACGGATGGATTCTGCTGGAATTGCGGCGCAAAGATGGGCGGTGCGTCGGAGGCTGTGAAATTGCCGCAACAGAAGACGCAGCCGGTGACCCGCGATTGGCGGGAGCGACGGTGAGCCGATGGCGATCCTCGGTCTGAGCCCGTACACCTGGGTGATGATCGCGTTCCTGATGCTCCTCGTCCTGGTGCTCATCCTCGGGGACATCGGCGGGATCGACTTCGATCACGACATCAGTCCGGACGTGGACCTGGGACTGAGTCCTCTCAGCCTGCCCATCGTCGCCTCGTTCGGGACCTCGTTCGGCGGTTTCGGCACGATCTTCGAGACGGTTGGCTTCGGGCCCATCGTCACTCCGATCCTCGCCGCGGTCTTCGCGGTCCTGGTGTCGGGCGGCCTGTACGTCGTGATGCTGAACCTGTTCGTGAAGAGCCAGGCCGAGACGCGTGTGGACCTGGCGACCCTCGTGGGGTACAAAGGACAGGTGATGATCCCAATCCGCCCCGGTCAGCCCGGGCAGATCGTCGTCGTGACGGAAGCCCGCGGACGCACACTGTTGCAGGCAATCTCCGACGACGTCGTTGGAACGGATGAGCATGTGGTCGTCGATTCAATCGTCGGCAATTCGGTCAAGGTGCACAAGATCTAGGGAGGGAGCAACATGGCTGGAGAAGACATTCTTGGATTCGTCATACTGGCAATCGTGGGCGTCGTGTTCGGGACCGTGCTGGCTTATGCGAGCCGCTACAAGAAAGTGCCTCCGAACATGGCGATGGTGGTCTATGGTCGGCGACAGAAAGGCATGGGCGGACGCGGCTACCAGGTGAAGTCTGGCGGCGCGAAATTCATCGTGCCCATCTTCGAGTCGGTGGAGTGGTTGAGGCTCGACGTCAGGACGCTCGACCTCGTCGTCACGGACATCGTCACGGACGTGAAGCGGTCCGGGGCGAAGATCAACATCAAGGCCGTCGCCCAGGTGAAAATCTCCTCCGACGAGGCGACCTTGAACACCGCGGCGGAGAACCTGCTCGGGAAGACGGAACAGCAGGTCGACGAGATCGCCCTCAAGACCCTCGAAGGACACGTCCGTGGGGTCTGCGCCACCCTGACGGTCGAAGAGGTGAACTCGGACCGGGACGCGATTGCGTCGAAGATCCTCGGCATGGCCGGCAACGACCTGAGGAACATGGGGATCGAAATCCGGTCCTTCGTGATCAAAGAGATCGAGGACGCCCAGGGCTACCTCGACGCCCTCGGCGTGAAGCGCACTGAAGAGGTGAAGCGAGACGCGCGGATGGGAAAGGCGGGCGCGAACCGCGAGGCGACGATTGCGGAGGCCCAAGCCGCCCAGGAGGCGGAGAGGGCGAACGCGAGCGCCGAGGCGAACGTGGCGCAGTTCCACCGGGACCGCGACATCATCAAACAGCAGTCGGAGACCCAGGTGGAGCTCGAGCGCGCGAACAAGGAGATCGCCTTCCAGCTTCAGACGGCAAAGAGGCAGCAGGAGCTGATCGTCGAGCAGCGGAAGATCGACATCCGCGCGAAGGAGCAGGAAGTGCTCGTCCAGCAGCAGGAAGTCAAGCGACGAGAACAGGAGCAAGAGGCCGCGCAGGTCGTGCCCGCCAAGATGGCCGCGGATGCGGTGGCGGCCACGGCGGATGGTGAAAAGCGGAAGCTGATCATCACCGCGGAGGGGGAGAAAGAGCGAGCCATCCTCGTGGCGGAGGGGGAAAGGGAACGCCTCTCCCGAACCGCCGCGGGGGAAGCCGAACGCATCCGGCAGGAAGGGACCGCCGAGGCGGACATCATCCGGCTCAAGGGGGAGGCCCAGGCCTATGCGATCAAGGCGACCGGCCTCGCCGAAGCCGAGGCGATGCGCGCGAAGGCGGAGGCTTGGGGGCAGTACGGTCGAGCCGCGGTGACGCAGCTCATCGTCGAGAAGCTCCCCGAGATCGTCGCGAACGCCGCGAAGTCCCTCGAGACGACCCAGAAGCTCATCATCATGGGCGAACGCGGGCCGTCGCAACTCGTCGGCAGCGTGGTGGACATCGCCGCGACCGCGCCGGCCCTAGTGAAGGCCTTGACAGGGATGGATCTCTCCGAGCTCGCGGGCAAGCTGAAGGACATCGCGAAGTGAGGGGGCGGTGAATCCGGCCGTCGAGTGGTCCGTCGGGAAGGACCCGGACCTCATGGTCGAGGTCTGGTCGACGGCCGCCCTCACGGAGGCAGTCATCGAAGCGCTGCTCGAGGATCCGCAGAAGTTGCAAGCGGCCCTCGAGGCGCTGGGCCGCCGTCCGCGGCGCGCGTGAGCACGATCGGCGACGTGACTAGAGATTCATCACGACGACGTCTTTCACCGCGCGCATTCCCTGGAACGGCAGGACGATGCGCCCTTCCGGGTCCGTCTTCAGTCCTTTCGTCGGCGTGTTCTCGGCCGGAGCGACGAGGACGTCGGACAATTTCCCGCTCTTCGTGTTCACGATGAAATTCTCGATTGTGCCGAGGATCTGACCGTCGTTCGTCATGACAGTCTTACCTCGCAGCTCGGTGGCAAATTTCTTCATCCCATCACCCGCATCGGTGTGGGCCCACCGCGGCACCGCCACGATGGCGTCCCATCCCTTTGTCTGACAGACATCCGACGCACGCTATTTGAAGATTCCGCCGCAATCGTTCGGCCTACGGAGCGGACCGCAACACGGTCGCATTTGGAACCATGGCCCGGAGGCTTTTCAGGTAGGGCAGCACGGCCCCGCCCACTCCCAGGACGACCCCGACGAGGAGGAGCCACCATCCGAGGCCGGGACCCCAGGACCACGTCACTCCCGGCGACGGCTCCGCGGATCCCCAGAAACCTCCGACTGTAAAGGTCCCGATGTCCGTCGTCGCGGCTCCGGGGATCGCGACGATCGGATAGAAGAGGGCGAAGAGCGCGACGCCGAGGACGACCAAACTGAGGATCAGTAGGTTCGCGGGAGGCATTTTTCGGGAGAACTCAAAGCGGAAGAGCCCGAGGGTCAGGCCGAGGACGACGAGGTACACGACCTCGAGGACGTAGACATTTCCCGCGACTCCCGCCGTCTCCGAGTACGAGAACGCGGGCGACGAGTACGGCAAGATCGTCGTCAGGCTCCATACGCCGCCGTTGTAGTGGTCGGCGGTGAAGGTCACCCAGCCGAAGGATCCGATGTCCCGGTTGACTCCGACCGCCCGGCTGAACGCCCAGAACGGCTGGACGAGGGACACCAGTGTGAAGAGGATTGCGAGGCCGATCATGAAGAAGGACGATTCGACCAGAAGGAGCAGTTGGAGCTTCGTCCGCAGTCGGGGAACGAGGCGCATTGTCCCTCGAAACGAAGGACTTGGATAAAAAAGGTCGGATACAAGCGGCCAGGATCACCGATAGAGGATGTTTTCCTCGCGGCGCCCGCGGTCGGGTCCCTTCTTGAACTTCTTGTCGAACTCCTCGTAGAACTTGATCGTGTCCGCATCGATGCTCGGACGGACCACTTTGATGGCTTCCTGGAAGTGGACCATGGTGACCTTCTTCGCATGCTTCGTCTCCCGCAACGCGATCATCGCGGACTCGCGGCAAAGGCCCTCGATGTCCGCGCCGGAGTAGCCATCGAGGTCGACCGCGAGCTCCTCCAAGTCGACGCCCTCGAGGGGCATACCCTTGGTGTGGACCTTCAGGATCGCGAGGCGGGCGTCCCTGTTCGGCGTGGGCACGAGGAGGATGCGATCGAACCGGCCCGTCCGGAGCATGGCCGGATCGAGTCGATCCGGTCGGTTCGTCGCGCCGATCACGCAGACGCCCTCCAAGGTTTCTAACCCGTCCATCGAGGTCAGGAGCTGGTTGACGACGCGCTCGCTCACCCCGCTGTCCGTGTCGAAGCCGCGGACATGCGCGACCGCGTCCAATTCATCGAGGAAGACGATGCAAGGCGCGACCTGCTTCGCCTTCTTGAAGATCATGCGGACCGCCTTCTCGCTCTCCCCGACCCACTTCGACATGACCTCGGGTCCCTTGATGGAAATGAAGTTCGCCTCCGATTCCGTCGCGACCGCCTTCGCCAGGAGCGTCTTGCCGGAGCCCGGCGGGCCATAGAGGAGGATGCCGCGAGGCGGGCGGATCCCCATGCGTTTGAACGCATCCGGGTCCTTGAGGGGCATCTCGACGGCTTCGCGGAGTTTCATCTTCACTTCCTCGAGGCCGCCGACGTCGGTCCAGCTCACCCGCGGAACTTCCACGAGGACCTCCCGCATCGCGCTCGGCTCGACTTCCTTCAAGGCCTGCTTGAAGTCGTCGGAGGTGACCCGCATCTTCTCGAGTGTCTCCGCGGGGATCGGCTTGTCCAAATCGATGTCAGGGAGGTAGCGCCGGAGGGCTTTCATGGCGGCCTCCCGCGCGAGCGCCGCAAGGTCGGCACCAACGAACCCGTGGCAGACGTCCGCGAGCTCGGACAGGAGCGCGTCTCGGTCTTCCTCCACGCCCTCGATCGGCATGCCGCGGGTGTGAATCTGCAAGACTTCCTTCCGTCCCATCCGGTCGGGCACTCCGATCTCGATCTCGCGGTCGAACCGGCCGGGCCGGCGCAGCGCGGGATCGATCGCCTCGTCCCGGTTCGTCGCGCCGATCACGATGACTTGGCCGCGGCCGGAGAGTCCGTCCATCAAGGTGAGGAGCTGGGCGACGACCCGCCGCTCGACCTCGCCGGTGACCTCCTCCCGTTTCGGCGCGATGGAGTCGAGTTCGTCGATGAATAAGACGCTCGGGGCGTTCTTCTGCGCCTCCTCGAATTTCTCACGGAGGCGTTCCTCGCTCTGCCCGTAGTACTTCGACATGATCTCCGGGCCTTGGATCGAATAGAAGTTGGCGCCCGCCTCGTTCGCGACGGCCTTCGCAATGAGGGTCTTGCCCGTCCCAGGCGGGCCATACAGGAGCACGCCCTTCGGCGGATCGATGCCGAGCCGCTCGAACAGTTCCGCGTGCTTCAGCGGGAGCTCGATCATCTCGCGGACTTTCATCAGCTCCTCTTTCAACCCGCCGATGTCCTCGTACGTCACGGTGGGCGTGAGGACCTCGCCTTCGCGGACCGGCTCTTCCTTCATTTCGATGATCGTGTCGTCCTGAATCTGCACGACGCCTTTCGGCGCGGTGCTGATGACCATGAACGGCAAGGCACCGCCCATGAGCGCGATCCCCGGGACGATGACGACATCGCCCTTGTTCAAGGGCCGCTTGAGCAGGCCGCGCTTCACGAAGTTCTCGATTCCCTGACCGAAGGAGATCTTGTGACCCTCGCTGATGATCGGCGCGATCGTGATCCGTTCCGCGGGAAGGACCTCGGCCTTCCGGACCTCGATCTTGTCCCCGAGGCTCACGCCAACATTTCGACGGACGAGCCCGTCGATACGGATGATGCCCTTGCCTTCGTCCTCTTGCATGACTCGGAAGAGCTTCGCGGCAGTCGACTTCTTTCCGATGATCTGGATGATCTCTCCGACGTCGACGCCCAAGGCCACGCGGGTCTTCGTGTCGACTCGAGCGCGGCCCAAACCGACGTCGGATTGTGGTGCCTCGGCCACCTTGAGAACAATTCGCTCCGGCACGAAGGCTTCGAACTCCCCCGGCTTATATCAAAGTTGTGGGTCGATAATCGTTTGTCGAATTGGAGCGGCTCACGAGGCGGTCCGACGCTCTCGAACTTCGCTCGATTGGTGCACCGACAAACGTTTCGCCTCGACGATGTCGATCTTGCAGTGAGGCCCGATGACCACCGACTCCCCCTTCACGAACGCCGCAGTCGTCGCCTCGAGCTCGATGTCTTCGGCCTCGATGCGATCCACGGCCAACTCGCCCCGCACGCGGAAAAATCCACCCGTCGCCTTGACTTGGACGTCTTCCGCCTCGATCGACGTGACCTTCGAACTGCCACCGAGATCGATGTAGACATCTTCGGCCTTCAGACCCCCGTCGATACGGATGGCCCCGCTGGAGTGGAAGTCCTCGGCTTGGACGGGGCCTTTGACTTGCAACGACCCGCTGGCTGAGATGTCCTCGACCTGGATCTTCCCTCCGACCTGGAGGGCCCCGCTGGATTCAATCGTTTCCGCCTGCAAGTTCCCGGCGACGCGCACGGATCCTGCGGAACGGAATTCCTCGACTTGCACGTCCCCCTCGAAGCTGCATGCGCCTGCGATCCGGGCGACTTCCGCGATGAGCGACCCTTGGACCCTCGCGCTCCCGGCCGACTTGAACTCGTGCGTCTTGACGGGGTTGCCGCTCACTACGCCGCTGCCGACGATTCTGATCGTTTCGTCGCTCAGCTTCGTCGTCCCGCCCGAGAAGTCGACCGCCCGCATCGCGTCTCCCACGGCGCGGACCGCGTCGTTGGCCATCCGCGTGGCGTCGGCGGTCGCCTGCGCGACGGCGCCTCCAATCGCGGACCCCAGATCCACGTTAGGGGACGCGGCCTCTTCCGATTCCTCCGGCTCCTCCGGCTCGGACTCGTAGCGGGCTTTGATCTCCAAGTAGGTCTTCTCGTTGATCTCGCCGCGCGCGAGACGTTCCTCGAGCTTGCGCAAGATGTCCTTGCGTTTCATAGCGTCCACCGGATAGGGCTACCGACCGCGAAATACGTTTCCCTCCGGTCCATCATTTCGAGTCCCTTTCGCGAAATCGGCAGCACGGGATTCGTCGTGACACCCTTGGTCTTCCGCGCTCGGCGATACAGGCCGAGGCGCACCGTTGCCTCGTGAAGCCCGGCCTTCTTGTTCCCGAACATGACGAGTCGATGCGGACCTCGGGATTTATACGAGCCTCGCGGATATTAATGACATCATCCGCCGCCCTCCCGACAACTTCTCCCCAGGAGGAGATGACGTCCGTCGCGAAGCGGAAGAACGTTGAAGTAGGCTGAGACGACTCGCTGGCCGGGATGCCGGAACCCCTGGAACTGATCCACATCGCGGCCTCCGAGACGCGCCGCCAAATCCTTCGTTTGCTCCAGCAGGGATTCGATCATCCGGAGGATCTGGCGAAGAAACTGAAGATCCGTCGGACCTCCGTCGACAAGCAGCTTGCGGAACTTTTTCAGTGGGGCCTCGTGGACCGCGCCGCGATTTTTCCGCCCAATGGGCGCCCGCGGATTGTGTACCAGGTCACCCAACGGGGGAAGGATCTCCTCGACCTCTTGGAACGCGTGGTCAAGGAATACACCGTCGCGTTCAAGTCGGACTTCGCGCGCGAACTCGAGTCCCTCGAGGCGAAACTCGCCGCGGGCGAGATCGCGGAGGAGATGTACTTCAAGCGCCGGAAGGAATTGGAGACCCGGTACGACCTAGCGCTTTGACCGCCGCTGGGTTCGCCGCGCTCGGGCAATCGCTTCCTCGAGGGAGAAGTCTCCTCGCGCGACCGCCCCCGCCAACTCGGACGAAATCGTGACGAGCCCGCCGCTCTCGAGGCGCGATCGTCGTTGGATCTCCCGGACCTCACCGGGCGTGGGACGGATCTCGAAGGGGGGCTGCACACGTCGGCCCGGCGTCCGCGCGATGTCGATCGCCGCATCGACGTCCGGTTGCGGCGTTCGGTGGGTCGTCCCCGCCTCGTCGACGATCTCGACACGGAGACGGTCTCGCGCCAGGGCGTTCAGGATGCGGTTGCGGTTTGTGGGATCCCCGTGGCCGATCCGGACCCGAATCTCCGTCGCGGGGAACGTCCGGATCGCTTGGCGCACATGGAACGCGACGGCCTCGGGGCTCGCGGCGATCCTCGTGTCGATCACCTCTCCGTCTCCAACCATGGCGACGCCTGGCTCCCGGCCCGGATCGATGCCGACGAGCAACTCGCTCCAGAACGATTTCCCCTTGAGGATCTGGATCGCCTTCGCGATCGACGAGTCGATGTCGTCCACCGCGACAATGTGCCGCGACCGGACCCGTCCGGCTTCGGCCGGCGAGGTCAGGACGGCCCCCACGGTGTCCGGAATTCGACGGGCGAAGGAGAGGCTCACGAACGGTAGGTCGCGGGCCTTCAACACGGCGACCAGGTCGTGGTAGAGGCGGAAATCCTCCGTGAGCAGGCCGAGGACCTTGCGCATCTGCAACCGTTGAAACCCGAGCGGGACGGATAATCCTTGGCCGTTGGGGGCGTTACCAGAAATGATTCACACTGCTGATTCCGGAGCCGTAACCGATTACTACCGTCCCTCGACATCGTGACCGCGAGGAGATTCCTATCCTGCAAGATCAGGTCGCGGGGAGTCAGGTCGCGTCGGAACTGGATGCCAAGGGGTTGCTCCTGCGGGATGCGCTCGCGATCGTGACCGTGGTCGGCGCCCTCGTGGCTTTCTACGGCATGATCAAACTGGTCTCCTACCTGGCCGGAATCCCGTCGCCGTAGGGCGAAGCGGACGCGGTCGCGGAGGCTCAGGCCCGGCGGAGCCGGCGAAGTTCTTCGAGGAGCCGGCGCTCTTCAGCCGACAGTCGGGTCGGCGTCTCCAGATTGACCCGCACGAGCAGGTCTCCGCGGCCGTGACCTTGGAATCGTGGCAGGCCTTTTCCGCGAAGTCGGAGGACCGTCTGGCTTTGCACGCCGGCGGGAATCTTTAGCCGGCTCGTCCCATCCATCGTCGGGACGTCGACCTCCGTCCCGAGGGCGGCATCCGCGAACGAAATTGGAAGCTCCAAGAGCAGGTCCTCTCCATCGCGCGCGAACCGACGGTCCGGCCGGACGCGGACGCCCACGTAGAGGTCGCCCGCCGGGGCCCCGGCGTCACCCGCGAGGCCCCTTCCGGGGATCCGCAGCTGGACGCCATCCGGGACGCCGGCCGGGATCTCCACGGCAATCGTCCGCTGCTCCTCGACGCGGCCGCGACCGGAGCAGCGAGGGCAGGGCCGCTCGGGCCACTGGCCGCGGCCGTTGCATTTCGGGCACGTCGTAATCGTGATGAATTGACTATATCCCTTCTGCTGGGAGCTGCTGAGCTGCCCGCGGCCCCGGCAGGTCGGACACGTCACGAGGCGCTCGCCCTCCGCCCCCGTCCCCCGGCAGACGGGACAGGTCATCGGGTACTGGACGCTCACCTCCCTCCGACCACCGCGGGCGACCTCGTCGAGCGTGACCTCAAGGTTCACCTGGGCGTCTCGGCCGGGAGCGGGTCCCCGCCTCCGTCCGGCGGGACCGCTTCCGAAGAAGTCTTCGAAGAGGGAACCGCCGATGCCTCCGGACCGGCCGAAGAACGATTGGAAGAAATCGCCGCCGAAGATGTCTTCGATGTCCCCGGCGCGCGTGAACCGGGACCAATCGAAGCCTTGGCCGCCCCAGACCTGCTGCTTCAGCCCGTCGGCCCCGAACTGATCGTAGATCTTCCGCTTCTCCGGATCCGCGAGGACCTCGTAGGCCTCGGAGAGCTGCTTGAACTTCTCCTCCGCGGCCTTCGCATTCTCCTTGTTCAGGTCTGGATGGTATTTCTTGGCGAGGCGTCGGTAGGCCCGCTTGATCTCATCGCTCGACGCCCCGCGAGGGACGCCGAGGACCCCATAGTAGTCCGCATCGGCCATACCGCGCTCGCCTGACCGGAGACCCGGTCACTTCTTGTCGACGTCCTCGAAGTCCGCGTCCACGACGCCCGGCCCGGGGGACCCGCCGGAGTCGCCGGAGCCCGGAGGAGGCGCCTCCGCAGGTCCGCCTTTGCCATACATCTCGACGCCAATCTTCTGCGCCTCCTTGTTCAGCGCATCGATCGCGTTCCGAAGGAGCGAGACGTCGTCGGAGGCGAGGACCTTCCGGAGATTCTCGAGCTTCTCCTCGACGGACTTCCGCGTGGATTCCGAGATCCCCGAGGCGTGCTCCTTCAGGAGCTTCTCCGTGGCGTACACGAGCTGGTCGCCCGCGTTCCGGAGCTCGACGAGCTCGCGGCGCCGCCGGTCGTCCTCCGAGTGCGCTTCCGCGTCGCGGATCGCCTGGTCGATCTTTCCCTTCTCCATCCGCTGCGGGGCCATGATCGTCAGCTTCTCGGTCTTCCCGGTCGCCAGGTCCTTCGCCGATACGTTCAGGATGCCGTTCGCATCGATGTCGAACGTCACCTCGATCTTCGGCACCCCTCGCGGGGCGGGCGGCATCCCGGTCAGGTAGAAGCGGCCCAGGCTGACATTGTCGCCCGACATCGCGCGCTCTCCCTGGAGGACGTGGACCTCGACGCTCGGTTGGTTGTCCGCCGCGGTCGTGAAGATCTCGCTCTTCCGGGTGGGGATCGTGGCGTTCCTCTCGATCAGCTTCGTGAAGACCCCGCCCAGGGTCTCGACGCCGAGGCTCAGGGGCGTCACGTCGAGGAGGAGGATGTCCTTCACCTCTCCGCTGAGCACGGCCCCTTGGATGGCCGCTCCGAGGGCGACGCACTGCATCGGATCGACGCCTCGTTCCGCGGGACGTCCGAGGACCTTCTCGAACCGCTCGCGGACGACGGGCATGCGGGTCGGACCGCCGACGAGGATCACGTGATTCACGTCGGAGAACTGCCACTTGGCGTCCTTGAACGCCTGGCGGATCGGCCCCTCGACGCGCTCGAGGACCGGCTCGACGAGCTGCTCGAGCTTGGATCGGGTCAGCTTCTTCTCTAGATGGAGAGGCTGGCCTCCCTTCTGCGCGATGAACGGCAGGTTGAGGGTCGTCTCCATCGTGCTGGAAAGTTCAATCTTCGCCTTCTCCGCCGCATCCCGCAGCCGCTGCATCGCCTGCCGGTCACCGGACAGGTCGACGCCGTGATCCCGCTGGAACTCGGTCACGAGCCACTGGATCAGGGCGTTGTCCATGTCCATCCCGCCGAGCTGCGTGTCGCCGGAGGTGGACACGACCTCGAAGACGCCGTCGCCCATCTCCATGAGCGTCACGTCGAAGGTTCCGCCTCCGAGGTCGAGCACGGCGATCTTCCCTTCGCCTTGCTTGTCGAGGCCGTACGCGAGCGCCGCGGCCGTCGGCTCGTTCACGAGCCGCAGGACCTCCAGGCCGGCGATCTTGCCGGCGTCCTTCGTCGCCTGACGTTGGTTGTCGTTGAAGTAGGCGGGGACCGTGATGACGACCTGGCTGATTTTCTGACCCAGGAACGCCTCGGCGTCCGCCTTGATCTTCCGCAGGACCATCGCGGAGATCTCCTGGGGCGCGTAGTCTTTGCCCTCGACTCGGACCTTGTAGTCCGTGCCCATCTTCCGCTTGATCTGCATGACGGTCTTGTCCGGGTTCAGCACCGCTTGGCGCTTCGCCGGCTCTCCCACCAAGATCCCGTCCTTCGTGAAGGCGACGACCGACGGGAACATCTTCCCGCCGTACGCGCTGCCTTCCGCGCTCGGGATGATCTTGGGCGCTCCACCTTCCATGTACGCGGCCTCGGAGTTGGTGGTCCCGAGGTCGATTCCGATGATTTTAGCCATTGGCATCACCTTGATTTCTCACGACGACGACTTGGGCGGGACGCAGGATCCGGTCGTGAAGTCGGTATCCTTTCCGCAATACCTCTTTTACCAATCCGTCCTTTGAATCTTTTTCGGAAACCTGCTGGACGGCGTCCATCGTGTACGGATCGAACGGCCGTCCGAGCGCGGGAATCTCCTGGAGGCCGGCCTCGCGCATCGCCTTCACGAGGTTGTCACGGACCATGCGCACTCCTTTGCCCGCGTCGTCCTTCAAGCTTCCGACCGCGGCATCGAGCTCATCGAGCACGGGGAGGAGGCGGGCGAGGAGCGCCTCGTGGGCGAACTTGACGACGATCTCCGCGTCGCGTTCCACTCGCTTGCGGTAGTTCTCGAATTCCGCCTGGAGATACTTCAGCTTCGTGAGGAGCTCTTCCTTCTCGCGGCGGAGCCCCTCCGCCTCGCCGACCTCCGCGGCCTGGCCCATCTCGGCCTCGGCCGTGGGCGTCTTCTCCGGCACCTCAATCCCCTCGCTTGATTCGAACCCGATGCCCGCGCCTCCGCGGCAGGGTCACGTCGAGCACCCCGTTCCGGTACGTGGCCGTCACCGCCTCGGGCTCGACCGGATGAAAGAGCTCCATCTCCGAATGCAAGACGCGGCCGTCTTCGCCGATCGCGTGGATGGTCAGTCGCGAGTCGTCCGCGGTTACCTCGAGGGTCTCCCGCGACACTCCGGGCAGCTCGAGGGTCACATAGATCCGAGCCGGAGTCACGACGACCTCCGCCGCAGGTTCACGGGCCTGGCCTCTCTCATCGGCGATCGCGGATGGAGGGCCGAGGGCTAGGGCGGACGAGGACCCGATGGCCGGCAGACTCGGGTGCGCGTCGATCCGACGGAGGAGTCGATCGAGCGAACTCGGCAGTTCGATATCCCGGTCTCGGGACGGTTCCTCGGCCATTGGGGACCTCCTGAGGCCCCCGCGTTGGGGGGACCTCAGAAATCTTCGCCGTCGCCTCCGCCTTCGCCGCCTTCCCCGCCCTTGGGTCCGCCTGCGCCGCCCGCGCCTCCGCCGGACCTCGCTGCGATGACGTCGTCGATGCGGAGCACCATGACCGCCGCGTCCGTCGCGGACGAGACCGCCTGGGTACCGACGCGGATCGGCTCGAGGACGTTCTCCTTCTTCATGTCCGTCACCTTGCCGGTGAAGACGTTCACGCCGGCGTGCTTGTTCCCCTTCTTGTGCTCCTTGCGGAGTTCGATGAGGATGTCGATCGGGTCGAGTCCCGCGTTCTCCGAAAGGGTCCGGGGAATCACTTCCATGGCGTCCGCGAAGGCCTCGATCGCGATCTGCTCGCGTCCGCCGACGGTCGCCGCGAAGTCGCGCAGAGTCAGGGCGATCTCCGTCGCGCTGCTCCCGCCGCCCGTGATGACCTTGCCGTCCTCGATCGCGACCGCCACGACGCTGGTCGCGTCCTCGAGGGACCGCTCGACCTCATCGACGACGTGTTCCGTCCCGCCGCGGATCAGGATCGAGATTGCCTTCGGGTTCTTGCAGCCCGTGACGAAGGTCATCTCGTCATCGCCGATCTTCTTCTCGTAGACGAGCTTGGCGTAGCCGAGGTCGTCCTTCGTGAGCTCGTCGAGCTTCGTGACGATCTTCCCGCCCGTGGCCTTCGCCAGCTTCTCCATGTCGGACTTCTTGACCCGCCGGACGGCGTAGATTTCCTGCTTCGCGAGGTAGTGCTGCGCGAGGTCGTCGATGCCTTTCTGGCAGAAGAGCACGTTCGCGCCGCTCTTCCGGACGGTCTCGACCATCCGCTTCAGCATCCCTTCCTCCTCGTTGAGGAAGGCTTGGAGCTGGGTCGGATCCGTGATCTCGATCTTCGCGTCGATCTCCGTCTTCTTGACTTCGAGGGCCGCGTCGACCAAGGCGATCTTCCCTTCCTTCACTTCGTTCGGCATGCCGGGGTGGACGCGTTCCTTGTCCACGATGATCCCGTCCACGAGCTCCGTGTCGGCGATCGATCCGCCCTGCTTCTTGACGATCTGGATGTTGTCGTCGTCGACGAAGTGCGTGCCATCCGCGCGCTGCTCCGCGACCGTCGTGACGCCCTTGACAGAGATGTCGGCGAGCAACTCCTTGTGCCCGCTGGCGGACTTCGAGGACATCGCGGTCATCGCGACCTTCTTGAGGGTGTCCAGATCCTTGACGGAAATCTTCATCGCGACCTTCTCGAGGACCTCCCGCGCCTTGTCCGCCGCCTGGCGGTAGCCCGCGGCGATTACGGTCGGATGAATGTTCTGTTCGATCAGGTCTTCCGCCTTCTTGAGCAACTCTCCCGCGAGGACGACCGCCGTGGTCGTGCCGTCGCCGGCCTCCTCGTCCTGGGTCTTCGCGACCTCGACGAGCATCTTGGCCGCCGGGTGCTCGATGTCAATCTCCTTCAGGATCGTCACGCCATCGTTCGTGATCACGACGTCCCCGAGGCTGTCGACCAACATCTTGTCCATCCCGCGGGGCCCGAGGGTCGAGCGGACCGCGTCCGCAACGGCCTTCGCCGCGGCGATGTTGTTGAACTGCGCTCCCTTGCCGCGCTCGCGGCGAGTCCCTTCCTTCAGAACCAAAATCGGCGTTCCTGCTGGCATCATGTAAATCTCTCCGAATATGGGATTCGGCGGCACGCCTATGTTGAGACTTCTATATAAACATAACGAGCAGCGACTCGACCGGCCTGGAGGGACTTGGGGGCCTCCTCTCCGGAGTGGACATAGTTCTATATCAAGAAAGGCGGTAGGTCGGCCGATGAAGGGTCTCCTCCTGGAACTCGCGGACGCCGTCCAGCACGCGGTGGCCGCCATCGAAGGAGATCCGTCCGAGGTCCTTGGTCGCGGCGCCGATGGGGCCCCGAGCACCCGCATCGACCGGGTGGCCGAAGAGACGGTCCTGCGCGTCCTCGACTACGAGGGCGCCGCGCTGAACGTGCTCAGCGAGGAGGCGGGATATGTCGATCGAGGCGGCAAGGCGACCCTGGTGCTCGACCCGATCGACGGGACGCACAACGCCTTGCGCGGCGTCCCTGCCTACTCGGTGTCCATGGCGATCGGGCATGAACGGCTCTCGGACATCCAAGAGGCGCTCGTGAGGGACCTGGTCTCCGGAGCCACGTATTACGCGGTGAAGGGGGGCGGGGCCCTTCTGAACGCCCGCCCCATCCGCGTGCGTAACCCCGTGGATTTGGATGATCTGGTGTTCGGCGTCTACCTAGGAAGCCACGCCGCTCCGGATGCCTCCGAGGTCGCCCACCGCGCACGGCGCGTCCGCGCGCTCGGGGCCGCATCCTTGGATCTGTGCCTGGTGGCCCGAGGCGCCTCGGATCTGTACTACATGCATTCCTCAATCGTGGACGCGAAGCTCCGGGCGGTCGACATCGCGGGCGCCGTCCTCATCGTGAGGGAGGCGGGCGGACTCGTGCTCGACCTGAAGAAGAAGGAGCTGGACATGGCCCTCACGTCGACGGCACGGACCGACCTGGTCGCGGTCGGTGACCGCCGAACTTTGGACGTGCTGCCGTGAAGTTCGGGATCACCGCCAACCCGCACATCCCGAGCGCGATGGATTGCACCAAGCGAGTGTTGTCGCGGCTCGAATCCAAACACGAAGTCCTCCTGGAATCGGACTTGGCCCGGGCCCTCGACCGGAAAGGCGTGCCGCTCGCGCACATGAAGCCAGACCTGATGCTCGCGATCGGAGGCGACGGGACGATCCTCCGGGCGCTGCAGCTCTCCGACGCCAAGGTCCTCGGGATCAATTCCGGGTCCCTCGGCTTCCTGGCGGAGGTCAACGCGGACGACATGGAGGGGGCCCTCGACCGCGTCGCGCGCGGCGACTACCGGCTCGAGGAACGGATGCGACTGAAGGTGACGGTCGACGGCGAGCGGCTCTTCGACTGCACGAACGAAGCGGTCGTGCACACGGCACAGATCGCGAAGATCCGTCACTTCGAGATCCGCCTCGATGACCAGATGGTCGAGCGGGTCCGCGCGGATGGGATCATCGTCGCGACCCCCACCGGTTCGACCTCGTACTCGATGTCCGCGGGAGGCCCGATCGTCGATCCCCATCTGGACGCCATCATCGTGACCGCGATCGCCCCGTTCAAGCCCGCGTCCCGACCGCACGTCTTCCCGGCCTCGGCCCAGGTCCATGTCCGCCTCCTGCGGCCCAAAGAATGCCTGCTGGTGATGGACGGCCAACACGAATCGAGCCTGAAAGGGAGCGAGGACATCGCCATGACGGCCTCGGAGCGACGGGCGAAGTTCATCCGGTTCCGGGACGACTTCTATCGTCGCATCGAGGAGAAGCTGGCCGGCCAGTGAGGCGACGATGAAACGCGTCGAGGCGATCTCGCGGAAGACCCTCCGCATGATCCTCGAAGCCTCTCGCGACATGTACCCGCGAGAGTTCGGCGCGATCTTGCGAGCGGACCAGGGGACGATCGACGAGCTCCTCCTGGTCCCGGGGACGATCAGCGGCAAGCACCATGCGATCTTCCAGCTCCACACCCTCCCCGCGGACTTCTCCGTTGTGGGCACCGTCCACTCCCATCCGAGCGGGGTGTACGAACCGTCCGATGAGGACCTCGCTCTGTTCAACAAATTCGGCGGGATCCATCTCATCGTCGGATATCCGTACGAAGAAGATACGTGGGCCGCGTGGACGAACAAGGGACAGAGGACGACCCTCCGAGTCATCCCGTAGCGACGTGCGCGCCGTCCAGGACGGCGCGGTAGGCCGCCTCGATCCGGTCGGTGACCCGCTCGATGCTGAACGATTCGAGGACCTTCTCGCGGGCCCGCACGCCCATCGCCCGGCGGGCGTCCGGATCGGCGAGGAGGCGTCGGATCTTGTCCGCGAGGTCCCGCGGGTTGACCGGGTCGGTGAGGAGACCGTCCCGGCCGTCCTCGATCATCTCGCGCACTCCCGGGATGTCGGCGACGATGACCGGCTTCCCCGTCGCCATCGCCTCGAGAGCGACGATCCCGAACGCCTCGAGTCGGGAGACGCTCGGGAGGACGAAGACGTCGCAGGCCGCGTAGACCTCAGGGAGCTGTTCGTCCGAGACGCGCCCGAGGAATTGGACGCGATCCGCGACCCCCATCGATTCGGCGAGGGCTTGCATCGGCTCGAGGAGCGATCCGCCTCCCGCAATCAGGAACCGCGCCTCGGCGACGTACCGTGCGGCCTCGATGAAATGCTCGACGCCTTTGTGCGGGACGATCCGTCCGACGAGCAGCACGAGCGGCGTGCCCGCCGGAACCTGGAGGGATTCGCGGATCCGCGATCCGTCGACGTCCGGACGGAAGCGCCGATGGTCCACGGCGTTGGGGATCACACTCGGGTTGTATCGCCACACCGCGCGGCTTGTTGCCGCATATGTCCGCGTGGTCACGATGACCTGCGCGGCATTGCGCAACGTGTCGGCCCCGAGGCTCCGGCGATAGATCGACTCGACGACCGACCCAAGGCTCGAGGGAAGCTCGACGTCGCAATGGTATGTCACGAGATAGGGAATCCCGCGTTCCGTCGCCACGTCGCCCGCGTAGTGAGAGGCGAGCGGCGGAGGCGAGTGCGCGTGGATGATGTCGGCCGCGAGGTCACGGAGGCTCCCGCGCATGCGCGGCGTGATCGGGGTTCGGAAGACGATCGTCCGCGGCCGCACGCGGACGACACTGAAACCATCGATTGTCTCCTCCATAGGCAAGGCCGGATCATGCCGCGTCGTGACGACGGTCACGTCGTGCCCCCGGCGAGCGAGCTCCCGCGAAAGGGTTCGGACATGGCTCTCCACGCCGCCGAAGTGGGGGGAAAACCACGGGGACACCTGGGCGATTTTCACGCCCGTCACCTCAGAAGATCCGGCTCCGGGGCGCGATGTTGCCGCGGGCGTGGGCGCCCGGGCCGAGGAACGCTTCCTCGCCGATGATCGTGCCCGCGTCGATGGACGCGTTGATGCCCACCTTCACGTCGTCGCCCATGATCACCCCGAGCTTTCGGAGGCCCGTATCGATTTCGACCCCGCGGAACACGACCTTCACCGAGGCCTCGTCGAGCCGAAGATTCGCGACCTTTGTGCCCGCCCCCAAGTTGCACCGCTCTCCGAGGATGCTATCGCCGACGTAGTTTTGATGAGGCACGTGGGCGGACGCCATGAGGATCGAGTTCTTCACCTCGCAGGCGTTGCCGACTTTCGCTTTCGGCCCGATCGAGGTCGACGGCCGGATGTAGCAGTTCGGGCCGATCTCCGCGTCCGCGCCGATGATCGTTGGACCTTCGATGTAGGAGCCCCGGCGGACGGTCGCTCCCTCCTCCACGAGGACCTCGCCGACCAGCGTCGCCCCCGGGTCCAAGTGGCCGCGGTTCGCGCCTTTCAGCGGCGTCAACAAGGCGGTGTTCGCCCGCAGGAGATCCCACGGCCGCCCGACGTCGATCCATTCGCCCGGCAGGCGGAAGCCGGACACGTCCCGTTTCGCCATGAGCAGGCGGATCGTGTCGGTAATTTCGTACTCGCCGCGGGGCGATTTCGGCGTTGCATCGATGAGCGGGAAGAGGTCCTCGTCGAAAACGTAGATGCCTGCATTGATGAGATTGGACTTCGGTTGCCGCGGTTTCTCTTCCAGTGCGGCGACTTTACCGTCCTTCATCTCCACGACCCCGAAGGCGCGAGGATTCGGGACCTCGGCCAGGGCCATGACCGGACCTCGGACCTTTTGATGGAACGCGAGAAGCTCGGACAGCGCCGGGGCCGATGCGACCACATCCCCGTTGACGCTCAGGAACGTCCCGTCGACATGCTTGCGCATGCATCCGATCGCGTGGGCCGTCCCCAGTCGCTCCCCTTGCTCTTCGTACTCGAGCGAGAGGCCGAGGGCCTTGCCGTCCCCGAACCGCTCGCGGATCCGATGGCCTTGCCATCCGATGAGGATCGCAATCTCCCGGACTCCGGCCGCGCCGAGGGCCTCCAGAGTGTGCCGCAGAAACGGCTTGCCGGCCACCGGGAGAAGGGGCTTCGGAAGATTGGCCGTGAGGGGCCTCATCCGCGTGCCCTCTCCGGCTGCGAGGACGACGGCCTTCATGCAGCGGCGCCTTTTGCGCTCGATAGAACCGCGGAATATATCTCCTTTGCTCTGGCCTCTTCTCGGGACTCCGCGAGGATCCGGATTTTCGGTTCGGTCCCGGAGAATCGAACGAGCGCCCAGCCGTCTTCGAACTGCAATCGCCAGCCATCGACCGTGCTCACCTCCGCGCCGGAATCCCGGAGCGCGCGATCGAGGCGGGTCTCGATGGCCGCCCGATCCGATGCTCGATAGGAGACCGCGCCGCGGATCACGGGATATCGCGGGATCTCCCGAACCAGATCGTCGAGGGGACGCTCCGCAACGAGGGCCACGAGGCGCGCGGCCGCGTAGACGCCGTCGGGGCAGAACGTCGACTTCGGGAAAATCCAGGTCCCGGAAGGCTCTCCGCCGAAGTCCGCGCCGCGTCGCTTCAACTCCGCCGCGACGTAGACGTCTCCCACGCGGGTCCGCCAAACTTTCGCCTTCGGGAGCAGGTCCTCGAGGACCATCGACGCGTCCACGGGGACGACGAGACCGCTGCGGACTTCCTTCCGCGCGAAGAGCGCGAGGAGCAGGTCGCCTCCGACGAAGGTCCCGGTTCGATCGACCGCGACCATGCGGTCCCCGTCGCCGTCGTGAGCGATGCCGAGATCCGCTTGGACGGCCCGCACCGTGGCGCGAAGGGCCACGAGATTCTCTTCGGTCGGCTCCGGTTCGCGGCCGGGGAAGTGGCCGTCCGCCTGCGCATTGATCGCGAGGACATCGCATCCCAGTTGCCTCAGGAGGAACGGCGTGATGGTGCAGGTCGCGCCGCATCCGCAGTCGACGACGACGCGGACCTTCGCGGTCCCAACATCCTTCAAGATCGCGTCGATGTGCTGCTGAACCAGATCGGAGCGCGAAAAGACGGCTCCGATGCGATCCCATGTAGGGCCTGCGAAGCGGGATCGGTCGAGGGCCTCCTCGACCTCCCGTTGTTGCGCCTCATCGAACGCCATTCCGTCCGGATTCCACAGCTTGATCCCGTTGTACGGCGCAGGATTGTGGGACGCCGTAATCATCGCCCCACATGCGAAGTCACGAGCACCTCGAGCGAGAGTCGGCGTGGAGACGAGCCCCGCGTCAACGGCAGCCGAGCCCGTAGAGAGGACGCCGGCCGCGAACGCTTGGACGAGCATGGGTCCCGTGATCCGAGGATCGCGCCCGATCACGGAATCTCCATACAACTCGCCGATCACGCTGCCAACGCGAAGGGCGAGCTCGGGCGTCACCTCGACGTTACCGAGACCTCGGATTCCCGAGGACCCGAAGCGCACCACGTTCCGGCATAGGACGCCGCGATAGAAGGTTTCGCGGGAGGGGCGCGTCCGGACAACAATTATATATTGACCTCTAGATGCATCCGTGAGCGGCCTGTTGTGGGGCCGCGTTCCGGAGGGATTGACTTGGTCATGGAACCGGTGAGCATCGAAGCCGCCATCGAGAAGGCGAAGAAGAAGGGCCTTCGACCCGGCCGCGTGAAAGGCACGAACGGAATCCAATTCACGAAAGGGCGGAACCAGCGGATCGAAGTGATCAGCTGGGACGAATTCCGGACGACGCTCACGGAGCGCGAGTTGCAGGTCTTCGACTCCGGCGGATTCATGAAGATCATGAAGAAGACCCAGTGACGCCCGCGATCCGAGGGCGGCCCCGAGGCCGGGACCGGGAAGATTATTTACGCACCTAGGATTTCGCATCCGCTCGCAGGACGCGTGGGTTGCCAAGCTTGGTCAAAGGCGCAGGGCTCAGGATCCTGTCTCGTAGGGGTTCGCAGGTTCAAATCCTGCCCCACGCACCCTTCCCGCGAGCTGGCCCGACGTCCGGAAATGCGCATCACACAAGAACCCGACCGGTTCTCCGAACGGACCTTTCTGTACAGCGATTATTTGAACCTTTAAATGGGCCGGAGGCGGCCAGCGGCGGACAATCGTCGGACATGGAGTCTATCTCGGAGCTATACTTTGATTCGATTCGACGTTTGATATACAAAGCGCAAACTATGCGCGAAAGCTATTCATAGGTTCGGCTGCCTATTCAGGAATATCCGGGTGAAGGGATTCTCACCGGGCCCGCCGAGGCGTCTTGGCGTTTCGGCACCGCGTTCCGCAAAGGGGCCCGGAGTCCCGATGTCGGCACCGGGCCGGCCTCGTTTTCGCCTGGAGGTGATCCGTTGCCCTCCCAGAAGTTCAGCCGGAAATATCTCACGCGGCACAAGAAGAGCGCCCAGCTGTGGCGCCGCGCCCGCCGGCTGACCCCTGGCGGGGTCGAGAGCAACATCCGCTACTTCCGACCGCACCCCTTTCTGGCGGACTACGGCGACGGCGGGTACATCTACGACGTCGACGGCAACAAGATCCTCGACTTCATGATGGGCTTCGGGGCCCTGCTCCTGGGCCACAACAACCGAGACATCGCCCTCGAGGTGATCAAGCAACTCGAATCCGGCTCGATGCTCGGGGTGACCAGCGAGCTGTTCATCGATTACCTGGCGGCGGTCCAGAAAGCCGTGCCGTCGATGCGGAAAATCCGCCTCTGCAACAGCGGGACGGAAGCGACGATGCACGCGATCCGCACCGCGCGAGCGTATTCCGGCCGGGAGAAGATCGCGAAGGCGGAAGGCGCGTACCACGGCGCGCACGACTATGCCTTGCAGAGCCTGGACATGGACGCCCGGATGGCCCGGAACAACGGGTACCGGCCGGTCCCGTACGGTCGCGGCATCCCGAAGGCCGTCTCCGACACGGTCGTGATTTATCCGTACAACGATATCGAAGGGACCGCGGCGGCCCTCGAAGAAAACGACGACGAGGTCGGCGCGCTCATCGTGGAGCCGGTCCTCTGCGGTCCGGGGGTCATCGTGCCGAAGGGCAACTACCTGAAGCGCCTCCGCCAGCTCACCCGGAAGCGCGGGATCGTCCTGATCTTCGATGAGGTCCTGACGGGATTCCGCCTAGCCTACGGCGGCGCGCAAGAATACTACGACGTCCGCCCCGACATGACGACGTTCGGGAAAATCGCCGGCGGCGGATTCCAGGTCGCGGGGTTCGGAGGCGAGTCGCAGATCATGAATGTCCTCGAACCGGGCCGCGGGTGGAGGAACGCGACCTTCCACGCGGGGACGTACAACGGTCATCCGATTGGCGTGGCGGCCGGGTTGAAGGCCGTGCAGATCCTCGGCGAGCATCCGGAGTATTACGAGCAGGTGAATCGCCTCGGACGGCAGCTGTTCAGCGGCCTCCAGGATCTCGCCGACGACCGACGGATCCCGGCCTGGGTCGAATACGTCGGCTCGATCGGGAACGTCTACTTCACGACGAAGGACGAGATCCGCAACTTCCGGGACACGTTGAGCGCGAACACCCGTCGCTGGTGGAACTGGTTCATCCATTGCCTCGGGAACAACGTCCTGTTCGGCATCCCGAACACGGGAGAGCGGGCGTTCCTCAGCACGGAGCACACGGACGAGGACATCGAGTGGGCCCTCGAGGTGGCCGACGGCGCCTTCGCCGCGATCGCGAAGGAAGCTCGGAGGAACCGCGAGAAGGCACCCTCGGTGCAGCTCCAAGCCGCTGGCGAGCAGGCGTCTCTCTACGGCGAGACGCCTCCGCCGAGCGTCTGAAGCCGCTCAATTCAACGTTCGGGTCTCTTCGGCAATCTCGGCGACGCGGATGCCACGTCCGCGAGCCGACAGCTCTCGGAAATAAGCCATCGGCTCGAAGGCGATTTCCGGAGGCACCACGCCCGGACCTCTGGTTTGGCCTTTGACCATCCACTGAGCCGCGATCGAGGGAGGAACCCCAGTGTCGACGACGCCGCCCCCGACGTTCCATTTCTTGTGGGGCCAGGTGACCGCTTCGTACCGCAACGTGAGCGCGTTCCCGTCCTTTTCTCCGATCAAGACGCAGCGTTGGATGTCTACGTCGAGTTCGGGTTCCTTCGGCTTTGGGAGATTGTCGATCACGGTCGAGGTCACGTCGTATGGACGGACCTTGGTACCCTCGAGGACGATCTCGTCGCGGCGGGCCAGTCCGAGGCGGACGAGCGTCTCGACGGTTTGGCGGAACGCCGGCGGGAAGGCCACGATGAAGTCCATTTCCTGGATGCCCTTTCCCAGGTTCTTCGGCATTGTCGCGAGCTCCGAGTGGATCGTGTAGTATCCTTCGACGACCCCGACGGGCGCGACGAACTCGGAACGCTCGAGGCCCGACAGCGCGGGGACGAACTGAATCTTCCCGTTCCGGAGGATCGGAGCCTCCATCGAGAACTCGTCGAAGATCGTTCGGATCGCGTACGGCGGGACGAAGATCCCGGGCTCTCCCCCGGAGACGACCGCGCCGCTGCTGCGGAGCAGCACCTTGCGAATCTTGTCCAGCTTGGCCGCTCCATAGGCTCCCATCACGTTCATCGTCCCGGGCGTCGAACCGATGCCGAGGACGCACGTCACGCCGGCATCCTTGGCTTTCGAATCGAGCTTCAACTGTCGAATCGTCTGGTGGTACAGCCCGCCGAGGTCGCAATAGTGGACGCCGGCTCCGATCGCGGCCTCCATGATCGGGACGTTCAGATCGTACCAGGAGCTGTTGATGACGCAATCCCATTTCTTCAGCTCCCGCCCGAGGGACGCGGCATCGCGGGCGTCGACGGAGACGGGGACCGCACGATCGTCGCGCTGCACGGCCGCGAAGGCCTTCGCCTTTGCATCGCTCCTCCCGCCGATTCCGACCCGGGCGACCCCTGGACTCGAGAGGAGGTCCGGGACCGTCGATTGGGCCATGGCGCCGTAGCCGCCGATGATCAGCACGTCCATGGCCTGCCTCCCTCCCACGGAAACGGGGGTTTCATTAGTCCTTTTCGCAACGCGTCAGGTGTCGGCCACCCGCGTCGCCCAGAGGACCGCGGAACCGGCGAGGACGAGGACGACGGTCCCCGTGAACGCGGGTCCGTAGCCGAGGAGGCCGGCGAGGGCGCCGCCAAGGAGGGGGCCGTAGATCGATCCGAATCCTTGGACCGCGTTGAAGGCCCCGAGGGAGCGGGCCCGTCCGCCCTCCGGTGCCAGGCGGGAGACCAACGTGGAGCTGGCGACGTTGATCACGGCCCAGCACGCCCCCACTCCCGCGTGGAGGGCGAGCACGAGGGCAAGCCGCGGGACCGCCGCAAGTCCCGAGAGACCCAGGAGGAAGAAGGATCCGAAGAGCAAGGACCGTCCGACGGTCCCGTACAGCTGCATCGGCCGACTGCCCCGCGAGGAGACCCAATCCGCCACGCGCGGATATATCGCGATGGACGTGACCTGGCTCGCGATGTAGATCCCGAAGATTGCCGAGCTCGCGAGGCCGTAGGCCTGTGTGAGGAAGATCGGGAAGAAGCTGTAGAACGCGGTGAATCCCCCGAATAGGAGGAAGACCGACAAAAAGTAGAACCGCAGGGTGCGAGGCAGTCTCGGGGCGGAATTCGTCGGCCCGATGAAATGGACGATTCGCATCGGCAGGTATCGCCCCCGCTCGACCCGCGGATGCGTGTCGACCAGATGGAGCTCGTGCCGATCGACCCGAACCGCTGATTCCCGCGTCTCGAGTTGGACAACCCCGCCGGCTGCGAACGCGAGGATCGCGCCGATCAAGAAGAGGGCCCGCATCGAGCTCAGGCCCCCGCCAACGAGTGCAGGGCCCGCGGTCAACCACACGAGGCCGAGGGCCAGGCCGATGACCCAGCCGGTCGCCGTCATCCGGCTCATCGCCGCCAACCGGGCCGGCCACTCCTTGCGATCCGAGCCCTCCATCACGAGGACCGTGCCCGCGGGGCCGCTCGCCGCGCCGAGGAGTCCCGCGAGCAAGTTCGAGAGATAGAAGTCCGACATCGTGCGGCTCGCCGCCATCGCGACGAGCGCGACCCCGCTCCCGAGGAACCCGATGAGCAAGAACGGTTTCCGTCGCGCGATACGGTCGCACGCGGATCCCCACAGCATGAACGAAGGGACCGAGGCGATGCTCGTCGCCGCGGCGATGATGCCGACGTTGAGGAGACTCCCGCCTAGCGCGTAGGCGAACAGAGGAATGAGGGCCGACGTCGCGCCGCCGGAGATCCCCATCGGGAGGTAGGCGTAGAACCAACGCGACGATTCTTTGCTGCCCATCCCATCCTCGGCGTCTGGCCGGAACGCGGTGCAATCGGCCCCGATATTTGGGCTTTGTGTCCTCGAAATCGAAGGAGGACCTCCGTGAAAAGTCTCCTCGCCGCGAAGCTATATGACCGAGGGGTCTTCACCCGTTTGTGGGAAACCTCCGCTCGGGTGCCATCTTCACAGCGATAGCTATCGCCTCGCTCGTCGTGTCTGCGGCGGTCCTCTTCGGATACCTCTCGTCCGCTCCCTCCGCGTCCACGTTGCGCCTCGGCTTCTTGCCGAACGTGACCCATGCGCAAGCCTTGTACGGCGTCAGCACGGGCCTCTACCAGCGGGCCCTGCAACAAGCCTTGGGCGCGGAATTCGCGATCCAACCGCAGGTCTTCAACGCCGGGCCCGCGGCGATTCAGGCCCTCCTGTCGAACCATGTCGATCTGATTTTCGTCGGCCCTTCGCCGACGTTGAACGGCCTCTCCGTGGCGCCGGGCATCCTTCGGGTCATCGCGGGGGCGTCGAGCGGCGGCGCCCTTTTTGTGGCCCAGCCGGGCCTCGACCTCTCGACGAATGACTCCTACAGCGGGAAGAAATTCGCGACGCCCCAGTGGGGGAACACCCAGGATCTGGCGTTGAAGCATTATCTCCTCAACCGGACCGGACATCGGACGCAGGACCAGGGCGGAGACGTCGACGTCATCAACACCGCGAATCCCCAAATCTTCACGTTGTTCAAGCTCGGACAGATCGATGGCGCCTGGATCCCGGAGCCTTGGGCGACGCGATTGATCCGCGAGGCGAATGCGAAAGTCGTCCTCGATGAACGGTCCCTCTGGCCGCGGGGACAATTCGTGACGACCCAGCTGGTGACGACGGCTCGGTATCTCAACGACCATCGTGACATCCTCACCGCCTTCCTGCGCATGTACGTGAACGTGACCCTCCAGCTGCAAAAGGCCACCCCTTCCGACCTCGCGATCATCAACGATGCAATCTACAATGCGACGAACAGCCGCCTCGACTCCGGGACGATCAGCGCGGCGTTCCTGAATTTCAACGTCACCTACGACCCGATCGCCCCGTCCTTGGCGACGTACCTGAAGTGGGCCCAGGACCTCGATTTCTTGCCCCGAGACCTTCGGACCGACTCCCTCTACGATCTCAGCTTGCTGAACGGAATCCTCGATCAGCTCGGCCTCCCGCGGGTGAGCGGCCTATGAAAGGCGCGGCGCTGAAGCTCGTCATGCTGGGAAAGCGCTTCAAGGGGAAATCGGGCGAGACCGAGGCGCTTCGCGATGTGAACCTCCAGATTCGCGAAGGGGAGTTCGTCACGATCGTCGGACCCTCCGGCTGCGGAAAGTCCACACTCCTCAGCTTGGTCGCAGGCCTCGAGGACGCGACGACCGGCTGGGTCGAGATGGATGGCAAACGCGTGCACGGCCCCGGCGCGGATCGGATTGTCGTCTTCCAGGACGCCGCGTTGTTCCCGTGGCTCGACGTGACGGGCAACGTCGAATTCGGATTGCGTGTCGCGCGGGTCCCTCGCCGGGACCGGAAAGAACGGGTCGCGCGGCACCTTGCGACCGTTCAACTCGAGAAGTTCGCCCATGCGCGGGTCCACGAGCTATCCGGCGGGATGAAGCAGCGCGTGGCGCTCGCACGGGCGCTCGTCCTGCGCCCCCGGGTGCTCCTGATGGATGAACCGTTCGCCGCGTTGGACGTCCAGATCCGGGAGGAGATGCAGTCGGTCGTCCAGGACCTCTGGCAACGGAGCGGGGCGACGACCCTCTTCGTGACGCACGACGTGCGAGAGGCCGCCGTCCTCGGCGATCGGATCGTGGTCCTGTCGCACCGGCCCGGGATGGTCAGCCAGATCCTGGAGAACCACGCGCCGAGGCCCAGGACCCTGAAGGATCCGGCCGTCGAAGAGGTCATTCGTCGATCGAACGAGATCCTGAAGGCGGAGGTCCAATGGTCGAACAACCAGACCAAGCTCCTGTTGTAGCGCGCAACCCGGAGCGGAGCCTCGCCTGGGAGTTCCGTCACCTCGTCCCGATGGTCGCGGTAGCGGTGGTCGCCGTCGTCGTCTGGGACCTGATCGTGCGCTGGGGAGTCTGGGGCATCCTGTTCCCTGGCCCCACCGACGTCGGCCATGCGCTCGTCGTCTTCTGGAACAGCACGCGGCTGGTCCGCGCCATCGCCGCGACCCTCCGACGACTCGCGGTCGGCTTCCTCATGTCCCTCGTCCTCGGCGCCCTCCTCGCGTTCCTCATGGTCCGGTTCGCCACCTTCGGGAAGGGGATCCAGCCGTACATCCTCGGGCTTCAGACCTTCCCGTCGATCGCGTGGGTGCCGCTCGCCCTCATCTGGTTCGGGTTGTCGGAGACGACCTTGCTCTTCGTCACGATCATCGGCTCGGTCTTCGGGGTCAGCATCGCGTTCGCGGATGCATTGCGGACGGTGCCCCCGCTGTACCTGCGGGCGGCCCGTAACATGGGATCCGACGGGATGGACTTGATTCTCCGGGTCACGGTCCCGGCCGCCCTCCCGCATCTGATTTCTGCCGCGAAGGTCGGATGGTCCTTCGCCTGGCGGTCGCTCATCGGTGCCGAGCTCATCTTCGCTACGGTCGGCCTCGGCTTCCTCCTGGAGTCCGCCTCCTCCGTCCCGGATATCGCGGGAGTCATGGGCGTCATGATCGTTATCCTCGTGATCGGGATCGTCGTCGACCAGCTCCTCTTCACCAAGACCCAGGAGTGGGCGAACCGCCGGAGGGGCCTCGTCCCCCACCGATGATCGAATCCGGCCCCGCGGTGGCCTGGGCTCAGAGTAGATCGAAGACCAACTTGGCCGCCGCGATGAAAAGGACGATGATGAAGATCAGGGCGACGGATCGCGTCTTGAGTTTTGCGAGTCCCCATCGGGATCCGAGATAGGCCCCGACGAACACGATCGGCATGAGGATCGGGATCAGAAAGTAGGCCTGGGGCCACGCGAACCCGGAGGGCGCGAGCGCGAGGCTCGCCAGGTAGGCTGCGAAGCCGACCGCCGCGGTCGGGATGATGAGCAGGGACGAGGTCCCGATCGCCTTGCGGGTCTTCCTCCCAAGGACGTAGAGGAGCAACGGGACGTTGAGGAGGCCGCCCCCGATGCCCATGCTGCCGGACAGGAACCCGGATCCCGCGGTCGCCACGGCGGTGCCCATCACGCGGGGGCGGGTCCGCAAGGCGTCGTTGTCCTCGTCGACGGAACGTTTGTTCCGCACCCAGTCGAGGACCATGTAGGCGCCGAACAGCAGGAGGACCCCCGCGAAAAACCCCTTGAAGGTCCGCTCATCGAGGACGACGAGCGTGAACAACGTCCCGATCACGGCCCCGACGAGGGCGCCCGCGACCAGGATGCCCCCGAGGTGAAAATCCACGAGGCCGTGACGCCGGTGGTTGATGACGGAGGACGCCGCGGTCGCGATCGTGAGGGTGAGGGAGACCGGGACCGCGACGTCCTTCGATGGGATCCCGGTCGAAAGCAGGATCGGGACGAACAGGAGCCCCCCGCCGAGGCCCAGATTCGCATAGATGAAGGCGACCGCGAAGATCAGGACCGCCTGGAGCAGCAGGAGAGCAAGGTCCACACGGCGCGAAAGCCAAGGCCGTATTAATTACTAGCCCGAAAATATGGGTCGTGGACGGTTGAGGAATTCGTGGTCCTCCTCGTGCGGTTCGGAGAACTGGCCCTCAAGAGCCGGTACGTGCGGCGTCAGCTGAGGGACCGTCTCGTCGCCAACATCCAAGATCTGTTCGCGAGCGAGGGCGTCGAATGCGTCACGGAATCGGATGAAGCCCGCGTGTACGTCCACGTGAACGATCCCGAGAAGGCCCTGGCCATCCTTGGCCGCGTCTTCGGCGTGGTCTCCATCAGTCCCGCGATGGAAGTGCATGCGGATCTGGATTCGTTGAGGAAGGCCGTCCGATCGGAGGCGGCGACCGCCCTCTCGGCAGGCCAATCCTTCGCCCTCCGTCCGCGGCGAGTGGGGACCCATCCCTTCACGAGTCAGGACCTGGCCCGCGAGCTCGGGGACGACGTCCGACGGGACCATCCCAAGGTCCGCGTCGATCTGGACGATCCGGATGTCGAGATCCATGTCGAGGTCCGGCACAACCGTGCTTTCGTCTTCCGGGAGATCCGCGCGGGCCCGGGCGGACTCCCCCTCGGGAGTCAGGGCCGCGCCCTCGCGGTGGTGCAGGATCAAGCCGGGATGGTCGCGGCGTGGATGGGGATGAAGCGAGGCTGTCGAACGGTCATCGCGGCCTCGAACGGCGAGGACTCCGTCGAGCCTCTCCGAAAGTGGGACGTCCGGCTCAAGGTGCTGGACCTTCCCGCGAACGGGGAATTCGGAGAACTCGTCCGGATCGCGAGGGCGGAAGCAGTCTTCCTCGGGACCCGCTGGGACGAGTTCGACCCGAAGAAACGTCCCGATGTCGGGGTCCCGATCTTCGAGCCGGTCATCGGACTCACCGAAGAGGGAATCGGCAAGATCGCGGCGCGGATTCGAGGCGCGTGAGGTCACTTGCCAAGCCGCTCAT
>VBLT01000113.1 GCA_005878615.1 Methanobacteriota archaeon
TACTCCAGCATAATTGATATGGCACCGGATGGTATGGTAACAAACGTGGTAACAGGGCGACGGACTGCTGGTAACATACGTGGTTCAAAAAGGAATATGGTAGGGGTGGCCCTTGGCGCCGCCCCCCAGGGATGGAGGCACTGCTCCCTACGCATGCGCTCCCTCCTGTCTGGCTGAGGTCGTTCCATGGAAGAGGTCAAGGTCGCTGAATCGAGGGCCCTCGAGGTCGTGGCCCGTGAGCCAGATCCAAAACTGTCCGAGAACGCATTGCGTGTCCTCCAGAAGCGGTACCTGAAAAAAGACGACAAGGGCCGCGTCATCGAGACGCCGAAGGAACTGTTCGCGCGTGTCGCTTGGAACCTCGCGCAGGCGGAACGAAATTACGGGGCAACTGAGGCGCAGGTCGAGGAGACAGCCCGCCGGTTTTTCCGGATTATCTCGACTCTCGAGTTCCTGCCGAACAGCCCAACGCTAATGAACGCAGGCCTCGAGTTGCAATTGCTGTCTGCGTGTTTCGTCCTCCCGGTCGACGATAGTCTCGTCGGCATCTTCGACGCGCTCAAACAACAGGCCCTGATCCATCAGGGAGGCGGAGGAACTGGCTTTGCTTTTTCACGCCTGCGCCCCAAGGGCGATTTCGTGAAGTCGACCATGGGCGTCGCCTCCGGCCCCGTGTCGTTCATGAAAATCTTCGACGCTGCGACTCAAACGGTCAAGCAAGGCGGATGCATCTCAGTCGACAGTCTCCTCCGGACATCCGAGGGTCTCAAACCGCTCGCGCGCCTCCTGAACAGCCCGCCGTTGGGAGAGAACTTCACTCGCGATCGAGTGTTCGACGGAGCGGATTATTCGCACGCGCTTGTCGCCCAAGACAATGGGCCCGCGGAGATTTACTCGATAGAAACCGAACTCGGCCTGCGGATCGGGGTCACATATAATCACGCGTTAGCCGTCGTCGATGAGACCGGCGAGATCGTCTGGCGAGAAGCGGAGAATCTGAAAGTGGGAGACTGGCTCGTCATTGTGAAGGGAGGGCATCTGGGCGTGGACAGGTCGCTTCCCCCACTCGGACCGCAGCATCCGAACGCGACCCGGATTCGCGTCCCCACGGAGATGGATGCGGACCTCTCCGAACTGCTCGGGCTCTACATGGCCGATGGCTGCACGAGCTCGGGTGGTCGTTTCATCATCACAGTTGGCACCGTGGACATCGAGGTCATGGATCGAATCCGGATCCTTATGGATCGGATCTTCGGGCTCGCCCCGAACCAAATCACAGAAGGTGAGGGGGGCGGATATGTCGACATCCAGTTCCAATCGCGGGATCTTGTCCGTTGGTTGGAGCGGTTGCGTTGGGTCAAGGGCTCTTCGCCGAACGCTTTCATTCCGACCGAAATCCTGACCGGCTCGGCGGACACCGCGCGGGCGTTCCTCCGAGGCCTGTTCGAGGGGGACGGTCATCTCCATTCGGGCAGTGGCTACCCGAGCTTCTCGACGACTTCCGAGCGCCTCGCCATTGAGGCCCAGCAACTTCTCCTGTCGCTAGGCGTCGTCGCACGGCGGGGAACCAGTCGAAACCGCGAGCGTGCGCTCGGCCACCGCACCGTTCATACGTTGACCGTCATCGACGAGGATAGCGTGCGAACGTTCAGCGCGGAAATCGGTTTCGTTTCGGATCGAAAACAGGAACGGTTGGAACTCGGTCCAAGACCGATGGTCAACACCTCCGACGTCATTCCGAACCAAGCCGGTGTCTTGCGGTCGAGTTACTCTTTCGTTGGCCGCGGCAGCGGACCAGGACGTTCCCGTCGAGGGGCCAACCGGCGATTGTACCGGGCACTCATGCACTACATCAGCGAAGAGCACCCACGCGCCCTGCCGCGAAAGCGTCTCGTCGCTCTCATGAAAAGGTTCCCTGAGATTGGCGGGAATGAGCACCTTCGAGCCATGTCGGACGTATCGAAGGTCTACACTCACATCACCGCTATTCGACCCGATCGTGCGCCCACTGCGGACCTCGAGGTCCCAGGACCTGCAAGCTTCGTCGCGAATGGAGTCTTGGTGCACAACAAGAGACGGGGTGCGAATATGGGAATCCTGCGCGTCGACCACCCGGACATTTTGGAGTTCATTACTTGCAAGGACCGAACGACCGAAATTACGAACTTCAACATCTCAGTGGCCATCACAGACAAGTTCATGGAGTCCGTCCTGGCAGGAAGATCGTACGACCTCGTGAATCCTAGGGATCAACGGGTCGTCGGGCAACTCGACGCCCGCGAAGTCCTCGACAAGATTGCATTCCAAGCATGGAAGAACGGCGAGCCCGGTCTCTTCTTCATCGACGAGAACAATCGTCGTCAACCGACCCCGCACGTCGCGGACATGGAGGCGACCAATCCTTGCGGCGAACAACCTCTCTTGCCCTATGAGTCCTGCAACCTCGGCTCGATCGATCTTGCGCGTCATATGAAGCGAAGCCGGACCGGCGGGGGGGAAGTCGACTGGAAGAAACTGGAAGGCACAATTCGCACAACGGTTCGGCTGCTCGACGACGTCATCGACATGAACGCGTACCCAGTCAAACAAATCGAAGAGATGACCTACGCCACACGGAAAATCGGCCTCGGGGTCATGGGCTTCGCGCGGATGCTCTTCATGCTCGAGGTCCCGTACGATTCGAAGGAAGGCATCGAGTGGGGCCGCAAGATCATGCAATTTATCCAGGAGACGGGATATAATGAGAGCGCGAAGCTCGCGGGGGAGCGCGGCGTCTATCCCGCGTGGGAGGGCAGCCGCCATCAGGAAAAGGGGCTGCGGCTTCGCAACTCGTACGTCACCACCGTCGCCCCCACGGGCACGCTCTCGATGATCGCGGACACGTCCGGCGGTTGCGAACCGGAGTTCAGCCTGATTTGGTACAAGCGCGTCATGGAGGGCGAGGAACTCCCGTACTTCCTCGATTACTTCGAGGAAGTCGCGAGGCGCGAAGGCTTCTGGAGCGAGGACCTCGTCAAGAAAATCCTCGACAACCACGGATCTCCCCGGGGCTTGAAGGAGGTCCCAGAGAAGTGGCAGCGGGTCTTCGCGACGGCCCACGACGTGCCGCCAGAATGGCATGTCCGGATGCAAGCCGCGTTCCAAGACTGGTGCGACGCCGCCGTCTCGAAGACGATCAACATGCCGAGGGAGGCGACCGTGGAGGACGTGAAGAAAGCCTACCTCCTCGCGTACGACCTCCACTGCAAGGGGATCACGGTCTACCGCGACGGCTCCCGCGAGGACCAGGTCCTGAACATCGGCGTCGCGGAGTCCGGCAAGCCGACGGAGATGCGAGTCGAGGTCCCGCCGGAACCCGCGGCCCTGCGGCCGAGGCCCCGGCCCGACGTGATCACGGGCCGGACCCAGAAGATCCTCACCGGGTACGGCGCGCTGTATGTGACGGTCAACGAGGACGAGAAGGGCCTCTTCGAAGTCTTCGCCCAGATCGGCCGCGGCGGCGGGTATACCGCCTCCTTCACGGAGGGAATCGCCCGCCTCGCCTCCCTCTGCCTGAGGTCCGGCGTCCCCGTCGACGAGATCATCGACCAGCTCGAAGGGATCCGCAGCCCGCGGATCGCGGTCGACCACGGCGAACGCGTCTACTCGATCCCCGACGCGATCGCGAAGGCGATCAAGCGGCACATCGGGATGCAGAAGACCGGCGTGCAGCCGCCCGTCGAGACGTACGACGAGACGAACGGCGCGGTCGAGACGGACGTCGAGCTCGAGAAGGAATCCCGCGATGCCGCGGAGCTCCTCCGAAAAGGCCTGAATCCGGAGTGCCCGGAGTGCGGCAAGCCCCTCGTCTTCGAAGAGGGCTGCGTCAAATGCCACGCCTGCGGCTACTCGGAGTGCTGATCCGACCGACGTCGAAAGGCCCAAGCCCGCGGGCGCGGTCCGGGGAGCCGTGGCCCGCGTCCTATTGTCGATGCCGATCGACGCGGAGCGCCGCGCGGTCCTGGCCTCCAAGACGACGGCCGGATTCCAGCCAATCATCCTCGCGGACCTGCCGCCGTCCGAGCGGGACGCGGCATGGGCCTCCGCGGAAGTCCTCGTCTGCACCGGCTTCGGCTCGGAACTGCCGCGGGACCTGGCGTCGCGGTCGCCCCGTCTCCGGATGATCCAGACCCTCCTCGCGGGCGTCGACCACCTGCCGTTCGACCGGTTCCCGCGGGCCGCGATCGTCTGCAGCAACGCGGGAGCCTACACCACGTCCGTCGCGGAGCACGCGATGGCCCTTCTCCTGGCGGCCGCGAAGGACGTCGTCGCGCGAACGGAGGAGATCCGCCGCGGAACCTTCGACCAGGGCGTGGTCAACAAGGCCCTCGCCGGTTCCACGGTCCTGATCCTCGGCCTGGGGGGCATCGGGAGGGAGGTCGCGCGCCTCTCCAAGGCCTTCCGGATGCACACGATCGGGACCGCCCGGACGCCGCCGGACGATGCCCCGGCCGACGAGATCGCGACGCCCGATGCGGTACGCGGCCTGCTCCCCCGAGCGGATTTCGTCGTCCTCGCGCTGCCCCTCACGAGGGAGACGAGGGGCCTCGTCGACGCGGCGTTCCTCCAGGCTATGAAGCCCGACGCGGTCCTCGTGAACATCGCGCGAGGCAAGATCGTCGTCGAGGACGATCTGTTCGACCATCTGCGGACGCATCCTTCGTTCCGCGCGGCGCTCGACGTGTGGTGGACCTATCCCGAGTCGAAGAGGGGTCGCCCCTTCCGCCGCCCCTTCCACGAACTGCCGAACGTGCTGATGACGCCGCACGTGGCGAACGCGATTCCGACGCAGCGCCGCGAGGCGATGGAGTCGGCGATCGACAACGTCCTCCGGTTCTTGCGCGGCGAGACGCCTCGGCATGTCGTGGACCCGGAGGAGTACGCTTGATCCGATCCATGGGATTCGCGATCCGCCAGGTTGGACCCGCGCACACCGAGAGAATTAGGACGGAAGCTTTAAGCGCGAACGTTCCTACCCGCGGTACCTCATCGACGTAGACCATGGGTCGCCGAGGTGTTTGAATGTCAAAGCCGAAGGAGACGTTGAATCCGTTCGAGATCGCCCGGACGCAGATCGACCGGGTCGGCAAGAAATTGAACCTGGACGGCGGCATGCTCGAGGTCCTGAAGAACCCGCGCCGCGAACTGACGGTGCACTTCCCGGTCAAGATGGACGACGGGAAAGTGAAGGTCTTCACGGGGTACCGGGTCCAGTACAACGATGCGATCGGGCCCTTCAAGGGCGGCATCCGATACCACTGGAACGTATCCCTCGACGAGGTCCGCGCCCTCGCCTGCTGGATGACGTGGAAGTGCGCGGTCATGGGCATCCCTTACGGTGGGGCGAAGGGCGGGGTGATCTGCAACCCGAAGGAGATGTCGAAGAACGAGCTCGAGCACATGACCCGCCGGTACGCGTCCGAGATCGCGATCATCATCGGACCGGAGAAGGACATCCCCGCGCCGGACGTGTACACGGACGGGCAGACGATGGCCTGGATCATGGACACGATCTCGATGAGCAAGGGCTTCGCGGTCCCCGGCGTGGTCACGGGCAAGCCCCTCGTGATCGGAGGTTCGCTCGGTCGCGACGAGGCGACGTCCCGCGGCCTGATGTATGCGGTCCGCGAGGCCGCGAAGAAGGTGAAGCTGACCCTCAAGGGAGCGACGATCGCGGTTCAAGGGTTCGGCAACGTCGGCATGCACTTCGCTCGGCTGATGCATGACGAGCAAGGCTCGAAGATCATCGCCGTCTCGGATTCCAAGGGAGGCATCGTCAGCGAGAAAGGATTCGATCCGAAGGAGGTCCAAGTTTTCAAGGAGAAGACCGGGTCCGTCGTCGGGTTCCCCGGGACGAAACCGGTTTCGAACGAAGAGATCCTTGAGCTCGACGTCGACATCCTCGCCCCGTGCGCCCTCGAAGGCGTCCTGACGTCGGAGAACGCCCCGCGGGTGAAGGCGAAGATCATCGGCGAGGGCGCAAACGGACCGACGACGCCGGAAGCGGACGACATCTTCCACAAGCGCGGGATCGTCCTGATCCCGGACATCCTCGCGAACGGGGGCGGCGTCACCGTCTCCTATTTCGAGTGGGTGCAGAACCTGTCCGAGTTCTTCTGGACGAAGGCCGATGTCGATCAGAAACTCGAGGGCGTCATGGTCGGCGCCTTCAACCGCGTGTGGGAGATGCGGGAGTCGAAGAAGGTCGACATGCGTCAGGGCGCCTACATGGTCGCGATCAACCGGGTCGTCGAGGCGTACAAGTGGCGCGGGATCTTCCCCTGAGTGCGCGACGAGTCGCCGGATAAATTAGCGCCGGGACCGGGCCGGCGGTGACGAGGCGCTTTTCCATCCTTCGAGGAGGAAGAGGCTCTCGGTCAGTACAATCCCTCCGTTCGTCATGAGCGATTCCTCCGCCCGAAAGAGGGCCGCCAAGTCACCCGAAAGTGGGTCGAAATCAGGGATTTCCCAGGGGGCGATACAGAGGAGGAATACGATCTCCCCAAGCCCTCGATAGACGGCTTTCCACTCGTGCGACCGCGCCTGGACAATCGTCAGGCCCGCCTCCTGAAGGCCACGTCGATAGCGTTGAAACAGATCCCGGGGATCGTTCATCCGCGGGAAGAACGGGCGCAACTCCTGCCATCGGTCGACTCCGATCTGTTGTGTCAGGAGGCGCCCACCAGGCGCTAAGACCCGGGCCGTTTCCGCAGGATCGATTTCCTCGTGCCGACTCAGGACGAGTTCAAAACACGAATCACGGAAAGGAAGCCGCAAGCTGGAGCACTGGACCACCTCCGTCCCATGCGGTCGGAGCCTGGCGGCCGCGACGGGCGCGTTCACCGACCAAGGTTCCGTCGCAACGGCCCGACCGGTGAAGGACAAACAGAGGGTCTCGAAGACTTCTCCCCCTCCGGTCCCAAGGTCCAGGACGTCCTTCGCTCCCTGAAGCAACTCGGCGGCACGTCCCGTGTAACTCCAGGGCTCGGCCGGCTCGATGGACCTCGGCGCGAACGGATCGAGGCTCCAACCGCTGGATCGGCGGGCCCGCTCGACGAACGGCCGGATCCTCTCTCTCGCGTCAGTCAGGTCACGCATGAACGGTCGAAATCGGATGCGTTGGGAGTTCGTGAACCTTCGCGGGGCGAGGTCCGCTGGGGAACGTTGAAATAGCGTCCGTTCCTCCTCGAAATCCGGTGCCCCTCAACCTCGTCGTGTGCCTCAAGCAGATCCCGAATCCGGACCTTCAGTTCCAGATTGCTCCGGACGGGAAGGACATCCGGCGGGACGCGCTGAATTACAAGCTGAACGGGGCGGACGAGTACGCCCTCGAAGAGGCCGTACGGCTGAAGGAGAAAAACGGAGGGCGCGTCGTGGCCGTGACCTTGGGCCCGAAACGGACCGAGCAGATGCTCCGGGAGGCCCTCGCGAAGGGAGCGGACGAAGCGGTCCGCATCGCATGGGACGATCCGGCCGCGTTCGACGCGGGCAAGAACGCGCGACTTCTCGCGGCGGCCGTCCGGACGCTGCCTCACGATCTCGTCCTCACCGGCGTGCAGTCGGACGACTATGTGAACTCCGCGACCGGCGGCCTTGTGGCCGGAATCCTTGGCCTGGCCCATGCCAGCGTCGTCACGCGGGTGGCGGTCCAAGGGAGCCGCGTGGAGGTGGCGTGCGAACTCGAGGGCGGACTCCAGCGGGTGTACACGCTGCCGTTGCCGGCCCTCCTGTCGATCCAGTTCGGGGCGAACACCCCGCGATACGCGCCGCTACCGGCGATCATGAAGGCGGCGCGGCAGCCGATCAAGGAGCTGGGCCCCGCGGCCCTCGGTCTCTCCAATTGGGAGGCCGTCCCGCTGCCGTATGCCTTCGGGATCCGCGGCCTCTCGCCTCCCACGGCCAAGGGCCATGCGGAGATGATCGCCGGTTCTGTCGAAGAGCAGGCGAAACGGTTCGCCCAGGTGTTGCGGGAGAAAGGCTTCGTGCGGAGGTGATCGATGGCCGGCGGAGTCCTGATCGTCGCGGAACATCTCGAACGGCGGATCGCGCCGTCCACGCTGGAACTGATCGCCACGGCGCGCCCGCTCTCGCGGGCCCTCGGGGACGAGCGCAACGCTCGGATCGCGGTGCTCGGCCACGGCGTTCGGGAGATCGCGTCCCACCTCGCCGGCTACACGCTCGACGTCCTCCTCCTCGACCACCCCGCGCTCGCCGAATACACGGGGGACGGCTACGTCCAGGCCCTCCGGGGGACCGTTGAGTCAACGAAACCGAGGGTCATCCTCGTGGCTCACACCTCGCAAGGATACGACTTCGCCCCGGCGCTCGCGGGGACGATGGACCTGCCGCTCGTGACGAACTGCCTCGCCGTCGACCTCGAGGGCGATCGACTCGTCGCGACGCGACGACTCCTGAACGAGAAGGTGCAGGCGCAGGTGGAGATCCGTTCGGATCGACCGATCGTCGTCACGATGCGCCCCGGCGCCGTCAAGGCAATGGGGCCCGCTCGAGGGATGATGACCGTCACGGAGGTGCCGGTCACCCTCGACCCGTCCTCGATCCGGGAGACGTTCGTCCGGCTGGAGCGACCGCAGGTCCAGGACATCGACCTGTCGACCGCCGACATCATCGTCTCGGCGGGACGGGGAATCCAGAAAAAGGAAAACCTCGCCTTGGTCGAGGAATTCGCGAAGGCGATCGGCGGCGTCGTCGGCGCGTCCCGCCCCCTGACGGATATGGATTGGCTTCCGAAGACGCGGCAGGTCGGGCAGAGCGGGAAGACGGTCCGCCCCAAGTTGTACGTGGCCTGCGGCATCAGCGGAGCGATGCAACATGTCGCGGGCATGAAGGACGCGGGGCTGATCGTCGCCATCAACACGGACCCGACCGCCCCTATCTTCGAGGTCGCCCACGTCGGCTTCATCGCGGACGCGCTCAAGTTGCTCCCGGCCACCCTGAAAGAACTGAAGGCGTGAGGGCGGACCCCCGGAGCTTTCATCTAACGAGGCCTCAATCCGGAATCGTGGAGCAACCGCCTCGCGCGCCTTCGGCCTCGGGGGAGCCGCCGTCTCCCGTCGGACCGCCAACGTTGATGCCTCCCGTGAGCTGGTATCCCGCCGCCGCGGGCCGCCCTCCCAATATCGGGCTCATCGTGGTCGCGATCGTCGTGATCCTCGGAGCCTTCCTGGTCATCGCGTTTTCCCTGGTGGGGTTCCCGAGCCCTTTCCTGTTTTCCGCCGCTCCGTTCTTCTGCATCCCGGTGATCTTCGTCGCGATCGTCCTGATCATCGCCTTCGCCCAAGGGGCCAACCGTCGGTCCATCCCGCCCCCTCCGCCGATCCAGCAGCCTATGGTCCCCGCGGGACAACAGGGGCCGGTCGCCCTCAATTGCCCGAACTGCGGCGGACCGCCGACGAACGTGGACCGCTTCGGGATCGCGACCTGTTCCTACTGCGGCACCCGGTTCCTCGTCCGGTGAACCATGCCGGAATAGGTGATCCGATGGCGCGTTCCGTCGAGGTGGAACTCCCGCGGCTCTCGTATTTCACAGGAGAAGTGATCGAAGGCACCGTCGTGGTCGAGGCGAGCAAGGACGTGTCGGCCCGCGGCTTGTACGTCGATTTCACCGGCACCGAGGAGACCGTCATCACCCGGCAGCAGGGGAAACAATCCGTCACGTATCGCTCAAAAGCCGCGGTCGTGCAATGGCGGCTGCCCCTTCGAGGCGAGGGGACCCTTCCGATGGGGACGTTCCGGTTCCCGTTCCGCTTTCAGATCCCGCTCCACGGCCTTCCGTCGTACGCCGGCCGCCACGCGAACGTGAAGTACGTCCTCACGGCGCGGCTCGACGTGCCCCTCTGGCCCGACGCCACTTGGAGCACGGAGATCTTCGTGTTCTACGACCGGCCGAGCGTCCGGACGTACGCGCAGCCGGTCCGCTTCCGTTCTCCGGGCGAGGGGCCGCAGGTCTACGTGGAATTGGACGGAGACCGATTCTTCGCGCGCGAGCTCATCGGCTGTCGGATCACGCTCGGCCAGACCGGAAACGCCCGGATCCGTCGGGTGTACACTCGCTTGATTGGCGGCGAATGGGCGCGGGCCGACGGCCAGGAGGAGACGACGGAAACGTATCGGACCGAGGTCTCGGTGCCGATGGAGCAGATCCGGGTCGGCGTGCCCTTCGCCTTCGAGATCCCGATCCCCGCCGACGTCGCATCGAGCTACCGGGGGACCTATTCATATTACAGCTATATCCTCCATGTGGCCCTCGACATCGCATGGGGCTTCGACATCGACGCGCAGACTCCGATCGTAATCGTCCGCTGAGGCCGCCTGACGGGTTCGCCTCGGCTTCAAAATGTTAACCTTATTCAAGGTTGATACCGACCAACTCTTTTTGGCGGGTCATGGCCTTTGCCGAAAAGGCGAGGCGATGGCCCGACGGACCCTGCTGACGGAGGACGAGATCCAGGCGCGACTGGGCGAGATTCCCCCCTGGAAGCAGGAAGGGAAGACGATCTCCCGCACGTGGAAGTTCCGCGATTTTCCGGAAGCCCTCGCGTTCATCAACAAGGTCGGTGCCCTCGCCGAGTCGATGAACCATCATCCGGACATCTACAATTCCTGGGCGACGGTCCGGCTTGTGCTCACCACGCATGATAAGGGCGGCCTTACGAGCCTCGATTTCGAGCTGGCGAAGAAGATCGATACCGTCTAGGCGAGGCCAAGGAGCCGATCGAGGGAGAAGGCACCGGGCCCCAGCAGCGCGAGGACCAGGGCGAACGCCGCGTACTCCAGGTCGAGCTCGTATCCGAGGATGAACTTCTTCTGCAACTTGACCTTCGAAAACACGGTGGTCGCCAGCATCTCCAGGACGAAAAGGATCGCCACGATCTGGGTGAGGAGGCCGAGGATGAGCGCAATGCCGCCGAAGAATTCCAGGAGGGAGAAGAGCGCCGCGAAGGCCGCGCCACCGGGCCACCCGGTCCCCTTCACCCAACCAATGGTCTTCTGGATGTCCTTCACCTTGGGCCAGCCATGCGCGAGGAAGATCGCGCCGAGTGCGAGGCGGCCCACGAGGCCCGCGAGATCCGTCCAGACTGGGAGAGCCATTCCACGACCCGCTCCGAATACGGGCGTCCGCGGTAGAAAAATCTTTCAGACCGCCCGGTTACCTCGTGCGATTCATAGGGACCGTTCCAGGAGCTCCGCGATGTCGTATCGCCGGATGTCTTCGCGGTTCTTCGTCTTCGCCGCGTCGTCGAGCATGATCAGGCAATACGGACACGCCGTCGCGACGGCGTTCGCATGCGTCTCCTCGACGTGGCTGAGCCGTCGATGGTTGACCTTTTCGCCGATCCGCTCTTCCATCCACATGCGAGCGCCCCCCGCACCGCAGCAGAATCCGCGATCGCGGCACTTTTCCATCTCGACCACTCGGACCCCCGGAATGCGATAGAGCACGTCCCGCGGTTCGTCGAAGATTCCGTTGTACCGTCCCAGGTAGCAGGCGTCGTGGTAGGTCAGGAACTGCAGGACGTCCTTCGTCGGAGCGAGGCGGCCCGCGTCGATGAGCTCTCGCAGGAACTGGGAATGGTGGACGACGTCGTACCGCCCGCCGAAGTCGGGATACTCGTTCTTGAGCGTGTTGAAGCAGTGGGGACATGTCGCGACGATCCGCGTCACCCCGTACCGGTTGAGGGTCTCCACGTTGCCCATGATCATCGTCTGGGCCAGGTATTCGTTGCCGAGGCGCCGCGGCGGATCGCCGGTGCATTTCTCCTCTGGCCCTAAGATGGCGAAGCGGACGCCGGCCTTCTGGAGGATCCGGGAGAACGCCTGCGCGACCTTCCGGTTGCGGTCATCGAAGGAGGCGGCGCAGCCGACCCAGTAGAGGATCTCGACCGCCTCGCTCGAGGCCGAGGCCGCGGACATGAGCGGCACCCCGAGGCCCTCCGCCCATTTCCCGCGCTGGTCCCATCCGATGCCCCACGGGTTGAAGTTCTGCTCGATCTTCCGCATCGCCTCCATCGTCTCGGCCGGCATCTCCCCTTGGTTCAGGACCAGATGCCGCCGCATCTCGATGATCTTCGGCACATGCTCGTTCATCACGGGGCATTCGTAGACGCACGCGTAGCACGTCGTACAGGCCCAGATCCCGTCCTTGGAGTGGACGGTCTGGAACATGTCCGGTTGCCCGTCCGTCTTCCCTGCGAGGATCGCGGCCCCTTGCTCATCCAAGGTGTCCCGCATGTTCGTGATGATCCGCATGGGATTCAGGGGCTTGCCCGTCGCATTGGCGGGACAGGCGTCCGTGCACCGTCCGCACTCTGTGCACGCGTACCCATCGAGGAGCGCGCGCCAGGAGAGCTGCTCGACGCGGTTCACCCCGAACGTCGTGGTCTTCTCCAGATCGACCTTCTTCAGGGCCCCGCTCGGCGTCAGGTCCATGAAGAACGTGTTCACGATCGCGAAGATGATGTGCATGTGTTTCGAGTGCGGCACGTACGCGAGGAACGTGAACAGCAGGACCACATGGGTCCACCAGAGGACATGCCACCACGTGGGGTCCGCGGGCACGATCGCGAGGCGGACCAGGGTCGACGAGATCGGCTTCCAGGCCGGGAGGGCGGCCGTGCCCAAGGCGACGTCCGTCGCGTTGTAGAAGAGGAGCGAGGTCACGATTCCAAGGATGAACAGGAGGACGATCGTCGCGTCGAGCATCCCCTCGTGCATGAGTTTCTTCGGCCGGATCACGTAACGTCGGTAGAGGGCCATCCCGACCCCGATCGCGCCGAGGAAGGCGACGACCTCCTCCGCGAAGTAGAGCGGGCCGTTGAGGGAGAAACCCGCGATCGTCGGCGTCGGCACCTGCCATCCGGCGGCGTACGCCTGGGCGGTAATCTCGACGACGCTCGCCCCGAGGATCACGAAGGCCCAGAAGATGAAGGAATGGAGGACTCCCGCGTACCATTCGCGGTCGACCTTGCGCTGGAAGATCCCGTAGACGATGAAGTTCTTCACGCGGGTGGGGACGTGATCCCACCGTCTCTCGCGGCCCTTGGCGAGGAAGAGGTACCGGATCCGGAGGTACAGCTTGCGGCCGAACACCGAGAGACAGACGACCAGAAAAAGCGTCACCGCGACGGTGTCGCTGGCGGTAAGGACCATGCGCGGGGCTCGGAAGGCGCCGTCCCTTCATCAACCCGCGGGTCGAGGCTTCTCGAACGGCAGGACGATGCCGTCGGGATCCTGCTCCCGGATGCGCTGGGTCATGCGAGCGATGTCCGATTCGGCGTAGATTTCGTCGTACGCTCCGACCGGAAGGGTCCGAACCTTGGGATCCGGAGCGACGATGACGAGCACGATCTCCGGGGAATGCTGCTCGAGGAACCGCGTGAGCCGATCGATCATGGGTCGCGTCGCCGTCGGCACCGGCTCCACCAGGAACAGGATGGGACCACGACGCGCGACGATGGCGGGCGAAAACTTGGCGTGGCTTTCCGCTTCATCGTGTACGCGGAAATGGAGGGACCGATGTTCGTGCAGGAGTCCTTGGCGCACCATTTCTTGGCACACCGCGGCCTCGAGGGTCGTCTTCGAGTCGTGGCGTTCGCGGGCCGTCACGCTGTCGCACCGTGAATCGTTTCGACGACGGCTTTGGCGAGCGCCGACGTGCCGACCTCCTTCGCGCCGGGCATCTGCCGCGCCAAATCATACGTGACGATCTTCGCCGCGACGACCTTCCGCACCGCGTCGCGAAGCCGCGTGGCCGCTTCCTTCCAGCCGAGGTATTCCAACATCATCACGCCCGCGAGCATTTCCGCGGTCGGATTCACCTTGTTCAGGCCGGCGTACTTCGGAGCGCTCCCGTGGACCGGCTCGAAGACGGCGTGCGCGTCCCCGATGTTCCCGCCCGCCACGACGCCGAGGCCCCCGATCTGCGCCGCGGCCGCGTCGCTCAGGTAGTCGCCGTTCAGGTTCGTCGTCGCGAGGACCTCGTATTCCTCCGGACGCAGGAGGAGTTGCTGAAACATGTTGTCCGCGATGACGTCTTTGATGACCACGCGATCGGCCGGCGGCTTGCCGTCGTACTTCCGGAGCGCGTCGTCCCACGAGATCGTCCGATCTCCGAATTCCTGTTGGGCGACCTCGTAGCCCCAGGCGCGGAACGCTCCCTCCGTGTACTTCATGATGTTTCCCTTGTGGACCAACGTCACGGATTTTCGTCGGTTCTCGATCGCGTAGCGGATCGCCTTGCGCACGAGGCGCTTCGAACCGGTCTCGCTGATCGGCTTCACGCCGATCCCGCTATCCGCCCGGACCCGGGTCTGGAATTCCTTCTCGAGGATCTCGATCATCCGCTTCGCCTCGGCAGACCCTTTCTCCCATTCGATCCCGGCGTACACGTCCTCCGTCCCCTCGCGGAAGATCACGACGTCGACGCGCTCCGGGTGCGTCACCGGACTCGGCATCCCCGGGATCCAATAGACCGGTCGGACATTCGCGTACAGGTCGAGGGCCTTCCGGAGGGCGACGTTGAGGGAGCGGAACCCGCCGCCCACGGGCGTCGTCATGGGCCCTTTGAGCGCGACGACGTACTCCCGGATCGCGGCGAGGGTCGCCTCCGGGAGCAGCTCGCCGTACTGGAACATCGCCTTCTCTCCGGCCGGGACGGGATACCACGCGATCGTCCGGCGACCGTGGAAGGCCGTTTCCACCGCGGCGTCGATCGCCTGGAGCGCGGCCTGGACGACCTCCGGGCCGATCCCGTCGCCTTCGATCAGGGGGACGATCGGATCGTCCGGGATGCGCAGGCCATCGGCCGCGATGAGGATCTTGTGCCCCCGTTTCGGAGGCCGCAAGACGAGGCGCTCCGACGGCATCGGGTCGCCTCAAGCCCGCTCGTCGAGGGGGACGTACGCGAGGTCCTTCGGGCCGACGTACCAGTCCAGGGGCCGGAGGAGCCGGTTGTCCTCCCAGTACTCGAGGACATGGGCCGTCCAGCCGGGGGCCCGGGAGAGCGCGAAGACCGGCGTGAAGAGGTCGGTCGAGATCCCGAGGCGATGGAACACGAGCCCGGAGTAAAAGTCGACGTTCGGGAAGATCCGCTTCGACGCGAGTTCGCGGACGACGGTCTCCTCGATTGCCGCGGCGATCCGGAAGTACGTGTCGTCGCCTTGCGACTCGGCGAGCTGGCGGGCATACTCCTTCACGATCAGGGCCCGCGGGTCGTAGGTCTTGTAGACCCGGTGGCCGAAGCCGGGGACTTTTTCCTTGTTCCGGAGCTTGTTGACGATGAACTCCCGGGCGGCCTCCGGCCGACGGATCGTCTCCACGAGGCCGAGCGCGTCCTCGATCGCGCCGCCGTGGAGCGGCCCCTTGAGCGTCGCGATGGCGGCGACGATCGTGCTGTGGAGGTCCGCCCGCGTCGAGCCGGCGACGGTCGCCCCGAACGTGGACGCGTTCATGCCGTGGTCGGCGTAGAGCAGCATGGCGACGTCCATCATGCGGGCCTGCGTCGGGTCCGGCCGCTTACCTGTGATCATCCGGAGGAAGTCCTCGGCGTGGCCCAGCTTCGGGTCCGGCCGCAGGACCCGTTGCCCTTTCCGGATCCGCTCGTACGTGGCCACGATCGTCGCGAGTTGCGCGGTGATCCGGAGCGCCTTCCGCATGTTCGCGGCTTGCGTGGAATCGTCCCGCTCCGGATCGAAGCCGCTCATGTACGAGACGGCGGTCCGGAGGACGTCCATCGGCGGCGCGTGCTCCGGCATCGATCGAAGCAGCTTCAAGACGGACGGCGCAAGGGGTCGTGCGGCGGCGAGTTCGGTCCGCGCGCTTTCCAGCTCCGCGCGATTCGGCAGGCGGCCTTGGAGCAGGAGGAAGACGACCTCCTCGAAGGAGGAATGCCGGGCCAGGTCTCGGATGTCGTACCCGCGGTACAGGAGTCGTCCGCGTTCCCCGTCGATGAAGCAGATCGACGTCTCCTTCACGTAGACGTCGTCGAGGCCTCGATGGATCTCCGGGGCGTCCAGGGCCGCTTTCACACGTCCCCTCCGGACCGATTGAACATCATCCACCGCCGGGGTCTAGCGGATACTAAGGTAGAACGATTCTTAAATGTCATGGTCACGGCTCTCATCACCGGCCGTCAGACGGGAATGCGGACGATCGCGTCGGCCATCGCGCCGAAGAGCAACAAGGCCAGGTAGATGCCGGAGAATTTGTAGCCCGCCCACGCCGTTTCGTCGCTCGGCGACGCGAGGAACTTCGCGGCGAAGCCGAGGAGGATGGCACCCGAGAATAGAGCGACGCCGAGGTAGAGGGCGTCGAAGGCGGCCGTGAACACGAAAGCGATGCTCGCGACGGCGACGACCGTCGAGGACAGGGCGATGGCCCACGCCGACGTCCGTTCGTCCGAGACCGCGGGGAGCATTGGCAGGCGCGCCCGCCGATAGTCCTCGCGGCTGCGGTAGGCGAGGGCCCAGAAGTGCCCGGGGGTCCAGAGGAACACGAGGAGGGCGATCAGGATGGCCGGGAGGCTGATCGCGTTCGTCGCGGCGGCGGAACCCGCCAGGGCCGGACATGAACCGGCGAGGCCTCCGATGACGATGTTGCTCACGTGCGCCCGCTTCAGGCCCACCGTGTAGACGCCGATGTAGATCGCGAAGCCGAGGCCGATCATCGCCGCCGTCAGGAGGTTGATCCCGACGGCCGCAACGACGAGCCCGGCGACCACGAGGCCGAGCCCGAATTCGAGGGCATGGGCCGGCGGCTCAATCCGACGTTGAGGGAGCGGGCGGGTCCTCGTCCGGTGCATGACCAAATCGAGGTCCCGATCCAGGTAATGGTTCGTGGCACTCGCGCCGGCGGCCCCGAGGAATCCGGCGAGCATTAGGAGGCCGAATCGGACCGGGTCGATGTGGGCTCCGGACGTGGCGATGTAGCCCGCGGCCGCCACGAGCAACAGGAGCGAGTCGATGCGGAGCTTCATCAGTTGGACGTAGTCCGAGAGGGGCACGAGAACTCAGCGCGCGCTAAGAGGACTTGCGCTCTTAACCTTTGTTGACGAACCGCGTTTGTGCGCGACGCCTCGGCCTTCAGGGGCCCGATGCCGGAGATACCAGTCGCAGTCCCGCCGCACCGGACAGTCGGAGCAGCGCGGGTTCCGTGCCTTGCAAAGGGCCCGCCCATGGGAGATGATCGCGAGATGCCACGCCTTCCGTTTTTCCGGCGGGGTCCATCGTTCGAGGGCAGCCCGAATCGATTCGTAGTCCTTGCGGCGGGTGAGACGCCATCGGCCGGCGATGCGGGCGATGTGCGTATCGACGGGGAACGTCGGATGTCCCCCGCTCATCGCGAGGACGACGTCCGCGGTCTTCGGGCCAACGCCGGGAAGGGACATGAGCTCGTCCCGCGCCCGGTTCGTCGGAAGGGCGAGGATCTCATCGAGGCGGCCGGCCCACCGGTCGCGGACCTCCTGGGCGATGGCGCGGATCCGGGGGGCCTTCTGGCGGGCGAGGCCGGCATGCCAAATCGCCCGGGCGATGTCCTCCTCCGAAACGCCGGCGAGGCGGTCGGGCGTAACCTGGCCGACCCGGGCGCGCAATGCCTCGAATCCGCGGCGCTCGTTCGTCACGGTCGTGCTTTGCGAGAGCACGGTCGATATCAGGACCTCGAAGGGCGTCATCGTCCGCGCCCAATCTTGGAGCGGATAGCGAGCCTCGACGAGGCGCATCGTTCGAAGGAAGGCGCGTCGGTCCACGCCTTCCGAACGCTGGCGGCCGGGAAAAAGGTGCTCAGCTTTCGAGGAAGGACCGGACCATCGTGACGATGTTCTTCGGCCGCTCTCGCAGGCGTCGGCTGAAGTACGGAAGCCAATTCGGCCCGTACGGGATGTATTCCGAGACCCGATGGCCTTGGGCGACGAGCTCCCTCTTCAGCGGATCCCGGACGCCCTGCAGCATCGCGAATTCGAACGACGTCGAATGTTCCCGGGCGAGTTCGAGAGCCCGGTTGATCATCCGGCCGTCGTGGCTGCCGACGGCGAAGTCCCGGGTCCTCTGGAAGAGGGTCTCAAGGTGGGCGAGGTAGGCGCGGTCGATTTCTTGCCGGTTCGGATACGCGATGTCCGCGGGCTCCTTGTAGGCCCCTTTGACCAACCGGATGCGCGCCCGGTCCGCGATGAGCCGGTCCAAGTCTCCGGCCGTCCGTTTGAGATTCGCCTGGATGCAGACGCCGATGCGATCGTATCGTTCCAGCAGGCGTTCCCCGATCCAGAGGGCATCGTCCGTGGTGTGGGCATTCTCCATGTCCAGCCACAGGACGCGCCCGTCCGCCTTCGTCGCATCAAGGACCGGGAGCATCTGCGACAGGGCATAGGCCCGGTCGATGAGCACGCCGAATTGGGTCGGCTTGAGGCTGACCGTGCCGCGGATGCCCTGGGCCCGCATCGCATTGAGGAGGCCCAGGTATTCCCGCGTCGTCGCCTCGACCGGCCCTTTTTCGCGGTAGTGCTCGCCGAGATAGTTGACGAGGGCGTCCATGCCGCGGGCGTTCGCGTCCCCCGCGACTCGGAGGGCGTCCTCCATCTTCTCTCCCGCGACCCACTGACCGGCGAATCGCAAGAGGAGGGCCATCGAACCGCGCGAACCCCGCCGCCCGCTCAAATAGATTCCGAAAAGGCTGCGCCGTCGGTCAGATCGGCTTGTTGCACGACATGCAGAACTTGACGAACTCGGGGTTCAAGCGCCCGCAGTTCTGGCATCGGACGCGGATCTCCGACGTCCGCTCCGCCTCGCGGTCCCGGGCCGTGTTGCCCACGGTCCCCGTGACAGCGCCCACGAGGAGGAAGATCCACCAGAGTCGCATGAGCCATCCTCCGACTCCCGCGAGGACCCCGCCGATCACGAAGAGGATGATCGCTCCCATCATGCTGCTGAAGATTCCCAGGACGCCTCCGCCTCCCAGGGCCGCTCCGATTGTCCCGGTGATGAATCCGAACGCCGCGTAGATGATAATCACAATGCCGATGATCGTGAACAGCGCGCCGACGAGGAGGACCGTCACCGCGCCCCAGCCGAACGGGAGCGAGGGCGGACTTCGTTGCATGCGACTCATCGAATAGGTGGCCGGGATCGCCATGGGATTCGGTCCTGAATCTCGCGGTCGAGACCGCTACCGCCGTCCGTCCATCCCCGCATAAATCTTTCATCGGCGTTCCCACGCCTGGTACTCACGGTGCGGCCTGATCGCGGATGGAATGCAAATTTGATGGCGTCGGGCAATCCCTTAAGTGGGACCGAGGCGCTTAGAATCGTCGATGGACTTCGCGCGGAAACTCGACCAAGCCCAGAATCTTTCCGATCTCTTCGAGCTCGTGAAGCGAGCGGTCGAGGCCGTCCTCGGACGGACCCGCGCGGGACTGATGCTCGCCCTCGCCGATCTCGGCAATCACCCTCAGGGGTTCCTCGGGGCCTTCTATCCCGTCGCCAGCAACGTGATCGTGATGAACAAGGTGCCCCTCCTGAGGATCCAGGAGACGAATCCGAACCTCTACAAGCCCTACGCGTTCTACGTCCTCCTACACGAATACCTCCATTCCCTTGGCTTCGTCGACGAGCGCGTCTGCCGCGAGCAATCCCACCGAATCCTGGAGACGTTGTTCGGCGTGGATGCCCTCGTCACCCAGATCTCAGGCGACACGACGCGGTTCTTCCCGAACCTCGTGTTCCCCGATGCGGCGTGGCAGCCTTCGGAATTGAGCCTCGAGTTCGTGCGGGGCTTCGACCGCGGGTCTGCGTCGTACATCGCGTGACGGACCTCGTCATCGAACTCGGGCCGAGAAACTTCTAATACGCCTCGCCGGTTCGCCGCGCGCGGAGGCGCGAGATGGCAATCGCGGCCTGGAGGAAGGCCATCGCGGAGTTCGTCGGGGCCTTCACATTGATTTTCATCGGCGCCGGCTCCATACTTTCCCCGGGAGGGAGCAATCTCCTCCTGGTCGCCTTTGCTCATGGCCTTGCGATTGGAGTGATGGTCTCGGCCCTCGCGCGGATTTCGGGCGGGCACTTCAACCCCGCCGTGACCCTCGGCGCGCTCGTGGGACGGCAGATCACGCCGCGACTCGCGGCCGTCTATTGGGGGTCCCAGCTGCTCGGGGCCCTCGTCGCCGCGTTCGGCCTCAGCATCATCTTCCCGTCCTCGGTCTGGCAAGCATCCCATCTCGGCACGCCGGCTCTCGGCAGCCCGCCCGGCCTCTCGTGGACCGTGACCCCGGCCGTCGGGATCCTCGTCGAGGCGATCCTCACCTTCCTCCTCGTGTTCGTCGTGTACGGCACGGGGATCGATCCGAAAGGGAGCTTCAACGCCGTCGGCGGGTTCGCAATCGGCCTCACGATTTCGATCGACATCATGATGGGCGGTCCCCTGACCGGCGCGGCGATGAACCCCGCGCGGTGGTTCGGGCCGGCGGTCGTGTCCCAATTCTTCGACAATTGGTACGTCTATTGGATCGGACCGTTCCTCGGTGCGATCGTCGCGGGCCTGTTGTACAGCCGCGCGTTCCTCGACAAGACTCGGTGAAAAATGAGCACGGCATGGAGGCGCGTGCGCGCGTTGCGCGCCGTCAAAAGCGCACTTCTGTTAATCTAAGGACAATGTTTAAATCGGGCTGGAGGGTCCCCGCATTACTATGATGCGCGGGGCCGCCCCATCGAAGGCCACGGTGCCTCAAAAACCCGTGGTTCAAGAGGCGCCCGTGAAGTTCCGATCGGGGAAACACACCGCGATCGTGAAGGAAGTTTTCGACATCACGACGAAGTATCCGGAGACGTACTTGATTCGCTTCACCTTCGAAAACGAGACGGTCTTCGACTTCGAGCCGGGCCAATTCATTTCGATCTTCGCGGAGAAAGAAGGCAAGCGCATCTCACGGCCATATTCGATCGCCTCATGGCCGGAGAACAAGGCGTTCCTCGAGCTGTGCATCAAGGTCGTGGAGGGCGGGTTCATGTCGAACTTCCTCCACCATGTGCCCGTCGGCACGAAGCTGCCGACGATCGGACCCCTCGGTCGTTTCGTGATGCAGGAGCCGATCCCCTTCGACACGGTGTTCGTCGCCACCGGGACCGGCGTCGCCCCGTTCATCGCGATGATGGGCCACATCTGGGACCGAGGCCTCGACCGGGGCCGCGAATTCCACATGGTCTTTGGAGTCCGGTACGTCCACGACCTGATCTACCGCGACCTGATCGAGAAGTGGGCGCGGGAGCACCGGAACTTCCACTTCTACCCGACGATCTCCCGCCCTGAGACGTCGGAATGGAAGGGCCGCGTCGGATACGTGCAGAAGATCCTGGAGAACGAGATCAAGGACTACGGGCGGAAACAGGTGTTCATCTGCGGGCTCCACGACATGGTCGAGGACGTCAACAACCTGTGCAAGCGCCTCGGCTTCGCCTACGTCCGGTTCGAGAAGTGGGACTGAGCCGGCTCACGGCTTGAGGCGCAGCCACACCTTTCCAACGATTCGATCGAGGGGGACCGCTCCGAAGGCGCGACTGTCGCGGCTCACGGCGGCATTGTCCCCTTCCAAGTGGATCTGCGTCGAAGCTTGGGTCTCGGACACGCGCTTCACGAGGAAACGGTCCGAGAGTTCGGGGTCTCGCACCACGACGAGGTCGCCGCGACGCGGAGGACGGACCCGGTAGGCCCACCGGTTCACGAGGACGTAGTCCCCCGGCTCCAGCGTCGGTCGCATGCTCTCGTCTTCGATCCGGAACCGGTGAAGGGGGAACATCGCCGGGACCCGAGGGCCACTCCTACCGGAACTTGGGGTAGACCGTCTGGCGTTCCGTCGGATAGGGGGCCTTGACCGTGATCGTCTCGAGCCCTTTCGTCTTCCAGTAGATCGAGGCGATGTCGTTCGTCGCCTTGAGGAGATCCTCGGCGGCCTGCAGGTTGATCTCCTGGCGGGCCTTCGAGCCTGACTTGAGGGCCTTCCAGACGAGGTCGTGCAGGTCCGGGAACGTCTTCAGGTGATCCGGCTTGAAGTAGTCGCCCCACAGGATGCGGACCTCGGCCTTCGCAATCTCCGCGTGCTGCTCCTTGACGAACACGTACCGCGCGAGCTTAGCGTTGTACTCCTGCCTCTGTTCCGGCGTCGCGTTCGGGCCAGGTTTCTCGAGCTGATTGATCAGGTCGATCATTCGGACAACCGTGTGGGCGGCCATCTGCGCGTGGTGCGGGTCGTAGATGCCGCAGGGGATGTCGCAATGGGCGTAGGCAACCGGGGCTGGAGAAAATCGGTCGAGCGCACGGGCCAGCGAGTACAGAAGTGACATGGTCGTCTCGTAGCGGAATCCGTTATTTAAACGTCGCGTGAGGCCGCTCCGAGTGCAGTGCCGAATCGACTTATGCCTCGTCCGCGCTTTTCGCGTCGTGGCGAGGTACCGCGACTTGCGAGTCCTCCGCACCGAGTACGCCGCGAAGCGACGGCCGATCGAGGCCCGCCTCGCCGAATTCCGCCGCGTCGGATCGCTCCCGGACGAACGACTGTTCGAGGAGATGTGCTTCTGCATCCTCGCGATCCAGTCGAAGGCGCGGACCGCCGATGCAGCGGTCCGAGCGCTCGCGGACAACGGGCTCCTCTGGCCCGGTCGCCATCGTGAAATGGCCAGGTTCCTCCAACCGCGTACTCGGTTCCACAACCACAAGGCCGCCTATATCGTCCGAGCAAGGGACCGGTTCTTCCCGCCCGCGGGCCCGATCCTCGGCAAGAGCCTCGACGGGTTCGTGGACCCGAAGGGCGCGCGGGCCTGGCTCGTCCGCGAGGTCGACGGCCTCGGATGGAAGGAGGCAAGCCATTTCCTCCGGAACATCGGCCGAGGGGACGGCCTCGCGATCCTCGACCGTCACATCTTGAGGAACCTGATGCGGCATGGTGTGATCGGTCGCATGCCGACCTCGCTGACCACGAACCGATATCTGCGAATCGAGTCGCGCATGGAGCGATTCTCGGATGCCGTTGGGATTCCGATGGCCGCGCTCGACTTGCTCCTTTGGAGTCGGGAAACCGGCGAGATTTTCAAGTGACAAAGGGGAGGCCGTTTTGGGCCCCTCCGGTCTCGCTGATCTGTTAACCTTGTTTAAGGTTGATATGGCTCGGCCCTTGCTCGATGTCGGGTGGCCCGAATCTCTGATGTAGCTCGGAACGAATCGCGAGCTGATGGGCGAGCCCGCTGCGATCGACGTTCGCGCACGTTTGCTCGCCTGGTACGACGCGAATCGTCGAGATCTCCCCTGGAGAAGGACCCGGGATCCGTATCGAATCCTTGTCGCCGAAGTCCTCCTTCAGCGCACGCGGGTGGCCAGCGGCGTTCCGTACTACGAACGATTCCTCGCGCGGTTCCCGACCGTCCGCGACCTCGCCGCGGCGCCGCTGGACGATGTGCTCGCGGCATGGGAAGGCCTCGGTTTCTACAGGCGGGCGGAGCACTTGCATGCGGCGGCGCAAGCCATCGTGAATCGGCACGGTGGAACGGTGCCCCGTTCCTACGAGGCGCTCGCAGCACTCCCGGGCATCGGGCCGTACACCGCCGGCGCCATTGCGAGCATTGCCTTCGGCCTCCCGGTGCCCGCCATCGATGGGAATGTGACGCGGGTGATTGCGCGCCTTTTCCGGATTCGCTCGGACGTCACCCGACCAAATGCCCGCCGGCGCATCGCGGAACTCGCCGCGGACCTCGTCTCGGTGGACCGAGCGGGCGCGTTCAACCAGGCGATGATGGAACTCGGCGCGACGATCTGCACGCCGATTTCTCCCGCATGCGAACGATGCCCTGTGGAAGGACTCTGCCTCGCGCGGGCCGCGGGGGAGGAACGGGAGATCCCGCTTTCCCGCAAACGGGCCGCTGTCCGAACGGTCCGGGTCGCCTTTGCATTGATCGAGGCGAAGGGCCGTGTACTGCTGGTCCGACGCAAGCCCGGCGAACTGCTCGGAGGTTTGTGGTCCCTCCCGGGCGGGGAGATTCCTCTTGAGCGACCGGAGCAGGAGTTCGTCCGTGGCCTTGTGAAGGAACAGACCGGAGTTGCGGTCAAGATTCGCTCGCGGTGGGCCCCGATTGATCGGACGTTCTCGCATCGCAAATGGTCCGGTTCGATTTATCGAGGAGCCCCCCGGAAGCTGCCACGGAGTCATGGAGACGTCCGGTGGATCCCGACCTCGGATGCCCTCCGCCTCCCGCTCGTCCCCTTCCACCGCGACGCGATCCGGTCCTTGGGAGGCCTCGAGGCGTTCGAAGGTCAATGAATTATCCATGCTATAGGATAAATATCGAGGGTTTCCAGCAACCCTTAAGGAGACACGCGGGTTCGGCTCCCCACGCGCCGCTTCCTCGTCCTCGGTCACCGGGCTTCGACGGATCCCACCTTCCCCCTCGACGACTTGGCCGGCGGCGCGGGCCGCATGGACATCCTCCTGAGCGCGGCCAACGCGGCCCTCCTCTTGGCCCACGGCATCCGCCGGGACGCGGAGGTCGGACTGCTCCTCCTCGGGCCTCCCGGACGGCCCCAACTGGTCCGACTCGTCGGCCACCGACTGCGATCGTACCAGCCAGACATCCGAGCGAACGCCGCCCTCATCCGCCGCGCCCTCGTCGAACCTTCGCGGATCGAACGCGAATCGACGCCGGGCGTGTTCAGCTCCATCGCGACCTTCGAGGAAGCGGTCGATCGACTCGGCCCGCCGTTCGTATCCCTGCATGAAGGCGGCAAGGATATCCGCACCGCGGACCTTCCGGCCGATGCCACGTTCGTGCTCTCCGACAATCAGGAATTCCCTCCCGAAGAAACGCGCCTCCTGGCCGAGCGCGGGGCGCTCGTCGTCGGCCTCGGCCCGCTCTCTCTGCACACGGAGCACGCCATCGCCATCGTCCACAACGAGCTCGACCGGAGGGGCGCATGAACCTTATCGAGTATGTTCGGGCCCATCTCACCGAATTCGTCGGGATCCTTTCCACCCCCGATTCGGACGTCGGAAATATCCTGAGGGCCGCGACCGCCGCGATCGAGGAATTGGGCCTGCGGCCGACGGTGCATCGGGACGTGAACGCCGTCACCGCATCGAGCGGGTCCCGCGGCATCCTGCTCAACGGGCACCTCGACACCGTGCCGATCGCGTCCGGTTGGACGCGGGAACAGGGCTCGTGGGACGGCGATTTCCTGTACGGACGAGGGACGGCCGACATGAAAGCCGGATGCGTGGCCGGGCTCGCCGCGGCCCGGTCGCTCTTGGACGCGGGCCTTCCGGTCTCCCTGCTGTTCACGACGGACGAGGAGACGACGATGAAGGGGGCCGTGAAGCTCGCTCCCACCGATCTCGTGAAGGACGCGGCCGCTGTCGTCGTCGGCGAGCCGTCGCGGCTGCGGATCATCACGAGCGAGAAAGGTGTCCTCTGGTACCGCGCGTCGACCTCCGGGAGGAGCGCCCATGGGAGCTTGCCGCATCTCGGCGACAACGC
>VBLT01000114.1 GCA_005878615.1 Methanobacteriota archaeon
GAACTTCCGGACGACGCGGTCTGGGTGTGCCCGACCTGTGGCTACACCCTCCACACGCCCGCAGCGGCGAAGGCGGGGATCGTCTTCATGCTCCTTGGCCTGGCCCTCCTCGGCGTGTTCGTGTATGGCCCCGAGAACCTTGGCCTCACCTCGGGCATCATGCCGACGGACCTCGCGAACCTGACGATCGCGAACTTCCCGTTGCTCGTCGTGGGCGCGTTCGCGTTCGGCGCCTTCCTCGCCGCCGCGGCCGCCCTCAAGATCCGGTTCGAGCAGGCCCGCCTTCAGACGGCCTAGAAGAAGTCGTCCAGTTTGAGTTCCTGCGCGCGGTCGTTGGTGAACAGCGACGCGATCGCGTCCTCGATCAGGTCGATTCGCTGACGGAGGTAGTTGGACACCTCGAACTGCTGGCTGATGCGCTTGGAGA
>VBLT01000115.1 GCA_005878615.1 Methanobacteriota archaeon
AGGTTCCCGCCACATTCGACGCACCGCGCCCGGAGCGGAATGCGCCGATACTTCGCCCCGCATTTCGTGCACCGGACCTGCTGGCTCGAGAACGCCTTCAAGTTCCCGATGAGATCCGGAAGGAAATGGTGGACCACGATTCGGGCGACGACGTCGTTCGGGTCGACCGCCCGGATTCGGAGGGCCAGTTCGAGCTGCTTGTCGATCTTCTCCGCCATCGAACCTTCTCCATAGGCCGAGGCGAGAGGGCCTTGAGCGACGCCGCGGGTCGCGTGGGTGTAGGCGAAGCCCTCGTACTGGAGGACGCTTCCGATCCGCTTGCCCACCGTGTCGATCTGGGGCTCCACTTCCTTCGGATGGGCGAAACGCTCCGCGGCCTCGAACAGGGACAGCGGATAGGCGCTCGAGAGATCGAGGTTGTGCGCCTCCTTGTCGATCTCGTTCGGATCGATCCGCGTCGTCAGGACGAGAGGCGCGTCCATGAGGCCTCCGCGCTTGTCGGGCAGGAACGATCGCGAGAAATTGATCAAGCTGTCGAGCAACAGGATGACGGAATCCTCGTCGCCGTCGCAGTTCCGCCGTCGGGCGGCGATGAGATACGGATGAGCGAAGCAGGCATTCGCATCCGTGAATCCGACGATTCGAGCGAGTACGCCGCCGCTCGTGTGCGGCGCGAGCGTCACGACGAGATGGCCAAGGAGATCCCGAGGCGTCTTGGCCTCGTAGAAGCGCGCGAGGCCGTACAGTCGCTCGAGCAAGTCGTCGATGAAGGCCGCCACGCGGACCAGGTACTCCCCGCCGGACCGGGCCAGGAGGATGTCCTGAGGCCGTAGCTCGAGGACCTGGTCCTCCGTCTCCAGGGGACGGCCGCTGCCATCCTGCGAGTACCCGAGGCGGCGGGCCTCATCGACCGAGATCCCCGCCTCCTTCGGGGTGAAGTGCGTGAGCGGCAGATTCGTCATGTCGAATCGCGTCGTGCCGTCCTTGAACACGTAGATCTCGTGTTTCGCCCGGAGGATCCCCTTCTCGATCGGTTCCGGCGTCTTGTTCTTCGAGATCATCCCTTGGACCGCCTTGATTTCGGCGGGCTTCGGTTCGCCGAGACGGTCGAGCGCGGTCCGGAGGACCTCCGCGAGGGGAACGCGTTGCCGCGCGGGCCCGTTCCTCGCGACCGTATGGCCGCCGCACGAGCATTTCGGGAGGAACCACCGCTTGCCACAGGAGGAGCAGATGCGGAGGCCGACTTCCACGTCGATCACGTCCTTCGCGGCCGCGTCGAGCAGGAGCCGCTGCGCGCCTCCCTCATGGCCGATCGGGAAGAGGGAATGCGGGGCGGGCTGCATCTTCCGCGGCGCCGCCTTTTCGGGCCGGGCCATCCGCGCGCCGATACGGCTCGGGGCCCGGGCCCGGACGGGGAAGCCCGCCAACCGGCTCACGAAGGCGAGCGGATCGGCCTCCTCCGGATTCGGCGCGACATGGAAAGTTCCGTCCCGCTCCGAGATCCCGAGGGTCGCGAACAACACGTCGGTGTGGCGTTCGAGGACCAGGCGGCCCGCTCGCACGGCGTACAGGGCGCCCAGCCGGACGAGCGGCTCTCGAAACGCCTCCTCGGCAGGGACGGAGAGGCGGCCTTCCTCGAGGCGTCCCTCGACGGCGATGCGTTCCCGGAGGCGACCTAACTCCTCCACGGTCAGGTCGTGGAAGAACAGGTTGTGTCGGGGATGGAGGGGGATGCCGAGGTCGCGGGACCACGCCATCGCCTGCGCCGCCGATGCGGCCTCCCATCCTCCGGGGAGGGAGCCGAGCGCCTTCTGGAGGAGAAGCCCATACCACTCCAGCGAGAAGCCGCCGGGCATGAGCACGTGGTTGTTCTCCAGAAATTCGCCGAACGGGATGAGGATCTCGCCGAGGTCCGCGATCATCCGGACGTGGCCGGAGAGGCGTTTCGCCGCCGCGGCATCGGGGACCTCGATGAAATCGCCCGTGTCGAGGACGACGAGGGGCCCTTCGATCGTGTCGCACGGCGTGACCGCGCCCGCCTTCCCCGGTCGTTCCGTCTTGATCTGCGTCCCGACCGCGATGAAGTCGTCGAGGATGTGCATCGTTGCGGGATGCAAGGCGACGGCCGCGAGGCCCGTGGCCCGGGTCCGACCGTATCGGAGGCGAAGGCCGCCGGGGCGGCTCGGATGGCAGAGGACCGGTCGACCCGCGACGATATTCTGGATGAACACCTCGCTCGGCTCGACCCCAATATCTTCCGTGAGCTCCTCCGGTCCCGCGTTCTTCTGCTCGACGTAGGCGGCCACGAACTCCCACCCGTCGATGCGGAGCTTCCGGACATGCTTGAGGATCTTCGGCGCTTTCAGGCACATGCCGTCCGCGATCACGAGGCAGGCACCGCCTCGGATCCGGTTCGTCTCGATCCGAGGGAGGTCTCGGAAGCCGCTGATCTCCGCGTCCTCGGTCCCCTCCCCGTTGATGGAGACGGGACAGTTCGAGACGATCAGCGAGATTTCCTCCTCGGAGGGCGTGTATTGGAGGTGCTGCACCTGACGGTAGAGAGGAATCTCTTCCTTGAACCGCTCCACCTCTTCGCGGGCGGGCTGGTATCGTCCGATGCCGAGCTCCCGCCGGACGACGTCGGCGATGAGGACGCTGAGGGCCTGCCCGGTGCCGCCCGCGGATCGGATCGGGCCGGCGTACGACAGGTCGACGTAGGAGGTCCCGTCCCGGTTCCGTTTGATCTTGACGGTCGCGAGGCCCTCGAGGGGCGCCACGAGGATGCCTTCCGTCAGGATCGCGAGGCCGACGCGGACCGCTCGCTCGACCGCCTTCTCCTTGCTCGCCGCGGGACGGAGGGCCATCTCCTTGGCGACGAGGATCGCGAGCTCTTCCCGGTCGTGATGCTTCGCCAGTTCTCGGATGCGACGGGCGACGCCTTCGACCTCGTAATGTTCGAGCAGCCGCTCGACCCGGGAGGCGAGGTCGTCGGTCAGGGGAATCTCCACGTCGAGTTCGGGGTCGAAGCCGCGGGCCCGGGCGGCCCGGGCGATCGCGTACGTCGCCTCGACCTGCGACGCGAGGCCACTGAAGTAGGAGCGGACCTCCTCCGACACGACGGGCGACGAACCCATTCCATCCCTTCGAGAGGCGAGAGCGGGCGCTCGTATCCGGAGGTGCGGGTATATGTCTTTGCTTCAACCCGTATGCGGCGCCACGAATTTCCATGGGTGAAGCTTTATCGGCATCGGCCGAGTTTTATCCCGCGACATGCTGAAGGTTCGCGATCCCGGCGGTTTCCAGAAATCAATCGTCGAGTCGCCGGACCCGACGGTCGTCATGTTCTGGGCGACGTGGTGTCCCTTCAGCCGGCGATTCCATGCGGAATTCGAGAAGCTCGCTTCCTCGAGGCCGTGGCGCTTCGCGGCGGTGTACCTCGACGACGAGGAGAATCCCCTGTGGGAGGAATACGCCGTCGAAGTCGTCCCGACCCTCGCCCTGTTCCGCGATGGGAAGCTCATCGACCGACTCGACGGAATCCTCGGATATGGGATCGACCAGCGGATGGTCGAGGACTTCATCCGCCGTGTGGTCCCTGCCTTCGCGTAACGGCCCTTCGGTCTCGCCTCTGATTCTCACATCGGCAGTTTTTAGCGCTCTCTTCAGGATGAAATCGCGTGCGAAAAATTCGCAGCGGAGTCTACGGACTCAACCCGCTGTTGGACGGAGGGGTGAACGAGAACAGCACGACCGTGGTCATCGGTCGCTCTGGGGCCGGCAAGACGACGCTCGCGACGCAGTTCATCCGCCGCGGACTGCAGGAAGGTCAAGAAGGCGTGTTCGTCAGCCTCGACGAAAACAAGGAACAGATCATCCGCGAGGCGGTCGAGATGGGATGGTCCGACATCCTCGAGTACCTCGACGATGAGCTCCTCGTGTTCATCGATGCTTCGGGTCGCGAATTTTCGAACTTCATCCGGAAAGAGCTGCCCGCCTTCGTCGCCGATTGGAAGGGGAGCACCGCGAGGATCGTCGTCGACCCCCTGACCCCGGTCCTCTGGTCGACGAAGGACCTCTACGAGCAGCGGGACCTCATCGGCTACATGTTCAAGCAGACCCGGAAGGTCGGGACGGTCCTCTGCACCCTCGAGGAACACGGCCCCGCGGACCTCTCGGGACCGGAGACCGTCATCCCGATGTACCTCGCCGACTGCGTCGTGCATCTGAAGTCCAACACGAACGACGCGGACCCTTCTCGCCTCCTGAAAATCTTGAAGTGTCGCAACAGTCGCCACAGCCCCGGATCCCATCCCTTCCAGATCGTCCGCGGACTCGGGATCGTCGTCCAAGGGGTGGACGGAGGTCGGCCGGTCACGGCGAAGACGCCCTCCCAGCTGAGGCAACTGCTGCTGACCCGATCGGTGCCGAAGAACGTGCGCGACATCCTCGACAAGTCCCTGGACGGGCTCACGGATGCGGACTTCCGCGGCCTCAAGCCGGAGGAAGTCCTCGACCTGATTCTGCAGGAGTACCAGGGGGCGTAGGATGGCCCGCGGGATCGGGCGAGCCCTGCAGAAGGCCGTCGCGCGGGAGGGCCTCGATGAGGACCTGGAGGGGGAAGGCCGAAGCCTCGCGAACGCCCGCCGGCGTCAGGTGTTCCGTTACCTCTGCCTCCGGCCCTGCGCGAGGGTAGGGGACATGGGCCGGGACCTTTCGATGTCCCAGGCGAATGTCCGATGGCATATCTGGGACCTCGTGGAGAACGGCTACGTCCAGTTCGAGGGAGCGCGCGTCTTTCCGATCGGCCTGATCAATCCCGATGACGCGGCGCTCTTCGCGGCCCTCGCGTCCGCCGGCCGTGCCGGGGTCCTCGAGACGGTCTTCCAATCGCCTGGAATTTCCATGCAGGAAATCGCCGAGCGGGTGCATCTGACGCGGCAGTCCGCGAGCAAGATTGCCGCGGAACTCGCCGGGTTCGGATGCCTCACCACGGCCGATGATGGCAGATACCGGCGGGTGTACCCCACGAACGTCCTCGTCCAGAAACGCGACGCGAACCGCGAACGAGCAGAGGCTTTCAGCGAAGCCCTCCTTCGGCGGCTCGCGGAAGAAGGGCTTGCGCCGGAGCTCCTGCGGCGCGAGGAGGCCGCCCTCCTCCTCCGGTTCGGCGGAGGCGCTCAACGGGTCCAACTGGCGGTCCCCCTCGACCCGTACGTCACGGCCTGGATGCGGCCCGTCTAATCGGCACATGTTAACGAATTGACTAGACGGCGTGATATCCACGATACAACGCGCTTTAGGTAGCAAACGGACCCGCTCTCAACGATGGACGAGAGCTATCTCGAGTGGCTGAGTTCGATCCCCGGCTCGGACGCCGAGCGTGCACGCCGGATCGCGGAGCGCTTCTCGACCTACGAGAACCTCCGGGCCGCGCCGCGCGAGGAACTCCTCGCGATTGAAGGCTTGTCGCCATCCTTCGTCGATTCTCTGCTCGGGCTGCTCGGCACTCCCTCCGACCACGCCGCTGAGCATCTGTTCCTCTGTCCGGAATGCGGGTCCTTCGCCGGTCCGGGGGCCACCAGGTGCGCTTTTTGCGGCGTCGAGTTCGAAAGCTCGAAGGAATCCGAACTGGCCGGCCAGCTTTCCGATTTCCTGGAGGAAGAAGACGCCTCCCGAATTTGTCAGACCTGCGGCGCGACGATGGGCGCCGAATCGACGACCTGCCCTGTGTGCGGGCGCCAATACGACGCCGAAGGGCTCGCCCTGTTGCCGAGCCTGCAGCCGCACCTCGACGAGGCCGCTCCCTTCTGCTCCCGATGCGGCGCCTACCTCTTTTCGGATGAGGGAGAATGCGCGATTTGTGGGACGCTGGTCTCGGGCATCCCCGAGCCCGCCGCCGGGGCGAAGGGCGTCGTCAAGGACTTCCTCAGCCGCTGGCAGCGGGTCGCCGCGCCCGGCCCGGTCGCATCCGAGGCGGATCGACTCGCGGAGGAACTGGAACACTACGACCGCCTCCTCGAGGCGAACCCGAACCTGGAACGGGCCTGGTCGAACCGGGCCAAGGTCTTGGACAAACTCGGTCGGGCGAAGGAGGCAGCCGAGTCGCTCGCGAAGGCCGCCGAACTGAACCCGGCCCGCGAGGAGCAGTACCGTCTCGAGGTCCGGAACATCTTCCGATCGAATGAGGATGCGTCCGTCATTGCCCCGCGATGGAAACAGCCCGCACCGACGGCCGCGCCGAAGGTCGTCGACACGCATCTCATCGAAGCCTTGGACCACTACGACTCCTTACTCCGTGCCGACCCGAGCCTCGTCGTGGCCTGGAGGACGAAGGCGGAAATCTTGGAACGCCTCGAGCGCCCCGAGGAAGCTCGCGCAGCCCGCGAGGAGGCGGACCGCCGGGAAGGCGACGACCGGTTTGCCCGGGCGGCGGTCACCGGTCTCCAATCGAACGGCCTCGCGACCTCCGGGCCCACCGGCGTCGGTCGAACGAACGGCCGCGTGAACGGCACGAGGAACGGACACACGAACGGCCGGACGAACGGGCGCACGAACGGTCGGGTCAACGGCCTCGGCGAGGGCCGCGTGAACGGGCTGACGAACGGATCGGCGGGCGGTCTCACCTTCGGCCGCGGCGCCACGAACGGGTTGGTCAATGGCAACGGCTTCACGAACGGCCGCCGCGGACGACACCCCACGCCGCGGATCCCGGCCCAGCCTCACTGGTCGCGGTCGGTGATTGGGATTGCCGCGGTCGTCGCCCTCATGGTCATCGTCCCGATCCTCGCAAGCATGCTCTCCACGGGTCCCACCGGACCGTCCTCCATCATCCAGATCGACGGGAACTTCGGCGACTGGTCGAACCAGCGATCCTACGGGCAGGCTTTCTCGGGACCGGTTGGGAACCCCTCGGTCCACCTCGTGGCCGTCAAGGTCGCGACGCAGGATCGCGAACTGTTCGTGTACGCCCGCGTCCAAGGGCTGATGTTCCAAGGCTCCGGCGTCAATGAGACGGACAGCATCTTCGTCTTCGTGGACGAAGACAACAGCCGGACGACGGGGTATCCGATCGGCGACCTCGGGGCGGACTCCCTCGTCGAGGTGTATGGTTGGCGGGACCTCGCGGACATCCAGCACGGGGTCACGTCGATGGTCTTCAACGAGACGGGCCAGCTGCAATCGAACGATTGGCACCGATTCATTCCGGGCGGATTGGCGGAGGCGGCCTTCAACGGACCGGAACTCGAAATCCGGACGGATGTCCGAGACCCGGCGCGGGCTCGCGTCCTCGTGTACGCCGCGGACAACCTGGGCAATTTCGGTCCCGCGGACGGCTCGATTCGGGCGAACCTCCCCACGCTGATCGTCGGCCAGCAACTCGTGGCGCAAGACATCGTCGCGTCGCCCGCGGTCCCGTTCCTCCGCGTCACCTTGGCCCCGATGGGAGGCGCCGTCCACGTGAACGGCGTGAACGTCACGCGCCGCGGCACTTCCGCGGACCCGGTCAGCCTCGCCCTCTACCGCGATGACGGAAGCGGAAGCCTCGATGCGAACGACACGTTCCTCTCCAATGCGACCTTGACGGGAAACGGGGTGGGGCTCTCGGCCAACGAGGATCTGATCGGACCGGCGACCTACTGGATCCAGACGACCTGGACGAACCGCACGCCGGCGTCGACGTTCGGACTCTCCGTGACCGACGTGAGATCGAACGGGTCGGCGAGCTTCCGGCCCGCGGAACAAGGCCTCGTGTACTTGCTCGCGGCGCCGACCGGATTGCAGGTCGACGGCGCGTTCGGAGACTGGCAGGGCCGGCCCTACGGGCAGGACCTCCTCGGAGACGTGACGAACAAGACCGGGTCCCTCGCCTACGACGCCAACGTCGATCTCCTGGCGACGGCGGTGGACCTCGGCGCGAACTTCACCGGATACGCTCGGGTGGACGGCTCGATGCTCGGAGGTCAGGACATCCCGAATTCTCGCATCCGGACGTACACTGCGCCGCCCTCGAACAACAGCAGCGCGCCGGGCCCGATTGTGCCGCCCCAGGAAGGGGTCGACGTGATGTACGCGTACATCGATGGGGACAATTCCTCCGCGACGGGCCTGTGGGCCGACGTGGGCGGTCAGGTCTACGGCTTCGACCATGCGATTGTCGTCGTCGGTCGGAACGGAGCCGTCGCATCGAGCGGGCTCTACGGTTTCGGGCCGAACCGGACGAACCCGTGGACGTACCTCCGGCCGGTGGCGGTCGGACTCGACGCCCATCGGATCGAGTTCGCGGTCAACGCGAGCGTCCTCAACCTCACGGCAGGATATCGGGTCGTATTCTTCGCGTCCGACTGGAGGCTCGAGTTCGACTCCGGCCTGCCGGACGCGGTGGTGGCCCGCTTCCCCGTGGTCATCCAGGCCGCGACGAACGTCGTGATCAACGAGGTCTCTCCCCGGCCGAACCCGGAGTGGGCCGAGCTCGTGAATCCCCTGGCGACGTCGGTCTCCCTGAACGGCTGGGTCCTTCAGGTCCGGAGCGCTGGGCCCTGGACGACCGTCGTCACCTTCACCACGCAAGTGCTCGGACCCTTCGGATCGGGATCGGAGTACCTCCAGGTCCCCCTGCCTTCAAACTCCCTCCCGGATGGCGGCGCCCAGGTCCGGCTTCGATTCGGGACCAATACGATCGATCGAACGACGTACCCGGGGAACGTGAACAATGGACAGACGTGGGCCCGACTCAAGGACCCGGTCACCGGGGTGCCGATCGACACAAGCAACAACGCAGACTTCTACGTGTCCTCCTCGCCCTCGGCCGGTCGGGCCAATGACCGACACCGGCCGACGATCGTCGTCACCAAGACGGCGAACTTGGTCGTCGCTGCTCCGGGGAACCTGATCACCTACACGCTCCATTACGACAACACGAACACCGGCATGGCGCGGACCGTGTGGATCAACGATACCTTGCCCGGAGGCGTCGCCTTCTCCTCGTCGAGCGTCCCCTACAACTCCGTCTCCGGGTCGACGTACCTTTGGATCTTCACCAACGTCATGCCAGGCGCCCACTCCTTCACCGTGACGGCCCAGGTGACCGCGAACACGGCGGACGGACAGGTCTTGAGCAACGTCGCGGCGCTGAGCTACACGGACCAATTGTCGCGATCCCTCCCGGGCAGCCAGGCCTGGGCGAACACGACGGTCTCGCGGCCAATGATCACCGTGGTGAAGACCGCGACGCCGGCCTCAGCCAAGCCGGGGGACGTCGTGACGTTCCGGATCTATTACAACAACACCGGATCGGCGGCGGCCGGGACCGTATCGATCAAGGACAGCCTCCCGACGGGAATGACGTTCCAGAGCGCGAGCCCGGCCCCGACGTGGACCGATGGGCGCACCTTCTTCTGGAATTTCACGAGCGTCGCTCCCGGCCCGCACAGCCTCACCTTGACCGCGCAGGTGGACCCGGGCTTCACCGGCTCGCAGCTGGTCAACTGGGCGTTCCTGAACTACACGACGGCGGGAGGGTACGCCTTGACGGGGAGCCGGTCCTCGGCCATCGTTGCCATCCCGGAATTGCAGGACATGATCTTCGTCGCCCTCGTGCCCCTCTTCATCGTCGGGCTCAAGTGGCGGGCGCAGCGCCGCGAGAAAGAAGAGGGAGTGGCTGACAGCGTTCCATGGATCGGCGGCCGTTAGAACGGCACGTTTCGTCGTCCACCACAAGGATGGACGGCTAGCGTACCTAGGTCGCCGGCCCAAGCCCTCCTCGAAGGAGGGCAGGCTTCGCGCGGGCTCGCGCACCGCACTACCGCAGGGAACGTGGGCGGGCTTAACTTCCGGGTTCGGGATGGGACCGGGTGTATCCCCGCCGCTTTGGCCGTCAAACCACTGCTGAGGACGCCGAGAGGCCGCCCGATATTTCACTGTTTCGTTCGGACCCGGCTAGCCGCCGAACGGGAGAAGTCCGAGAAGCACGTTCCCCACGAAGAACGCGAGGAGGAGGCCTCCGAGGAGAGGCACCATGAACGGCACCTGGGGTGTCACCCAGGCCCGATCGATTCCTGCGGCGCGAAGGCGGGCGACCTCCTGGCTCGGATTGCCATCGCGTTTCGGGAACAGGACGAGGACGTGATCCCCGCGTTCCGTGATTTTCTCCATGAGCCACACGTGTCGCGGGAGCGGATCGATGCGCGCCCGATACCCGAGGAAGGCCTGCGGCAGCGCGAGGTTGCCGGCGAGCAGATTTCGGACGAGGAAGCCGACGGGTACGGCGAGGAACAGGACGGCGGCATCGACCCAGACGACGAGCGAGAACGGAAATGCGATCCGCCAGAACGACTCCACGCGAGGCGACAACCCGATGAGCGGGAACGGGGTCACATCCGGGTAGGTCGGGACCAGGAGGCCAAGGGCGATTAGTGCCTTCGTGTCGGCACCTCCGTGGAGGATTCGGACGCGGTAGAACCACTGGTACACGAGGACCATGGCGGGCATCGAGTAGAGTTCGAGGAGGCCCTGGGGCATCGGCGAGACGGCCGAGGAATGCGTGGCCGCGGGGTAGGCGAAGAGGGCCGCGGCGATGATGAACAGGAGGATTCGGATCGGCCGCGGATGGAATCCGTCCTGCTCGAACAGCGGCGCGCCGAGGAAAATCGCGTAGAATAGGATCGCCGCGGAACCAAGAAGAGCCCAGGCGCCCGGGTCCCCCGGATTCGCGACGAACTGGACCGCGAGCAGGAGTACTCCGACGGACCCGAGGGCGATCCAGAGTGGGTCCGGAACCTTTCGCGTGCGGACGTCCGAGACGGCCGCGACGAGGAGGAACCCGGTTCCGACCGCGAACCGAATCGCTGCGAAGGCGTCCACGTCGGCGCAAGGGGGCCACGTTATTTCAAGCGTTCCTCAGGAGGGCTACCACCAGCGGGCGTCCCCGAGCCGGGCGATCACCCACTCCTGGTCCCCGGTCTCGAAAAGTTCGGCGAGGCAGCGGCCGATCGCATGGTGCAACGGCTCGTGCGTGAAGATGTGGATCATCATGTACGTCCAATCTCCCTCGGGCGGACGGAATCCGCGCGAATACGCGTCCCCGAGATCCCAGAGGTGGACCGCGGTCGTGCTGCGGTAGATTCCGGAAGATCGATCGGGAGATCCGAACGTCACCGCGGCTCGGAGGAATCCGGCCCGCTTGGACCACGCAATCCTCTCCAGTTCCAGGGGCGGGACCTCCGATCGCAACAGGTAGAAGAGCCACTCGATGCCTCCATCGCGGAGCGGGGAAAAGGCCGTCGTGGAATCGTCGTCGGGATCCAATCGCACCCATGTCGCGGCCCCCTCCCTTTGCAGACGCGAGGCCGATCCCGCGGACGGATCGGATTTGTCGTCCGGCCCGCGGCGACGAAGTTTCCGATCGCGGGGCTTTGTCGATCGGGACGGAACTTGGCGATTCTTGGATCGCATGACCGAACCTCCGGGCCCACACCCGTACGCAAGGCGATTGCCGGCCTCGATATTTTGCCGCGACCACCTCAGGACGAAGCGACTAAATAGACCCTCACAAATCGCGAAGCGAGAGGGTTTTCGGTCACCTCTCCCCGGCGGTCTCATGCTGGAACCTCGTCGAATGAAGGTCAAGGTGTGCTTAGTCGGCGAGCATGCCGTCGGGAAGACTTCGCTGATCAAGCGGTACGTCCTGAACGAATACGATGACCGGTACATCGTGACCCTCGGCGCGAAGGTGTCCAAGAAGGAACTCACCTTGAACCCGAAAGGCGGCGACCCCGTCCAGATGGACATGACGATCTGGGACATCATGGGCTCCAAGGGGTTCCGCGAACTCCTGCGAGAGGCGTACTTCCACGGGGCACAGGGGATCCTGGCGGTCGCCGACATCACCCGATACGACACCCTCGAGGATCTGGATTCCTGGGTCGAGTCCGTCTTCCGGACGGTCGGCGAGATTCCCGTGACGTTCGCGGTGAACAAGGCGGACCTGAAGGACCAAGCGGCATTCGGCGAGGAACAGGTGAAGCAGGCCACCGAGGCGTTCGAGGCGCCCTACTTCTACAGTTCCGCGAAGACGGGAGACAGCGTCGACATCCTCTTCCGCACGCTCGGCGAGAGGATCGCCAAGACGGCCACGAAGTCGGATGCGTGACCCGTCGCCCGCGACCGAGTTCTTCCGGTCCCTCAGACCAGGGTCACGTCGACCGTCTCGACGCTGCCGACTCCGGGCAGGGCCGTCAGGGCCTGCTCCAACCGGTCGGAGCCGCCTTCCGAGTCGCGGATGACGGTCATCGCGACGATCGCCTTCAAGCCGAAGGCGACCGGTTGGATCTGAAGATCTCGGAGGGCCGGGCCGAGGGCCTTGCGGACTTTCGTCTCGAGGGCCTCGATATCCGCCTCCGCGTCCGCGGGGAGAATCCGGAAGGTCACGGCCACGGAGCCCAACGGCGGCACCTCAGGGACCGGTGAACGAGCACGTCGGGCAGCGGTAGGCCACCGACTGGTCGCGGCATCGAGCGCATCGGCCGATGCGCGCCTTCCCGCAGCTCGGACACAGGAAGACCGTCGTTCCCTTGCCGGACAGGACCGCCCCGCAGGACGTGCAGCGCGCCTCCGACCGGATCACAGACGCGGGGAGGAACACGCTCTATAAAACATTGCGCCCGTTCTCGATTTTCATAATCCGGATGGAATAATTATCCTGCTCCAGGGCCGCGGGGTCGGGCCAGGGCCTCCGTCTACCGGAAACTTTATTACGAGCCCCCGATTCGGAGAGGGGTCGCATGTCGCCGCCGCCAGCCGGAGGGCCCGTAGCTCAGCTAGGTAGGATGGCGAACAAACCGTCCCTAGAAAGAGCATCCGGCTTTTAGCCGCTCGTCGTCACCGAAGAGCGGAAAGAAACCGGGTGGTCCGGGGTTCGAACGGGCCCTGCGGACCGCGCGGAGGCCCCGAAAGTCCCCGCGGGCCCGTACGGCTTGCGCGCGTGACATGCCAGGTGGAACACGGTCGGACGCCCAGGGAGGCCCCCCCTTGAGGTTTAACGTATTGGAGCACCAGCTAGTCCCAGAGCACCGGCTCGTCGCGGAGGAAGACGCGGATCGGGTCCTGAAGGCCCTCAAGATCACGCGGGACCAGTTGCCGAAGATTCGGAAGAGCGATCCGGTGATCCAGGTGCTCGAGAAGATCGAGGGTCCGATTGAGGAGGGGCGGATCATCCGCGTTACGCGGGTGAGCGGGACGGCCGGCGTGTCCGAGGCATATCGGCTCGTAATTGGGAGGTAGGAACATGCGGGAACTCATTGACGCGTTTTTCCGGGAACGATCGATCGTCAACCATCACATCGCATCCTTCAACGACTTCCTCCCGACGATCGACAATCCGAACTCGCGGATGCAGAGGATCGTCGACAACCTGAGGTCCTCGCCGGAGGACGAGCGCCGCGGGATCATCAAACTCGACGAGGATCGGACGGAAGGCGATGTGATCGAGATCCGCATCGGTCGGAAGCGGGACGACCGGGGCCGGATCGATCTGGAGGCCAAGCCGACGATCACCCTGGGCCTGCCCGTCGTCAAGGAGGCGAACGGGGCCACGCATCCCCTCAACCCGATGGAGTCGCGGCTGCGGAACCTGAACTACACCGCGCCGATCTACCTGGACTTCACCGTCATCGAGAACGGCATCGAGCGGGAGCCGGAACGGGTCCATATCGGGAACTTCCCGATCATGGTGAAGTCGAAGCGGTGCCTCCTCTACAAGGAGAACATGGAGACCGAGGGGGAGCTCACGATCGACGAGTACCGCCGCAAGCTGATCGAGGACACCCAGGAGGATCCGTTCGATCCGGGCGGCTATTTCATCATCGGAGGGACGGAGCGGGCCCTGATCTCCCTCGAGGACCTCGCGCCGAACCGCGTGCTGGTCGAGTTCAATGAGCGGTACGGCCGCAAGGTCGAGGTCGCCAAGGTGTTCTCGCAGAAGGAAGGGTACCGGGCCCTCACCCTCATGGAGAAGAAGAAGGACGGCCAGCTCATCGTGAGCGTCCCGACCGCGTCGGGCCAGATCCCGCTGATCATCCTGATGAAGTCCCTCGGCATGGAGAAAGACGAGGACATCTACAACGCCGTCGTCTCGACGCCCGAGATGGCGAACATCGTCTACGCGAACATCGAGGAGTGCCAGAACAAGAAGGTCTACCCGCCGAACGGGATTTTCACGCGGGACGATGCGATCAATTACCTGGAGAAGAAGTTCGCGACGGGGCAGGCGAAAGAGTACCGGATCAAGAAGGTCGAATCGATCCTGGACCGGTCCTTGTTGCCGCATCTCGGCGACACCCGTGAGGACCGGATCAAGAAGGCGATCTTCCTCGGCCGCGTCGCTCGGACGGTCCTGGAGTTGTCCCTCGGCATGCGGCGCGAGGACGACAAGGACCACTATGCGAACAAGCGGCTCAAACTCGCCGGCGATCTTATGGAGGACCTGTTCCGGGTCGCGTTTGCCAACCTGGTCAAGGATCTCAAGTATCAACTCGAGCGGTCCTACGCGCGCCGCCGAGAGCTGAAGATTTCCTCGGCGATCCGTCCGGACCTGCTCACCCAGCGGCTCCTCCACGCCCTCGCGACGGGCAACTGGGTCGGCGGGAGGGCGGGCGTGAGCCAGCTCCTCGACCGCACGTCCAACATGAGCGCGCTGAGCCACCTGCGGCGAGTCACGTCTCCCCTCACCCGATCGCAGCCCCACTTTGAGGCTCGAGACCTCCATCCGACGCAGTGGGGCCGGCTCTGCCCCAACGAGACGCCCGAAGGGCAGAATTGCGGCCTCGTCAAGAATTGCGCCCTCGTGATCGACGTTTCCGAAGGCTTCCCGGAGGAGGAAGTCAAACTCCTTCTCGCGGACCTCGGGACGAAGCAGGTGAAGGGGCAGCAGACCCAGCTCACGCGGGTCTACGTCAACGGAGACCTCGTCGGCCTCCACGAGGACCCGAAGCTCCTCGTCAGCGAGATCCGCGAGCGGCGGCGGTCGGGGCTCCTCAGCCACGAGGTCAACGTCCGCTTGGACGAGAACATGGGCGAGATCATCATCAACTGCGACGAGGGCCGCATCCGGAGGCCTCTGCTGGTCGTCAAGGAAGGCCACATCGTCTTCTCCCGAAAACACGTCGACGAGCTCAAGATGGGCCGCCTCCGGTTCTCCGACCTCGTCCGGAACGGGGTCGTGGAATGGATCGACGCGGAGGAGGAAGAGGACACCTTCATCGCCCTCTATCCCTACGACGTCCCGAGCCGCTGCAAGGAGTGCAAACATCCCCTCAGCCGGAACGACGTCACCTGGGTGAACATGGGGAGCCGGGACGACGACGCGGAACTCGAGTGCGTCCACTGTCACAAAACGTTCCGCGTGAAATCGATGATCACGAAGGACCACACGCATATCGAGGTCGACCCGATGGTGATCCTGGGAGTCGCCTCCGGCGTCGTGCCGTATCCGGAGCACAACTCGTCCCCGCGGGTCACGATGGGCGCGGGCATGGCGAAGCAGTCCCTGGGCCTGGGCTCGAGCAACTACCGGCTTCGGCCGGACACCCGCAGCCACCTGCTCCACTATCCGGAGCAGCCGCTCGTGCAGACGGACTCGATGAAGCACGTCTCCTTCAACGAGCGGCCCGCGGGCCAGAACTTCGTGGTCGCGGTCATGTCCTACCACGGGTACAACATGGAAGACGCGATCGTGATGAACCGGGCCTCCATCGACCGCGGCCTGGGACGATCGTCCTTCATGCGGACGTACCGGGCCGAGGAGCGTCGGTATCCGGGCGGCCAGGAGGACCATTTCGAGATCCCCTCGCCGGACGTCCGCGGGGCCCGGGCCGATCTCTCGTACGCGAACCTCACGCCCGACGACGGGCTCATTTCGCCGGAGGTGTTGGTGAACGGCGGCGACGTCCTCATCGGGAAAACGAGCCCGCCCCGATTCCTCGAGGAGGAGACGGACTTCCTGACGCCGCAGAAGCGCCGCGAGACCTCCGTCACGGTCCGGCACGGCGAGTACGGCTGGGTCGACTCCGTCATGCTCACGGAAAGCGAGAACGGTTCGAAGCTCGCCAAGGTCAAGGTGCGGGACCTGCGGGTGCCCGAGCTGGGGGACAAGTTCGCCTCGAGGCACGGGCAGAAGGGCGTCATCGGGCTCATCGCCCCGCAGGAAGACATGCCCTTCACGGCCCAGGGGATCATCCCGGACCTGATCATCAACCCGCATGCGATCCCGTCTCGGATGACGGTCGCCCACGTCCTCGAGCAGATCGGCGGGAAGGTCGGATCCCTCGAAGGGCGGTTCATTGACGGCACGCCGTTCAGCGGCGAACGCGAGGACTCCATGCGGAAGGCCCTCGAGGACAACGGATTCCGATCGAACGGGAAGGAGATCCTCTACGACGGCCGGACCGGCCGGATGATCCCCGCGGAGATCTTCGTCGGCGTCATCTACTACCAGAAACTCCACCACATGGTCTCCGGCAAACTCCACGTGCGGTCCCGCGGGCCCGTGCAGATCCTCACTCGGCAACCGACGGAAGGTCGGTCCCGACAGGGCGGCTTGCGGTTCGGCGAGATGGAACGGGACTGCCTGATCGGCCACGGGGCCGCGATGGTGATCAAGGACCGCCTGCTCGACGAGTCCGACGGCACGATCCAGTACGTGTGCGGCAACCAGGACTGCGGCCACTTTGCGATCAAGGACCGCAAGGGAAACCTCCGTTGTCCCGTCTGCGAGAACACGTCGAAGATCTACCCGGTCCAGACCTCGTATGCGTTCAAGTTGCTGCTCGACGAACTCCTATCCTTGGGCGTCGTCATGCGGCTTCAGCTGGAGGACATGCGATGATGGGCTCGATGCGTGGGGTCACGAAGCGGATTCAGTCGATCAAGTTCGCCCTCCTCAGTCCAGATGAGATCCGGCGGATGTCCGCGACGAAGATCATCACGGCGGACACGTACGACGACGACGGCTTCCCGATCGACATGGGCCTGATGGATTCCCACCTGGGGGTCATCGAGCCGGGATTGCGGTGCAAGACGTGCGGCGGCAAGGTCGACGACTGCCCCGGCCACTTCGGCCACATCGACCTCGCGATGCCGGTGATCCACGTCGGATATGTGAAGGACATCAAGAAGCTCCTCCAGGCGACGTGCCGCAAGTGCGGGCGGCTGCTCCTCACGCGGCAGCAGGCCCAGGAGTACATGGCGGAGATGGAGCAGGTCGAGGAGCTCGGCGGCGACGTGACGGAGGTCGGCTTCGTCACGAAGGAGACCGCGCGGGAGGCGCAGAAGCGGCAGCGATGTCCTCACTGCGGCGAAGAGCAAGGCAAGGTCACGCTCGACAAGCCGACGACCTTCCGAGAGGACGGGCACAAGCTGACGCCGAAGGAAGTCCGCGAGCGACTCGAGCGGATCCCGAACGAGGACCTCCGCGTCCTCGGCATGAACCCGGAGGTCGCACGGCCCGAGTGGATGGTCCTCACCGCCCTCCTCGTGCCGCCCGTGACGGTGCGTCCCTCGATCACCCTGGAGAGCGGGGACCGGTCCGAGGATGACTTGACCCACAAACTCGTCGATGTCCTGCGGATCAATCAGCGGCTCCGCGAGAACCGGGATGCCGGCGCACCGCAGCTCATCGTCGAAGACCTGTGGGAACTCCTCCAATACCACGTGACCACGTACTTCGACAACCAGACCTCGGGGATCCCGCCGGCGCGGCATCGCTCCGGTCGGCCTCTGAAGACCCTCGTCCAACGGTTGAAGGGCAAGGAGGGCCGCTTCCGCTCGAACCTCTCCGGGAAGCGGGTGAACTTCAGCGCCCGGACCGTGATCTCGCCGGATCCGATCCTTTCGATCAACGAAGTCGGGGTGCCAGTCGAGGCCGCCCGAGAGCTGACGGTCCCGGTTCACGTCCAGGCGTACAATCAGGAGATCGTGAAGCAGTGGGTCAAGCGGGGTCCGACGCCGCTGGGCCTGCTCGGAGAATACGCGCCCGGCGTGAATTATGTCATCCGACCCGACGGACGACGAATCCGCGTGACGGAGAAGAACGCGGAGGTCGTCGCGGAAGCCGTCGAGGTCGGTTACACGGTCGAGCGGCAGCTCGTCGACGGGGACATCGTCCTTTTCAATCGACAGCCGTCGCTCCATCGGATGTCGATGATGGGCCACGAGGTCCGCGTGATGCCCCACAAGACCTTCCGCTTCAACCTCGCCGTGTGTCCGCCGTACAACGCGGACTTCGACGGCGATGAGATGAATCTCCACGTCCTCCAGAGCGAGGAAGCGCGCGCGGAGGCCCGGGTCCTCATGCGGGTCCAGGAGCACATCCTGTCCCCGCGGTTCGGCGGGCCCGTGATCGGAGGGATCCACGACCACATCACGGGGGCCTTCCTCCTCACGCACAAGGAGAGCAAGTTCACCCGCGAGGAGGTGACCTTCATCCTCAGCAAGATCGACATCCGGGACCTTCCCCCGCCGGACGTCAAGAAGGGCGGCAAGGAGTTCTGGTCCGGGAAGGCCTTGTTCTCCGCGATCCTGCCGAAGAACCTGAGCATGACGTTCAAGTCGTCGATCGCTCCGAAGGGCGACATCGGGCTCAAGGAGCTCAAGGAGGAGGATTCGCTCGTCGTGATCAAGGACGGCGTGGTCGCGTCCGGCACGATCGACGAGAACGCGGTCGGGGCGTTCAAGGGGAAGATCGTCGACAAGCTCGCCCGGGACTACGGGCCGGACGCGGCGCGGGTCTTCATCGACAAGGCGACGAAGATGGCGATCGGCGCGATCATGATCCGCGGCTTCACGACCGGGATCGACGACGAGGACATCCCGGAGGAGGCGAAGAAGCAGATCGCGGATTCCTTGAAGACGGCCATCGAGAAGGTCGAGGGCCTCGTCGAATCGTACAAGCGAGGCGAGCTCGAACAGATGCCGGGTCGGTCCCTCGAGGAGACGCTCGAGGTCGAGGCGATGAAGATCCTCGGCCGGGCGCGAGACCTCGCGGGACAGGTCGCGGGCAAGCACCTCGGGATCGAGAACAGCGCGGTGATCATGGCGCGCTCCGGGGCGCGCGGCTCGATGCTGAACCTCTCCCAGATGGCGGGATCGATCGGCCAGCAGGCCGTCCGTGGGGAGCGGCTAAGCCGCGGATATTGGAACCGCACCCTCCCGCACTTCAAGAAAGGAGACCTCGGAGCGGAGGCGAAAGGCTTCGTCAAGTCGTCGTACAAGAGCGGCCTCCATCCGACGGAATACTTCTTCCACGCGATGGGCGGCCGGGAAGGCCTGGTCGATACCGCCGTGCGGACGTCCCGCTCGGGCTACATGCAGCGACGGTTGATCAACGCGCTCGAAGACCTCAAGGTCAAGGAGGACGGGACCGTCCGGAACACCGCGGACACGATCATCCAGTTCAAGTTCGGTGAGGACGGAGTCGATCCGTCTCGGAGCGTGCAAGGCCGCGCGGTCGACATCGACGACATCCTCCAGGACGTCCTAGGCGAAGAGCCGTCGTGGAAGGAGCGGCTGCGGGAGCAAGAGATGGCCTCGTACGGGCTCACGGAGAAGGACATGTACGTCGAGATCTCCGAGGAAGAGGTCGAGGTCGAAGAGGAAGAACCTCCGTCGGAGGAGTGAGCATGGCGCGCGCCACCACGATCCAAGCGCTCCGCAACCGGGGGCTTTCGAAGAAGACCGCGGTCATCCTGGCCGACGCCGGCTTCACCCTCGAGAAGCTCGCGGCCTCGAAGGTCGATCGACTCGCGAAGTTCATCCCGAAGAAGGAGGCGGAGAAGGTCCTCAAGAAGCTGGGGGCCGCGCCGGCCGAGGCGAAGCCCGCCCCGAAGAAGGAGAAGGCGAAACCGGCGGCGAAGGGGCGCAGGCCGGCCTCGAAGGCGGCCGAGGCCGAGCCGGAGGCGCCCCTGACGATCCCCACCAAGGCGCCGCCTCTGACCGGCGGCGAACAGGAGATCATGGACGGTCTGAAGGAGATTGGCCGATGGCTCCCGCGGTACGTCGTCGGCGAGCTCGCGAAGAAGATCCATGGCCTGAAGCTCAGCAAGAAGCGCCTCCACGAGGTCCTCACGAAGATCGGCGAGAAGTTCGATCTCCATGCGATCGACGCGAATGAATCCGCGGGAATCGTGTCCGCGCAATCGATCGGCGAACCCGGGACCCAAATGACGATGCGGACGTTCCACTACGCGGGGGTGGCCGAGATGAACGTCACGCTGGGCCTCCCGCGGCTCATCGAGATCGTCGACGCGCGCCGCGTCCCCTCGACGCCGATCATGGAGCTGTACGTCAAGTCCGGCCACTCGGACCTCGAGAAGATGCGGAAGATCGCGACCGAGATCGAGATGACCTCCCTGGAGGACATCGCCTCGATCGAGACGGACCTCGTGAACATGCGCGTCCTCGCGTATCCGGACGACCACCGGATGCGATCCCGAGGGGTCACGTGGCCCGAGCTCGAGGAGAAGATGAAGAAGTACGGCGAGGTCCAAGAGGTCAAGCGCCAGGTCGGGAACGTGGAGAAGCGGGCCCGCGCCCTCGTCGTCGAGGCCGGCGAACCGTCGTTCAAGAAGCTCCAGCGTCTCGTCGAACAGGTCCGCACGATGAAGATCAAGGGGATCGATGGGATCTCCCGCGCCATCATCAAGAAGCGCGGCGAGGGATATGTCATCTACACGGAGGGATCGAATCTCTCCAAGATCCTTGAGCTGCCGTACGTGGACGCCTCGCGGACGTCGACGAATTCGATCCAGGAAATCTACGAAGTCCTCGGGATCGAGGCGGCGCGAAACGCGATCGTGAACGAGGCCTACAACACGCTGCAAGAACAGGGGCTCACGGTCGACATCCGGCACATCATGCTCGTGTCGGACATGATGACGAACGACGGCGACGTGAAGGCGATCGGCCGACATGGGATCTCGGGCCGCAAGTCCTCCGTCCTCGCCCGCGCCGCGTTCGAGATCACCGCGCACCATCTCCTCCGGGCCGCGATCACCGGCGAAGTCGACTACCTGGATGGCGTCGCCGAGAACGTCATCGTGGGGCAGCCGGTCACCCTTGGGACCGGCGCGGTGAACCTCATCTATCAGCCGCCCGCGGGACTGCCGAAGCCGTCCGCGGTCCCGAAGCCGAAGCCCGTGCCCGTGCCCGTGCCGGCGCCGACTCCGCCATTGCCGGCGGCCGCTCCGGCGGAAGCGGCGGAGCCCGAGGAACCGATCGAAGAGGTCGCCCCGTGATCGATGTCTCCCGCGCCTTGCGCGTCGCAACCGACACCGGGGATGTGCGGTTCGGGCTCCGGGAGGTCCGTCGCGCGGCGAAGGCGAAGAGCGCCAAGCTCGTCGTCCTCGCTTCGAATTGCCCGCCCGCGGCGGTCCAAACCCTGGGGGACATCCGGACCTTGCGGTTCCCGGGGACGAACGTCGACCTGGGCGCCGCCTGTGGGGTGCCCTTTTCCGTGTCCGCCGTCGCGGTCCTCAGCCCCGGAGAATCGAACATCCTCAGCGCCTGAGCCCCATGGCCGAGATTGTCTTTGACGAGCAGACGATCAAGTACGTCGCGCTTTTCCAAGACCTGACCCGGACGACCGTCATCGATTGCGTGGACGCCAGCGACAAGCTGATCTTCGTCGTCAAGGAAGGGGACATCGGCAAGGCGATCGGGAAGAAGGGCGAGAACATCGCGAAGCTGAAGCGGCTCATGAACCGGGACATCCACGTCGTCGAGTACTCGGATCAGCCGGATCGGTTCGTCGCGAACGTGTTCCGGAACTTCGACGTGAAGGGCGTCCTGATCGAGCACCGCGGGGACGTCGTGCACGCGACCGTGACCGTCGAGGCGACGAAGAAGGGGCGGGCGATTGGCAAGGAAGGCCGGAACCTGCGGGTCTCGCGGGATCTCATTGCCCGACACCATCCGATCCAGAGTGTCAGCGTGGCGTGACGTCCCGGGCCATCACCTGCGAAGAATCGCAAGTTTGACGTAGCGGTCCCGCTTCGTCGCGCTCTACCATCGACCCAACGGACCCCGGTCAGCGAGTGCGGCCGATCCGCAGGAGGCGGTTCGAATCAAATACAAGTGGACGGTCCTCACCGTGACGACGGTCGGGGTGCTGATGGCCGGCCTCGATTCTCGCATCGTGATCGTCGGGCTGCCCCAGGTGGCCGCGAGCCTCCATGCGGACGCGGAGCAGGCAATTTGGATCACCCAGGCCTACGTCCTCGGGAGCACCGTCGCCCTCCTGCTCATCGGCCGAATCTCGGACATCGTCGGTCGGGTCAAGCTGTACACGAGCGGGTTCGGGGTGTTCACGTTCGGTTCCCTCCTCACGAGCCTCGCCGTGAATCCCGCCCAGGTCATCGCGTTCCGGGCGATTCAGGGGCTCGGCTCCGCGATCCTCTTCACGAACAGCGCGGCGATGATCGTCGATGCCACCCCCGCCGACGAGCTCGGCCTGTCCCTGGGGATCAACCAGGTCGCGTTCCGGATGGGATCGATGGCCGGGCTGACGGTCAGCGGGATCATCCTCTCCGTCCTCGACTGGCGGGCCCTGTTCTACGTGAACGTGCCGATCGGCGTCTTCGGCACCGCCTGGGCCCGCTTCCGTCTCCGTGAAGTCGCGAAGCTGGAGCGGGGAGCCCCGATTGACTGGGGCGGTTTCGCGGCCTTCACCATATTCATCCTCTTCCTCCTAATCGCGCTCACGCTCGCAGCCTACGGCGTCGCCGAAGTGGCCACGGTAGCGGTCCTGCTGGTCGTCTCCATCTTGGCGCTCGTCGCGTTCGTCGTCGTCGAGCGGAGCCAGAAGCATCCGCTCCTCGACCTGAAGCTCCTCCGCATCCGCGAGTTCACGGGGGGCGTCGCAGCCCAGCTCCTGAACGCGGTGGCCTTCGGGGCCGTCCTGCTCCTAGTGAGCCTGTACTTCCAGCTCGTCCTCCGCAAGTCGCCCTTAGAAGCCGGCCTCCTGATCATCCCGATGGACATCGCGACCCTCGCGGCCGGCCCGTTGAGCGGCCGACTCTCCGACAAATACGGGCATCTGCCCTTCACGACGGCAGGCCTGGCGACGATCAGCCTTTCGCTCGTGTTGTTCGCGACGACGGACGCCAACACGCCCTATTCCTTGTTCGTCGTTTACCTGATCCTGTTCGGCGCCGGCCTCGGGTTCTTCGCGTCGCCGAACATCAGCTCGATCATGGGGTCCGTGCCCCCGGAGCGCCGCGGGATCGCGTCCGGCTTTCGAGCGACGTTCTTCAACGTCGGGTACACGATCAGCCTGAACTTGGCGATCCTGATCACGACCTTCACGGTCCCCTATGCGCTCGTGACCCAGGTCATCGGGTCCGGAGGGACCGGGATCTCGGAGGCCGACCGGATCCTGTTCGCCCAAGGCCTCAAGACCACCTACCTCTCCCTCGCGGGGCTGAACACGCTCGCGATCCTCCCGTCCATGCTCCGAGGACGCCGAGCGAACGCCCGAGAGCCGAAGGCGGCTCCTACTCCCGAGACTTAGAGTCGTGACCCCTGCGAGGGCCTGCGCGAACAAACCGGTGGAAACCGCTGCCGGCGGGCAAACGGACATGAACAGGCTCCTCGTTCCGGGGAGGGGGAATGCATTGGGGCGCGGGACGGCGGTCGCCGTATGCGGGGTTTCGGTGTCGCTCTTCGGGGTCATCTTGACCCAGTTTGTGGGCTTCGCGGGATTCGGGGTCCTCGTTGGGATCGCCGGCGTCGGGCTCAGCTTTGTTGGGGCCGTGATCGAGGCGGACCGCGAACGCTTTGCCATCGCCCGTTGATGGAGGACCCGACCGTTCCAAAGTTCCTGCCGGCACGTTCGACGGCATGATCGATCGCCGCAACGATTAATATCGTCGGGGCCGTTTCGTTCCCCGCCTGCGGTTGCAGGTGAAGGGATCCCCCCTCGATGTCCCTCCCGGTCAGGGAGCCCCATCCTTCCACGGATGCGTCCCTCTCCTTGCAGTTCGACGAAGCCGATGCGGACCTGCTGGCCCGCGCCTTTCGCACGCCGGGGGATGGACCGCGTGCGTGGCATCTGAATTGCGAGGCGCATCGCCTTTCCCTCGTCCACGGATTCGACCGGCTCCTTGCCTGGCCGTCCCTCCGCGGCGTCGCCCGGTATCCGCACCAGGAGCGGACGTGCCTCCGCGTCCTGCAGGAGATGCGAGGCCGAGCGATCCTCGCCGACGAAGTCGGCCTCGGGAAGACGATCGAGGCGGGTCTCGTCCTGAAGGAATATGCGATCCGAGGCCTGGTGCGGCGGGCGCTCATCTTGACGCCGGCCTCACTGACGGGACAATGGCGCGAGGAGATGGAATCCAAATTCGACCTGCCATTCGCGGTTCTGCGATCCCTCGGCGACTGGGAGGACCGACCCTACCTGATCGCGTCCATCGACCTGGCCAAGCGCGGTCCTCATCGGTCGGCCGCCCAATCGCGACCGTGGGATCTCGTCATCGTGGACGAGGCCCATCGGCTGAAGAACCGCCTCAGCGTGAACTGGCGGTTCGTCGCAGGTCTCTCGAAAAAATATATGCTCCTGCTGACCGCAACTCCAGTCCAGAACGACATGGAGGAGTTGTTCAACCTCGTCAGCCTTCTGAAACCGGGAGCCCTCCGGACCTACGAAGGCTTCATCGACCGATATGTCGGGAGCCGGGATCGCAGGGTCCCCGCGAACGTGTCCGAGCTGCGGGATCGCCTGCGCGACGTCATGATCCGCCACCGACGGGGGATCGCGTTTACCTTGCCTCCCCGCCGCGTGCACAGCCTCCCCGTCCGATTGAGTCCGGCCGAGCGACGCCTCTACGACGACGTGACCGATTTCGTCCG
>VBLT01000005.1 GCA_005878615.1 Methanobacteriota archaeon
CATCCGTGCGTTCGCGACCTCCATCGGGACGGCCGTGATGTCCCGGACCGGACACAGGACCGCGAGATCGAGGGACTTGCGGGTGTCGACCTCGACGATGTGCATGTCGCGGACCTTGCCATTCGAGAAGCCGGCGAGGAACTTCGCCTCCTCCTCGATCGGCGCGATCGTGGCGCTCAGCCCGATGCGGACGAAGTCCTGACCCGTCTGCTCCCGCAGACGCTCGAGGCAGATCGACAGGAGGGATCCGCGCTTCGACGAGCAGACCTCGTGGATCTCGTCGAGGATGACCCACTCGACGTTCGCAAAGTGCTCGCGGAACTTCGGGGTGCTAAGTATGATCGCGATGCTCTCCGGCGTCGTGATGAAGATATGCGGCGGCCGTCGGACCTGCCTCTGTCGTTCCTGGGCCGACGTGTCCCCGGACCGCACGCCCACGCGGATCTGAGGCTCCGGCTTCCCCTCGCTCTGCGCCAGGGCCGTGAGCTCTTGCAGCGGCTCCTCGAGGTTGCGGTTGATGTCGTTCGCGAGGGCCTTCAGCGGGGAGACATACAGGCAATAGATCCGGTCCTCCAGTTCGCCGCGGAGCTGCTTCGCGTACAGCTCGTTGATGATCGAGAGGAAGGCCGTGAGGGTCTTCCCGCTCCCCGTGGGCGACGATACGAGGACGCTCTTCCGCTCGTGGATTAGGGGGACGGCGTAGGCCTGCGGCTCCGTGAGGTCCTTGAACTTCGACTGGAACCAGTCCCGGATGAGGGGCTCCATGAGCCCGAGGACCTGGTCTTTGGTGGCAGCGTTGCGGACCTTATGTAACAAGCCTCTTCCCCGCGGGTGGACGGAAATCACGGGGCATAGGAGGGGGTGCTAAAAGAGTTTGCGGGGTTGGAATTCACTCCATGCCACAAGGGGCTGCCAATCAGAACCGGAACGCCGCAGGGATCGGCTGCACGCGAGACCAGCGGTGGTCGAAGCCCCTGGATCATTGGTCTACAGGGTCTTCCCATTCGGCTGCCGTCGGCACCTCATAGTGCGTACGGACCACGTGCGGCAGTCGGGCGCCGGCCTCGATGAAGACCGAGCCTAGCACAGCGGCCAGGAATCCATAGGCGAATGCACCGGATGCAGTGCCCGTTGGTCCCGGCAGGTTCAGGTAATTCGGGGCGACGACGAGGTAGAATGCGTACACGAGGAGGACGAGGACATCCAACGCCCCGAGGCGTCGCGTTCTGCGGCCCACGGCCGCGATCGCCAGGCCCATGATCGCCGAGATCACGAGCCAGACGAACGCAAACCAGGCCCAAGGTCCGCCCATCAGGGTGTTCATGAGCCCTGTGCTCCCCATCCCGTTGTAGGTTCCGGGGGGAAGGTCCGTTCGGGTCCCGGACACCACGAACCAGGGAGCATAGAACAGGCTGTAGAAGACCAGCAGAGCGCCCGCAACGAGCAACGCGCGACCACCAGCCGAAATTCTCTTCATACCGGCCATGGGGGCGTACGAGGGGGAGCGCGGCAAATACCTTCCGACACAACCGGCCGCTTGCTCGGTCCGCTTCTCATTCTTGAGTATCAATTCGCTTCGGAGCCGCAGCCAATCTTGCACGCTCAGGGCCGCTCGATAATCATCGAGACGGCGTTGCCGCCGCCGAGGCAGAGGGTGGCCAGGCCCCGCTTCGCGCCGCGGTCCTTCATGCCGTAGATCAGGGTCGTGAGCACGCGAGCCCCGCTGCAGCCGATCGGGTGACCGAGGGCGACCGCCCCGCCGTTCACGTTGAACTTGTCATGCGGGATCCCGAGCTCTCGCATCACCGTGACGCTCGCCGCGGCATAGGCCTCATTGTGCTCGAAGAGATCGATGTCGTCGATCGATAGGCCCGTCTTCTTCAGGAGCTTTCGCACGCCCGCGATCGGCGCCTCCATGACGAGTTCGGGTTTCACGCCGACCGTGTTGTAGTCGACCACGCGGGCGAGGGGCGTCACGCCATGCCGCTCCGCAGCCTCCTCCGACAGCACCACCATCGCAGCGGCTCCATCGCTGAGTTGGGAGGCGTTCCCCGCCGTCACCTGGCCTCCCTCGCGGAACACGGGCGGTAGCTTCGCGAGTTTCTCCAGGGACGTGTCGGTCCGGATCCCCTCATCGACCTCGACGCGCGCGGCCCCGGGCACATCGACCGCGAGGATCTGTTTCTTGAACCGACCTTCTTGCGTCGCGGCCGCCGCCCGGCGCTGGCTCTCGAGCGCGAAGCGGTCCATCTCCTCGCGCGTCACGCGGAATTTCTCCGCGACGATCTCGCCCGTGATGCCCATGTGGTACTGATTGTACGCATCCCACAGGCCGTCGTTCACCATCGCGTCGACGAAGGGCACGTTGTTGATGCCGATGCCCCAGCGGGCTTCTTTGACCAGATAAGGCGCGCGGCTCATCGACTCCATGCCGCCCGCCAGGAGGACCTCGCCGGAGCCGGCCTTGATCATGTCGGAGGCGAACATCACCGTCTGCAGGCCGGACCCGCAGACCTTGTTCACGGTCACCGCGCCGACGCGGTCGGGGAGCCCGCCGAAGAGGGCGGCCTGACGGGCGGGATTCTGGCCGAGGCCCGCGGCGATCACGTTGCCCATGAGGACCTCCTCGATGTCGGCCGGGACCAAGCCCGCCCGGTTCACAGCTTCCGCGACAACGAGGCTCCCGAGCTTCACCGCCTCGACGTTCCGGAAGGCGCGACCGTACTTGCCGACCGGAGTGCGCACCGCGCCGGCCAGAACGACCTCCGTCAACGCAGGGACCTCCGCGACTGCTATCAAGAAGATGACGCGATATTAATCTGTTGCCCGACGGACCCGTCGCACGGCCCGCCTACGTGCACGATGCATGCACGATCCCTCCTTATCCCGTCGATGAGGCCCTGCTCGGAAGGCCCGTCCCGGTGGGGCGGGAGAGGTGTGATCGATGCGAGATGGAATCAAATTGGGACCGCGGGCGGCCTTCTTCGTGGCAGTCCTGCTCGCGGCGAGCGCGGTGGGCATCCTGACGCCCACCTTGAGCAACACGGTGACGAAGGACGTGCAGGTGACCGGATTCGCGGTCGCGTTGACGGTCGACGGGATCCCGGATTCCGTCGCGCCTGGCGACGTGATCCGCGTCGTCGCGGCCATGACGAATAACGCGAACCGCCCCGTCCCGGCCATCCTCCGGATGGAGGTCCGCAACCCGAACAACACGATCCCGGACGAGGTGACGGTCTACGCCGGCTGCGGCGCGGAAGAGGTCGTCTCCGGGACCCGGCTGATCTACTACATCGGCTGGCACGGGCCGCTCCTGGCCCCGAAGGGAATCTCCTTCGCGGCGGGGACGAGCATCGCGACCGTGTCGGGCTCGATCGGATCTGCCGAGTATTGGTCGACCGTCCTCCATGAGGTCCAAGAACGCGATCCGGCGGGATACGAGTCCCTCGTCGAACCCGGACTGAACGCCTCGCTCGGCGTCCGGAATTCGGGTTCGTCCCTCCTGAAAACGCTGAACTACTACGGGATGGTCGTTTCGTCGAACCCCGCGAGTTCGAACCTCGCGGACTGGACCTTGACGACGGTCTTCTCCGAGCGGTTCGTCGCCTTCGGTGGACCCTCGCAAGACGGCTTCCTCGTGGAGATTCACCCGCAATCCCGCGGGAGCTTCAGCTTCAAGCTCTGGGCCGAACGGCCGGACGCCCTCGGGATCCCCCACCACCCCTACACCTGCGGGCCGCTTTAATCGCGGTCCGCCTCTTTTTTATTTTCATTCGCAGATGAAAAGAGCCATAACTTGATTTCCGTCCGGGCCATCGCCGCCCCATGGAGTTCCCTCCGTTCGATCATCTGCGCTTCTACGAAGGGGTCCACGACGTCCCCCTGAACATCTCCTACTCCAACATCCAAGGCTTCACGCTCGGGGAGTTCCACAAGGCCCTGCCGAGAAATCTCGATCTCAATTGGACCGATGAACGAGGGCCTCCGCAGCTGCGGCGATTGATCGCACGACGAACCCGCGTGGGGATCGAACGAATCCTTGTGACGAGCGGGGCCACGGAGGCGAACTTTCTCGCGAATGCCGCGCTCGTGCGGCCGAAGGATCGTGTAGTGGTCGACTCGCCGATCTACTCGCCGCTCCGCGACTGCGCAGCGGGCCTGGGCGGCGACGTGATTCCAGTCGGCCGAGATTGCAAGAGCGGATGGTCTCTCGACCTCGATCGAATTCGAAAGGCGGCGGGCGGGAAGGCGAAGCTCCTCGTCTTCGCGAACCTAAACAACCCGACGTCCTCCGCGATCGGACGGAGCGAGATGCGGGAATTGGCCGACATAGCCGAGGAGTGCAACGGTTACGTCCTCGTCGATGAAACGTTCCGGGAGCTGGCCTTCCGTCGCACCCCGCCCAGCGTCGCCGAGTTCGGTCCGAGGATGATCGCCCTTTCAACCGTCACCAAGTTGGGCGGCCTCGGCGGCCTTCGAGTCGGTTGGATCGTCGCGCATCCGCAACTCATCGAACGGTGCAAGGCCGTGAAGGACTACACGACGATCTGCGGCTCCTCCGTCTCCCAGGAACTCGCGACCTGGGCCCTCCGGCGATGGGACTTCTTTCGCCGTCGGGCGAAGCGAATCCTGGATGGGAATCGAAAACTTGTGGAGGACGCCCTCGATCGGATGCCTTCCCTGCATGGAGAGATCCCTACGTCGGGGACCGTCATGTTCCCGCATTCCGATGTGAACGTGACCAAACTCACGCAACGCCTGGTCCGCAAGTATAAGACCGTCATCGCCGAAGGACGATTCTTCGGACTGAGCGATCACTTCCGGCTCGGCCTCGGCGGAAATGTGAACGAACTCCGTAGGGGCCTCCGAAATGTTCGCCGCGCGCTCCGGGACCTCGTGTGATCTCAAGCAAGAGATGCAGCGAGAGGGAAAGCGCCCGCGTGGGGATTCGAACCCCAGTCCCCAGGTCCGAAGCCTGGAAGTCTCGTCCAAACTAGCCTACGCGGGCAGCCCGGAAGGAACCCTCTCCCTGATGAGCCTAACCGTGCCACCGACGTGAGACTCGCGCATCCGAGATCTGCAACAGGAATCATCGTCCGTGCGATGCGTTTTCCTCCGGGGGCCGTACGTTCCGAAACACTTTGTAAATCAGAAAATCGTATGCCAACTTGAGAGACCCCGCGAGGGCCAGGGGTGTCCCAATCCAGAAATTTGCCAGAGCGTAGCCCGCAAGCGCCGGCCCAACGGACGATGCGATCGTCCGGGTCGTGTTCGTGAATCCGGCGGCCGCCGTTCGGTCGGCTTCGCTTACGATCGCCATGATGTACGATTGTCGCGCGGGCACATCCATCTGAGAGAGAGACTGGCGGCCTAATAAGAGCGAGACCGCGAGCAATGGGGTCGGAGCCAGTGCCACGGCGATCAGTAATAGGTTCGAAGGGATGTGGGTGAAGACCATCGTCCTAAGGAGCCCGATCCTCCGTGCAATCCGTTCCGAAACCAGAAAGGAAGAGGCGGTGACAACTTGCGCTGCGAAGAAGATGATCCCCAGCGTTGCCAGATCGAGTCCGAATCGGAGATAGAAGTAGTACGAGAGGATGCTCTGTCCGATGAACCCGCCGCCGAACGAGTCCACCGCGAACAGGGATGACAATTTGAACACGGTTCGGCGACCGGAACTCGAAAGCACGGAGCTCCGCGCGGCGCTCCTCGGATCCGACTCCACCCTATCGGACAGGGAGAAATAAAGGAAGGCCCCGAGAAGGCCGGAGACCAGATAGCCCAGGAACAGCGGCGGATATCCGATGTACCTCGGAAGGCCCGCCAGGAGTGCCCCGGCGGACGAGGCACCGTATCCGATGAGGTTGTAGGCGCTGAACGCCAGGGTTCTTCGGTCGGATCGCGACGTCTGGGGAAGCATGGCTTGCTCCAGGGAGAGAAAGGGGCCGACCTCTCCCGCCCCGACGGTCATGTTACCGACGATGCCCGCGAGCGCGGGAGCCCACCAGCCGGTCGAGGTAAGGAGCAGGCCTCCCGCGACCGCGTCGGTGAGGGCGAAGAAGATCAGCGTCTTCCTCCGACCAATTCGGTCCGCGAGGAAGCTGATGACGAACGTGTAGACCGCGCTGCTGAGGACGGTCAGCGTCAACACGATTCCGATGAAGAACGGGGACAATCCCAGCTGAGCCATGTAGACGCCGTAGATGACTCCGAGAAACCCGTACGGGATGGTACGGACCGCCTTCTCGAGGAGCATGAGTCGTCCGTCGCGATTGATCCACCCTCGGAGACTCGGGGACTCCGACACCTTCAGGGTACTCCCTCGGACGCAGGATACTTTACCTGCCTAGAGATTCTCCTATTGGAGGGCTTGCATGAAATGGGTGACGCGGGAGAAGGCGAAAGTGTATCGGATCGCATGTCCATGGTTGATCACGCATTTCGTTGATCCTAACGTAGCGTTCCTCTACGTGCCGACCGACCAGGTGAACGAGGTCGCGAAACGCGAGGACGCCATTCCCTACGATGCGGCGGGCGCCGAGCTGACCCCCTACCGATAGAATGGCGAGGAACGCGTCAGCTTTGACGCGATCATCAAGAAATACGGACTGAAAGACCCGACCCTACTCGACCTGGCCGAGATCGTAAGGACCGCCGATGCCGGTAAGGTCCCGCATCCTCGTCCCGAAGGTGCGGGCCTCGAGGCCGCGGCCCTTGGGTTCCGACAGGTCGCGAAGGACGACGACGAGAACATCCGCCTCCAGTTCCCGCTACACGACGCTCTGTACGCTTCTGCAAGTGGCGCGTGGAACAAGGCGGGCGTCTCGAATTCTCGGCCTGAGGAGTCTGATCGGACTCCGCCTCGCATTGCGGGTCGCGAGTGACCGATGCGAGTCTCGGACAATCCTAACGGCTCTTCCCGCCCGGATACCGAGCTCCCTGGAAACGCTCGCCTTCGGGATACGACTCCTCGCTGTCCGTTCGCGGGACCGAGGCCAGGAACAAACGGAATCCCGGAGCCCCGTGGACGGCGAGGCGCCCGAGGTTCTCGAACACTGCGCCCATCCCCGCCTCGACCGGCTCCTTCTCGATCCGTCCATGCCCCTGGAGGACGTACGCGACCCCTCGATGTCCCCGACCGAGCGGGATCGCGGTCTCAGCCTCTCCCGTGAACTCGAAATCAGTGCATTCCAGTCCGAGGGCCGAGTCCGCACGCGCCCGGCTCCCGACGATGGGGCGCTCGACGACGGTCGTGGTCAGCGGGATCGCGTCTCCCGCATCCTTGATCTGGACGGAAGTCACCGGCGCCTGGGTGTGCCAGGGCAGGCGGAGGACGATCGACAGCCACCGCGCCGCTCGGCCTTCCTGCGACGGCTGCATCGTGAGTTCATGGCGGATCTGCTCGTGGGCGGTGACCAGGAGGACCGAGCCGGGACGCAAGACCGTGTGCTCCCCCGCCCCGTCCTCGTGATGGACCTGACCATCGAGGACGTAGGCCACGACCTCCTCCGCGAGATGCTCGTGGAGTCCCCGCTGGACACGAGCGTTCGCCACGGTGTCCGCGAATCGGTCGAAGGGCGGGAAGGGGCCTTGTTCGGTCGTCGGCATCAGGAGGCGCGTGGAGGGATCCGACAAGTCTGGATGGCTTCTCACAACCGTCACACCACGACCGCTCCCCGGACTCGCCACGAACCTTCCTCCCGCGGAGGTTCATGGTGCGACAGCCTATCAAGTCTTCCCGGGGCGTCGGTCGAGACGGACCGAAGCTTTGGCCCGCACCGGAAGCTCACTCGCCGATGTGGTGCCGGTAGGCGGCGGGATCCATCAGGGAGCTGACTTCCTTAGGATCGGACGCCTCCAGGACGACCATCCATCCCGAGCCGTACGGATCCTTGTTCACGAGCTCCGGCTGATTCACGAGCGTCTTGTTCACCTCGACCACTGTGCCCGAGGCTGGCGCGAAAATCTCGCTGACGGCCTTCACCGATTCGACGGTGCCGATCGGCTCCCCGTGCTTGACGGACTTCCCGACCGCTGGCAGCTCGACGTAGACGACATCCGTCAGTTCGGTCTGCGCGTGATCCGTGATGCCGACGCGGACCCTCTTTCCCTCGAGCTTGGCCCACTCGTGGTCCTTCGTGTAGCGCAAACCCTCGGGGATGTTCGTCAGCGGAGTCCCAACCGGACTGCCTCGATGCGACCGTGCGGATATGAGGGTTTCGCGTCCTAGCGGCCCTTGTAGTTCGCGCCCCAAGCCTGGTGCACGAAGATTTCTTCGTTGTGGATCTTGTGAATGCGGTGCAGGACGGCGATTAGCATGAGCAACGAGAGGACGCCGATCGCGAGCAAGAGGTACACGGGATTCCCAAGGATGGTGGACAGGTAGCCTTGGAGGGTCCCGAGGAGGTCAGCCATTCGCTCTCGCCAATGCGAATCGGTTCCCCGCCCCGCGGAAGAAGCTTTCCCCCTCAAGCCCGGATTCGATAATTAATCGCTCCAGTTCGTCGTCCTTGAAGAGATGATACGGCCGCGGGACGGTCGTCCCGTCCGGGAGCCGCCATGGAATCTCGACGTCCGGCTTCTTCGGTCGTCCCCCGAGGACGCCTTCCAGGTAGGGATCGTCCACGGACCACACGCTGAGGAATGCCTTGGCGCCCGGACGGAGGACGCGTCGCATCTCGGTCACGGCCAGGAGGCGGTCCGCGCGCGACGGCAGGTGATGGAGGACCGCGATGCTCAACGCAGCATCGAAGGTCGCATCGGGAAAAGGGAGGGCCGTCGCATCGGCGCCGACCCACTCGATCGAGCGGAAGTCCTGAGATGAGGACGTCGCCTTCTTCCCGATCGAGAGGAGCTTCCGGGAGACGTCGATGCCCACGACGCTCTGGCCGGTCAAGGCGAGCGGCCTCGCGTGACGTCCGTGGCCGCATCCGACGTCGAGCACCTGGCTGCCCGCGGGGAGATCCGTGATGAAGTCCAGCACCTCGTCCCACGGTCGCTCCCGCGCCGCGGCGTAGGACGCCGCGATCCGGTCGTACGTAGCGCGGACGGAGGCTTTCGAACGGTCCATCGTCGCGCCGACAAACCGGTGCGGTTCGATAAAAGGCTCGGTCAGATTTCGAGGGCCGCACGGGAGATTTCTTCGGCCGTCCGCCGCCGGATGTCCGCGAGCGACGGGAGCGGCGTCGAGGCCCGACCGTTGTCCAGATACCGGACGTAGGCGAGGGCCGTCTTCGAGCCGCACACCGCACAAGTCCGCGCCCCGACCTCGTAGGTCCCGTCCTTCGGGCAGCGCTGCAGATCCTTGCGGCCGCCGAACTTGCCCCGCTTGGCCGCCGGCTTGCCCTCGACCTCCACGATGTCCATCGCGAAGTCGATCGTCGGCGCGTTGCTCAGGCTCGTGCCGACGCCGAATCCGTCGACGCCCGCGTCGACGAGCGCCGGGATCGTCTTCTCGTCGACGGAACCGGACACGAAAATCTGCACGTCCTTGTGGCCGCGAAGGTCCAGTTCCCAGCGGACCTCCCGCACGATCGCGGGGAAGTTGCCGCGGCGGGAGGCCGGCGTGTCGAGTCGCACCCCCGTGAGGTCCGGGATCGCTTCGACGGCCAGGAGAGCCTCCGTCTTCTCGTCGTAGTACGTATCGACCAGGGCGATCCGCGGGACCTTCTCCTCGAGGAACTTGTGGACCGCCGCGAAGGCCTCGCGCGGTCCGCCCATGACGATCACGAGGGCGTGGGGCATCGTCCCCACCGCGGGTGCGCCGAACAGCTCGGCGCCGAGCGGCGTGGTGATCGCGTCCGCCCCGGCGACGTAGGCGGACCGCTCGATCAGCGGGGCGATCCCCGGATGCATTCGGCGCACGCCGAACGAGAGGAGTTGCTTGCCGGCGGCGAGCTTCCGGATCCGCGAGGCTTTCGTCGCGATGCCGCTCGCCTGGCAGATCAGGCCGAGGACCGGCGTCTCGTAGACCGCCCAGTCCCCGTAGGCCCCTTCGAGGATCATGACCGGCACCGGGATGCCGCGCGCGGTCCTCGCGGGAAAGAGGCTTCCTTCCGGGAGGGACCAGAGGCTCACGGCCTTCCCCGCGAGGAGGTGCACCGCCTCCTCGACGCCGCACAAGATGCCCCACGGCCACCCGTTCGGAAGGGTCCCCGCGGTCACCTCCGCGACGACGCGAGTCCGGTCCTTCCCGGCCTTTTTCAGGATGTCGAGCGTGCGGAGGAAGTACACGTCCGTGGTCCGGCCGTCTCGAATTTCCTCGGGTGTCGCGACGTAGAAGTCTCGGCCGGTCGGCGCCCTCGGCATCCTCTCTCCCGGCGGCTACCTGCTGTCGCTATTAGACCTTTGTCCTCTCGTTCCTGAGAAGGGCCTTCGGACGGACGGCAAGCTATTAGCGGTCTGTCGATTTCACAAATCCCGGTCCATGCGGCCACCCCACCCACCGGACTCGAGGAACGTTGACCGCCGTGTGCCGCGGGCGACCTCGCGACACACTTCGTACACGAACCAGCGACTGGAGGCCTTGGGCGTTTCGAGCCCCCCGCGGAGTGGCTGGCGTCCGGTGGCGGCGGTCCTCGTCGTCATCGCGTTGGTCCTCATCGGATTCTACTGGACCGATCTGGTCAGCTTCGTGATTGCGATCATGAATCCCCAGGAGGGCCCCTGCACTCCGGTCATGGAGGTTTTCACGGACATCCTGGGCCCGCCGTACCCGGCGCAATCGCTCAACGGGAGCCGCTACCGAACGGGACCGTCCACCGGCGGGATTCCGCATAAACGGGCGCTCTCTCCGCCCTGCTTTGTCCGGAACACGAACGGAGAAGTCGTCCCCACCCTCGTGGCGGTGCACGGCGTCTACCTGCGGACCTACACCTTGGCCCTTTACGATTGCTCGGATCACTTCAAGTACGTCAACGGCGGCGCCCCCTATCCGAACAACCAGGTCTTCTGTGACAATGTGGGCGATATCCTGCTGATGGGGACGACGACCGGGCAGATCCACATCGAATTCGATCAGGACTGGCAGGCGAAAGGCCTCTGCGGGCCGGCCGTCCGGTCGTGCGACACGGTCAAAATCTTGGACTATCGATCGAATGGGACCGTCTCCTTGGACTTCCGCGGCTACGTCTACTGGGACGACGACCACTGGGAGC
>VBLT01000006.1 GCA_005878615.1 Methanobacteriota archaeon
CGGCGCGTGCACCGGGGTCGTCGCGATGAATCTCCGCGCGGGGACGATGGCCGCGCTCCAGGGGAAGGCGACGATCCTCGCGACCGGGGGATGCGGCCGCGTCTACGAGTTCACGACGAACGGCTTCATCAAGACCGGCGACGGCATGGCCCTCGCCTACCGGGCGGGGGTGGCCTTGAAGGACATGGAGATGGTCCAGTTCCATCCGACCTGCCTCCCGGGGACTGGCATCCTGATCACGGAGGCGGCCCGCGGCGAAGGCGGCGTCCTCGTGAACAAGGAGGGGGAGCGCTACATGCAGCGCTACCTGCCCGGCAAGATGGAGCTCGGTCCGCGGGACATCTTGTCGCGGGCGATGATCCAGGAGATCAAGGCGGGACGTGCGTTCGAGGGAACGTATGGGCCGTACCTCGGCCTGGACCTGCGGCACCTCGGCGAGAAGCGGATCAACGAGCGGATCCCGATGGTCCGCGAGCTCGCGGAGAAGTACATGGGCCTCGATCCGGTCCACGAATTGATCCCGGTCCGCCCGGGGCAGCACTACATCATGGGCGGCGTGTCGACGGGCCTGAAGGGCGAGACGACGCTCCCCGGCCTCTACGCGGTTGGCGAGACGGCCTGCGTCTCCATCAACGGGGCGAACCGGCTCGGATCGAACAGCTTGAGCGAATGCCTCGTCTTCGGCGCCGCCTGCGGACTCGCCGCGGCGGAGTTCGCGAAGAAGAGGCCGAGCTACCCGCGGGGCGCGACGGCCCGGGAGGCCCTCCGGAAGGAAGAGGCCCGGGTCTTCGATGGGCTGCTCGGCCGCGAGCGCGGCAAGGAGACCGTCGCCGGGATCCGGGTCGAGATGCAGCAGCTGATGGAGCGGGACGTCGGCATTTTCCGGGAGGAATCCGCCCTGGCGGACGCCTGCGGCATGCTCGCGAAGTTGCGGGACCGCTTCGGCGCGGTCGGGCTGGCGGACAAGGACCGGGTCTTCAACACGGAGCTCACGGCGGTCCTCGAGTTGGACTTCATGCTCGACGTCGCCGCGACGATCGCGCACAGCGCGCGGAACCGGCATGAGTCGCGGGGCGCCCACAGCCGGACCGACTTTCCGCAGAGGGACGACGCGAACTTCCTGAAGCACACCCTCGCCTTCCGGACGGACGGGGCGCCTCGGATCGATTACTTGCCGGTGAAGATCACGAAGTGGCAGCCCGCGGAGAGGAAGTACTGATGCCGGATTCGGAGGTCGTCTTCCGGGTGAGCCGGTACCGGCCGGAGAGCGGCGGGCGGCCGACGTTCCAGGAATACCGGATCCCGTACCGCAGCGACATGGTCGTCTTGGACGGACTGAATTACATCAAGGACCATCTCGATCCGACCCTGACCTTCCGGTGGTCCTGTCGGATGGGGATCTGCGGGTCCTGCGGCGCGGACGTGAACGGTCGTCCGCGGCTCACGTGCGGCACGTACATCCGCGACATGCGCAAGGGCGCGGTCACCGTCGAACCGCTCTCGAACTTCCCGATCCTCAAGGACCTCGTCGTCGACTTCGACGATTTCCTGGACAAACTGGCCTCGGTCCGACCGTACATCGTGCGAAAGGACTGGGGCGACCTGTCGAAGGAGTACATCCAATACCCGGAGGATGTGGACGCCTACCGGCAGCAGAGCCTGTGCATCAACTGCATGCTCTGCTACGCCGCCTGTCCCGTCTTCGGGGCGAGCCCGGAATTCGTGGGGCCCGCGGCCTCGGCCCTCGCGCTGCGGTACATCCGCGACACCCGCGACGAAGGCGGGGCCGAGCGTCTCGCCCGGTTGAACACGAAGACCGGGATCTGGGAGTGCACATTCGTCGGGGAATGTTCCGTCGTCTGCCCGAAGGAGGTCGATCCCGCCGCGGCGATCCAGACGCTCAAGTTCCTCGCGACGACGCGCCACATGCGCCGGCTCCTGATGCCGGGGTCCGCTTCGCGGTGAGCCGATGACGGTCCACGAGTATCCCGCGAGGCGCCGGCGCGGTTGGTGGCTCCGGAACCCCCGGTACCTCGCCTTCCAGCTGCGGGAGGCCGGCGGCGTGGTCTGCGCGCTCTACGGCCTGATCCTGCTCAACATGCTGATCCAGCTGAGGGACGGGGAATCCGCCTACGCGGCCTTCCTGAATCTCCTGAGGACCCCTCCGGTGCTCTACCTGAACGTCGTCCTGTTCGCCCTCGTCCTATGGCACGCGCTCACGTGGTTCATGCTGATCGGGAAGGCGCAACCGATCCAGTTCACGCGGCAGCCGCTCCCTTGGAAGGTCGTGTTCGGGATCAACGTCCTCCTGTGGATCGGCGTGTCCGGCGCGGTCGTGTACCTGATTTTCGGAGGGATGTGAGATCGCCGAAGGAATCGGCCCGACCCGGGAATCGCTCGCGTGGAATCCCGGCCGTCAGACCGTGCATGCGGACGTCGCGGCACCGGACGAGGTCCTCCTCGAGCCGGTATTCTGGAGCCTCTTCTCCGTCGGCGGCTTCATCACCGCGTTCCTGCTGCCGGTGATGCTCTTCCTGATTTTCTTCGCGGCCCCGTTCCACCTGTGGCCTGGCGATCCGGCCGCCTATGCGACCTTCCTCGCTCACTGGAAGGAGCCGCTCGTCCGCCTGTTCTTCTTCGTCCTGATCGGCGGATCCCTGTTCCATGGGACGCACCGCCTCAAGTTCATGCTCATGGACGCGGGATTCAAGGGCCCCGCCGCGGAGGCGCTGCTGGATCTCATCTTGAACGGCGTCGCGATTTTCGGGAGCCTCGGCGCGCTTTACTACGCGTTGCGCGGGTGGCTTTTCTAGCCGGCTTGGATTTCTTGACCCTCGCCTTTTTGCCTCTCGCCTTCTTGGTTGTCCGCTTCGGCTTCTTCGCGGGGGCTTTCTTCGCGGGGGCTTTCTTCGCGGGCGTTTTCCTGGCGGGGGCCTTCCGGGTCGCCTTCGGCGGCGCCGGTTCGGTCGACGGCACGAGCTTGTAGACGAAGTCCTTCTCTCGTACGCGGTCGCGCACCTTCATGCCGACTTCCTGGCCCGCGCCTGCGGTCGAGACCGTCGCGTGTTCGATCTGCAGCGAGTCCACGGTCTGCTCGACGTTCGTCGTCGGACCTTGGATCTGGACCGTGTCGCCGATCGCGAGCGAGCCGTCCGTGAGCCGGATCGCCGCGACCCCGATGTGGCCGAAGAAGTGGAAGACCTCGCCGACCTTCTTCCGTTCCATCGACGCCGCATGGGTTGCACGGCGATAAATACGTTCGCGGCTCCCGGTGCGGCCGTGAGAATCTCCGATGGGAGGACGAAAAGTCTTAAGTGCAAACAGGAATTATGGCGGCCGCGGAAGGGGGGAATGTCCTTCTCATGGTGATGCCTCTTAATGTCCTAGAAAAATCCATCAATAAGCGCGTGCAACTCCTGCTCAAGGACAATCGCATCCTCGAGGGAAAGCTCGTCGGCTATGACGATTACATGAACATGGTCCTCGAGGACACGGAGGAGACGCGCGAGGACAACGTGCGACGCGTGGGCACCGTCGTCCTTCGAGGGAACAACGTCGTCACGATCGTCCCGAAGTGAGGCGCCCGGACAGAAAATAGATATTCGCGGCCCCTCTTCAGAGGGCGGATGCAGCTCGTGATCATCGCCGGGGGCCTCGGCCGTCGGCTCCGCCCCCTCACCTTGACTCGGCCGAAGGCCCTGATCCCGCTCGTCGATCGGCCGATGGTCGTCCACCTGCTCGACTCCCTCCCCGCCTCGTGCGAGGAAGTGCTCATCGCCGTCAACTACCGGTTCGATCAGGTCCGCGACTTCTTTCGGGACCGCGACTTCCATCGGGAGATCCGAGTCGTCGACGAGCCGGTCCCGCTCGGGACCGGCGGGGCGCTGAAGAACTTAGAACGCCACATCCACGGCCCCTTCGCCGTGTTCAACGGCGACATCGTCGACACCGTCGATTTTGATGGGCTCGTCCGTGCCCACCGGAAGGGCCGCGGCATCGGGACCATCGCCGTCTGGCCGGTCGACGATCCGAGCGCGTTCGGGGCGGTCGAGATCGCCAAGGATCGCATCGTCCGGTTCGTCGAAAAGCCGGGGAAGGGAGAGATCGCGAGCCACCTGGTGAACGCGGGCCGGTATGTGTTCGAGCCTCGCGTGTTCGATTTCATCGAGGCGGGCCATCCGGTCTCGCTCGAGCGGGAGGTCTTCCCGCGGTTGATTAAGGAAGGCCTCACGCCGTACCGCTTCGACGGATGGTGGTCCGACGCCGGCACGTTGTCGAACTACCTGAACGCGCAGCGCCTCCTCCTGGCGGCGAGCCGCGCGAAGATCGCGCCGGACTCCGATGTCGCGGCAGGCACCCTGCGGCCTCCCGTGTACGTGAGCGCGGGCTGCTTCGTGGAAGGCCGGTTGGGCCCCGACGTGGTCCTCGGCAAGTCGTGTCGCGTCGGCCGGGCGACGATCGCGAACGCGACCCTCCTCGAAGGCGTGAGCGTGGACGACAAGGCGGACATCGCCTCCTCGATCCTCGGGGCGGGCTCCGCGATCGGCGAAGGCGCGGTCGTCCGAGACAGCATCGTCGCGGACGGCGCGCAGGTCTCCCCTCATGCCAAGATCGAAGCCGGGCAGGTGATGGCGTGACGCGCCTCTTCGGGACGAACGGGATCCGCGGCGTCATCGGCCCGGAGATGAACGCGGACCTCGCGGTCAAGGTGGGCCGTGCCATCGGGACGTTCGTTTCCGGAGGTGCGGTCGCCCTGGCGCGCGATCCGCGGCTCAGCGGACCGATGCTCGCTCGGGCGGCCGCCTCCGGGCTGATGTCCGCCGGCTGCGACGTGATCGATCTTGGCCTCGTCCCCACACCCTGCGCACAGTACTTCGTCGCCAAATCCGGCCAAGTCAAGGGGGCGATCGTCGTGACCGCCTCCCACAATCCGAGGGAATTCAACGGCCTCAAGGCGATCGATTCCCGCGGGATGGAGATGCGCCGCGAGGACGAAGAGGCCATCGAGTCCATCTTCTTCGAAAGCCGGTTCCACGTGGCACCATGGTCCGAGGTCGGCTCGATCCGCGCCGATGACGCGGCGATCCATCGGTACACGGAAGGCGTTCTCTCGAAGGTCGACGGGGACGCGATCCGGAAGCGTGCCCCCTCGGTCGTCGTGGATCCGGGCAACGGGGCCGGCTGCGTCATGACGCCGTACCTGCTGCGGTCCCTCGGCTGTCGCGTCCTCTCCCTGAATGCGCAGCCGGACGGGGCGTTCCCCGGACGCCTCCCGGAGCCCACCCCAGACCATCTCGGGGATCTGATCCGAGTCGTCCGCGAAGTGCATGCGGACATCGGCATCGCGCACGACGGGGACGCGGACCGCGCGACGTTCGTCGATGATCAGGGCGCCTTCGTCGTCGGAGACAAGAGCCTCGCGCTGCTCGCCCGGTCTGCGGTCAAGAGCCGCGGCGGGACGGTCGTGACCCCGGTGAGCACCTCGACCGTCGTCGAGGACGTCGTCCGCGCCGCGGGAGGCACGGTCGTCCGGACCCGGGTGGGATCCCCGATCGTCGCCCGCACGATGTTCGAGACCGGCGCGGTGTTTGGCGGGGAAGAGAACGGCGGCGCGATCTTTCCGGAACATCAGTTCTGCCGCGACGGCGCGATGTCGGCCGCCAAAATGCTCGAGCTCCTCGCGCACGAAGGTCAGGCCCTCTCGGCGCTGGTCGCGGCGCTGCCGCTGTACCACATCAAGAAGTCGAACGTGTCGGTGCCGGTGGAACGGCGGGAGGCGGTCCTCGCATCGATCGTGGAACTCGCCAAGGGCCGGAAGGTCGACACGACGGACGGGGTCAAGATCCTGGAGAAAGATGGGGCCGTCCTCGTCCGCCCGTCGGGGACGGAGCCGATCTTCCGTGTCTACGCCGAGGCCCGCACGCCCGCGCGGGCGGACGCCTTGGCGGACGAGGGCGTGGCCCTCGTCAAGAAGGCCCTAGGCGGTCGGTAGGGGCCCCGCGGCGATCAGGATCGCATAGGCCAAGAACGCGCCGGAGACGGTCGAGATCAGGTTGTTCGTCTTCTTGTTGACGATCCCGCGGCGCTCCAAGGTGGCCCCGATCACGCTGTCGATCTGGCAACCGATGAATCCGACCGCGAGGGGGATGAGCAGGTAGGCCGGGGAGATCGGCATCGAAGGCCGGAGCTGGACCGCCCGCGCGAGGTACGACAGGACGATCCACCCGACGAGGGCCGTGTACGCCGCGGCTCCGAACGCGCAGAGGGTGCCGAGCACGGACACGCCTCCGTCCGTCCCCGGAGGGACGGGCTGTCCGTTCGTGATCAGGACCGTCCGCCGGGAGAGGACGCCGATCTCGCTCGCGAGGGTGTCGGCGCCCGCGACGGACAGGGCGGACAGGAAGACGATCCCGCTGACGACTTTCGAGAAGGCCGCCGACGCGGCGAGGGACAGGACCGCGACGCCCATCAGGGCGACCCCATTCGCGAGCACGTTCGTCGACCGTCGTTCCCCCCGGACTCCTTCCTGGACGCCCAGCGCTTCCTTCAGGGCGAAGCGGTACCGCGTCGCGAGGAAGCTCGAGAGCAGGAAGAACAGGAGGAGGAACAGCCACGTCACGTCGCCGAAGATCCCGATGACCATGCCGACGACGAACGCGGCGAGGCTTCCATCCCACGTGAGCACGTCCTGGCGGTAGGCGAGGGCGCTCAGGACGCCCGTCAGGAAGACGCTGACGAGCACGGAGGAGACGAAATCCAGGGGCACCGGCGCGGGCAAAAGAGGGTGCCCGTTAAAGCCTTTCCTCCGCGGTCCCCTTCAGCGGGACCAGGAGTCGAGGGACCGCTGCTTTTGCTCCGATCGCGCGACGCCGAACTTCGCGAGGGCCGCATCGATCCGGTCCGGCGAGAAGTCGAATTCGTCGCAGAGCATTCGGCGAACGCCGCTCGGATCGGGTTCGCGGAAGGCGATCTCGACCCGATCGAGGACGTTGGGGAAGAGGAAGATCTTGCGCACCTCGTCCTTCGACTCGATGTCGACGCCGAGCTCGGCCAAGGCGCCTTCGAGGGTGCCGTGCTTCTTGATCAACGCGAGCGCCTTCTTCGGCCCGATGCCCCGTACGCCGTCGTTGAAATCCGTGCCGATCAGG
>VBLT01000007.1 GCA_005878615.1 Methanobacteriota archaeon
GCGCATAACGAAGACGTTCGGGGCGGAGAGCGTCGTGGTCGCGGCACGGAAGCCGTAGCGTTGCCGATTCGGCTTCTGAGCCATATTGGCGGTGTGTGGGCACGCGGTGCTCCTCGGACGAGTCGGCCCGGCTCATGCCGGCTTCCCCTCACCGTCAATCAAGTCCGACTTGGTCCGGAAATTCTCGTCCTGCGAGATTTCACTCCGGGCGCTGGACCGGTAGAAGTTGCCGAAGGAGGCCAGCGAGGTCCGGCATTCATGATGTCGACCCAGCTTCGAAGTCGATTTGAGGAATCTTCTTGTCGAAGAAAATGCTCTTGTGGGACACGCTCATCGAAAGCGCGACGGCTAGGTCCGAGTGAATGATTCCGAGGTGCCTCGCGGCGGCGGCGACTCGGGTCTGACAACGGGTGTCCACGTTGTTCATGCTCGCGAGTTTCGCGGCGGATCCCACCGCAATGCCGAGGTCGACGCACCGGAGTTGGCAGATCGGTCCGAGGAATTCCCAATCCTGAGATTCCTCCGTGTGATGGGCGGGAGTCGCGCGCAGAAATTCGTTACAGGTGCCGTAGCCGCACGCGCCGCAGTCGTACATGGGCGGATACCACTTCTCGAGTCCGATGAACAGGATGAGATCCACCTTCTCGGTCGTGTCGGCGTCGCGGAAGAAGATGGGGTTCTTGAGTTTCGTCCCCCGCGCCCGAAGCCATTCCGCGAGGCGATGGAGGGTTTCTTTGTCCTGGACGATCGTGGTCTCAATGAAAGGCTTGGATCCCTTGAGGAAGAGCTGCCCTCCGCTCTTCGGAGCAGTCATGGCGCTGACGGCGCACATCTTCGCGACGTTCGCTACGACTTCGGTGAACATCTCGCGCTGGTCCATCCGTCACAACTCCCGATCTTACTCGTCCTGATACACCGCCGCCCGGTGGCTAGCAGGAAGGAAGGCGTAGACCTTGTTTTTCTTTTGGTCGACCGCCAACGTGTGGGCTCCCGTCTCCGTTGGCACGGTTTCGAGGAGCTGGTTGCGCCTCGCGTCGAAGACGTCAATCACTCCGGGATTGCCGACGGCGACATAGACATGGCCCAGCCCCCGGTTGAAGAAGACAACGTCCGGCGGCCCGCTCAGTTCCCCGACCAACGGAATCTCTCCCGAGTCCAAGTGAACCGCGACCAGCTTCTGTCCGTCACAAGCGCAGAAGAGTTGTCTCCCTATCGGATCGAGATCGAGGCCATGCGGTCCTTTGGCGGGCACCTTGTATCTCTCCCGGATCGTCCAGGGAGTCTTCGCCTCGATTTCCACGATGAGGGGAGGATCCGCGATGTTCACGTAGAAAGCGGCCGTCCTCTCGTCGTACACGGCCCACCGAGGGCGCCCGGGAAGCACCACGGTCCCGATCGCCGTCTTCTGGCTGACGTCAATCATCGAAACGGTCGATGAATTGCCGATTTCGGGGTCGCCCACGTTTGCCACGAGCAAGAGCCCTCGCGACGGATCGAACGCGAGCCCGTTGGGACGGATTCCCGAGGAGAGTCTCACCATCTCTTGTTCCCTACCGGCCGAGAAGAGGCTGATCGTGTTCTCGCCTCGATTTGAGGTGAAGAGGAGGCCCCTTTCGTCCGACACCAGCACGCCCGCGACACCTTTCAGCCCGTGAATGGACCGAAGGAACCGGTCGGAAGTGGCGTCGACGACGTCAACATCATCGTTGGACGTGTGGGCCACGTAGAGCCGGGAGGACTCGTGATGGACTGCAGCGTGATCAAAGCCTCCTTGCTTTGCATGCGCGGGAAGCTCGATGTGGCTCAGAAGGCGAAGGCTCATCGAGTCGCATGCTCCAACTTGGCCTTGCCCTCGACCTTGAGACGACAGAACGTGTAGAGCGCATCGTACACGGGAAACTGAAGCCGCATGTTGTCGAAATCGTCTTTCGAGCTCTCACGGAAGCCGAGGGCCATCGCCTCCAGACCTGCGCCTTCCGGCCGAGGATTTCGTGGCGCCGCGTCCGCCGCGCGGACAATCTCGGCCATGTCGAGGAGCGCGTGGTCTGTGAGCTTGTATTTCTTGATGATGGCATCAAAGCTACACCGCTCATCGCCGTTCTCCTTATAGTGGAATAGCTCGGCACCGGGACTGTCATAAGGCGTCGCGTCCTGTTCCTTCGCCACGTCCAAGACCTTTTCCCGCGGCACGAATAGGAACTCCGCCTTCGGATCGACGAATTTCCTGATGAGCCAAGGACACGCGATCCGGTCGACTTTCGCCTTCTCTCGAGTTACCCATTTCATTCAAAGCCCTCCTTGAGTAGAGTATCTACGCAGGTAGTGTATCTATGTATATTAAGCTGTCCGACGAGTCGGTTGGCCTGGCCATTGAGAAGCGTCTCTACGCGTATAAGCCCGAACGCGCATTGCCCGGCACGGGGGTGAGTTGATGGCGGCGACCGCACCGCGAGGCATGAAAATCGGAGCCGTATCCCTCTGGCTACTCCTTCTTTTGTCCGAGAAGCCGATGTACGGATACGAAGTGATCCGGGAGCTCGAGAAGCGGTTCTCCGGCTACTGGAGGCCAAAGACCGGCACGATCTACCCGGCCTTCGAAAAACTCGAGGAGGGAGGTCTAGTGACGAGTCGAATCGAGTTCCGGGATGAAGGTCTCGACCGGAAGCATTACGCTCTCACGAAGAAAGGACGGGGCGAGCTTTCCCAGACCATGAGGCATTGGACCAAAATGATGGAGGTCCTGGAAATTTACCGAGAGGTCCACGAATCGATCTTTCGTTACAAGGGCCGGTTCAGCAAGGACGATCTCTCAAAGTCCCTGGTGGCGCTGGGGGAAGGACTGGGCCGGCGTTCGGTCGACATCTCCAAGGTCCTGCCGGGACAGAAGAAGATCCTGGTTCAGCCCACCGAGCCGGTGACCTTCAAGCTCCTCTACGCCAAGGAAGAGGACGAACTGGAAATCCACATGGAATTGAAATGGACCCCGATCCACCCAGCACGTCCCGGGGGCAAGTCATCGCCGCTCGCGAAGCGCTCGGGGCGCATGCGCTGAACGCGGTGGGTCCCACGGCTTCCGGAGGGTGGATCGATCGGGGACATCGGTGGATGTCAGCCTTGGGTCCTGGCCACTGCCCTTCCATTGACGCCGATTTCACAGATATAGAGCGACTCCGCACGACGACGTCCCTTCCCGATTTTCTCCATGTCGGCCACGATTTTCAGTCTCGCGTCGTCCCAAATCTTAATCTTCGGTTCGTGAATCGAGTTCAACGGTGGGACTCCGCTGCCAACGACCACCGATTCGACACGCAGCGCGGCGCTTGCCCGCATGACATTGGCGCTCGAGGCGGCGAAACGCGCGAGGGATCGCGGATCGAACGTACAGATCGCCCGAAGAGCGCTCCTGGAAGCCCGGACCGCGTTTGAGGCCGGCAACTACGGTGTCGCTACGGAGCGCGCAGACTACGTCCTCGGGCTATTCGAATCCGGTCCTGCGCACCCGGCTATGCCGGCCAACGCAACCTCCACAGGCGGTCCCCCGGAGTCTACAGACGCGGAATCTGCTCGTATCTGGATCAGGCAAGCGACCGGATCGATACAGGAAGCCAAAGCTCGGGGCCTCAACGTTCACGTGGCGAAGGCCGCGCTCACGCAGGCCAAGAAGGCGCTCAAGGCTGCAGACTATCAGGCGGCCGTTAGATTCGCCAACCAAGCGGTCCAGCTTTGTGCCTCCGCGGGCCTCGCACGGCGGTGAGGAGGCAACGCTTGCTTCTCGACGAACAGCTCTGCAATCCTTGCCGTTTGGTTTTTTTGACGACATGGCAATTTAGATCAAAGCGCTTAGACCCTCGAAGTAAGACGAGTGAGAGCTCGGTTTAGCTGCCGGCTTTCGTCATGCCGCGTCGTGTGGAAACGGCCCAGCTTATGAGCAGCCCGGCACCGGCAATCGCCGCGCTTGCGGCCAGTAACGCTCCGATGAAAGGGAGGAGGGCAAGTGATACAAGGAGCGAGATCCAAGGAAGGGCTCGTCGCAAGCCGTTCTCCTTGAGCAGTCGTATCGCCGCGACGGAGCCGATCACGTACGTGAGGATTGCGGCGCCGCTCGCCATCAGGAACGCGGGCACGAAGTCGACATCCAAGATATAGAAAATCACGAGGCTCAGCAGGACGAGGACGGTCAAGAAGACCAGCGCCTGCCGCGGCGCCCCCGTCGTGCGATGCACGTTGGCGAGCGCGCGGGGGAACACACCGTCGCGGGCCGCGGCAAAGTAGACGCGGGCCATGCCTGCGACGTAGGCGTTCACGGTCCCGAAGGTGACGAAGATCGCCAGGAAGGCGACGATCGCCCCGCCGTAGGTGCCGAAGGCGCCCGACATCATCACCGCGAAGGGAGTGGCGCCGCCCCCGACCGTGTACGCCCCGGTGCCGACCGTGACGATCGCGATGGCGAGGTAGAGGCCGCTGATCAGGAAAACGCTGATGACCACGCTCCGATGGAAGTCCCTCTCAGGGTCCTTGAACTCCTCGGCGACGTTCGACGTGTTTTCGTACCCCAGGTAGGACCACACGATCAGCGCGGCCGCGGTGCCGATGGACGTCACGCCGCCCGGAAGGAACGGCGTGTAGTTCGCGGGAGACACTCTCGGCACGGAAGCGAGGACCGCGATCGTGAGCGCCGCGAGGATCGCAGCCACAGTCGCGAGCTGGACGCGACCCGTGAAGCGAATCCCCAGGTAATTGACGACGAACGCCGCGATGAGGATTCCTGCGGCCACGAGGAACACGTGGAGTCGGCTCAAGGGGAGCACGAACGTGAGGTACGAGGCCGCTGCGACCGTCGCGGCAGGGGCTCCGAGGACCGCCCATGCCAAGAAGAGCCAAGCGGTTGCGGCGCCGGCACCGACTCCGAGACCCTCCCGCGCGAAGACGTAGATCCCTCCGGACTCCGGTCGCCGAGCGGAGAGCTTCGCAAAGGTGTAGGCAAACGGATAGCTCGCGACCGACAGGATGATCCACGAGAGGATCGACGCCGGGCCGGCGATGCGGGCCGCGAGTCCGGGGATGATGAAGATGCCGGATCCGAGCAGGGAACTGACGTAGAGAGCGACGGCGTGACGTAGGGTGATGACTCGATGAAGCCCGGACGAGGATCCCGCTGGCTCGTGGAGATTTGGTGTGGTGGGGGTTGCCATGGTTCGCGTCCCCTTACGCCATCATGCTCGTTCGCCGTCCGCCAAGGTCGCCGCGACGGAGTCGATGGGCGTCAGGCCGCCTCGACGGCTTCGATGGCCCTTTCGATTTCCTTCTGCAATTTCGTCCGAGCGGCCGCCTTCGCCCACAAGTCCGAGAGATCCGGCCGCGTGGCCCGGCAGATCGAGAGCATCTCATCGAGGCTCGTCTTTCGAAGGGTCTCGAGGACGACCGCCTTGTAGGAATGGAGCTCGTTGCCGTGCCTCTGGATAACGGCCGGGTAGAGCCACAGCTCGCAATTCATCCAGCGCTCGACGAAGGATCGCGCGAGCGGTCGAACCCGCTTCGCCACCTGCTGGCGGAACGATTCCTTCGCGAGTTCCAATAACAGGGGCCGGTCCTGGGCCTCCTCCGCCATCTCGAGGGAGACCGGATCATGCCTTCATAAACGCGCCGCCGTCGCACTCGACGGGGTCGGACGTCCGCGCCGGACACACTCCTTAAGTAACGTCGGGGGGTTCGCGGACGAGGGCCCGTAGCTTAGTCCGGTGGAGCGTCTGGCTCATAACCAGATGGTCGTCGGTTCAAAAGGTCCCGCGGCCCCGCGGGGCCGGAAATTCCGGCCGGGCCCATCGACGACCGCCGCTCACGGGAGGCCGGGCAGGCCGCGGAACGATTTGCGGCTCGTCTTCAGGAGGTATTCGCGGATCAAGTCGCGGGCACCGGCCACCTTGTCCATGTCCCCGTCCCACTTCTCGAGCACGCTGCCGTAGGCGGACTCGATGTGGTCCAGGACCCAGCGGACCTTCTTCCGGATGACGGACGCGCCCTTGCCCGCGTACACGACCGCGAGGTAGAGGTTCCGCCCGCGCTCGATCATGATCCGGTAGTCGCCGAAGTCGAGCTGGTGAAGCTCGCGGTGCTCGCCGTAGACGAACGCATCGCGGACGAACTCCGTGACGGCGGTGAGCATGCCG
>VBLT01000008.1 GCA_005878615.1 Methanobacteriota archaeon
AGGTTGTGGGCGACGAAGCCTCCCACGTTCCGGATCGTCAGGAGATACGTCCTCGTATCTCCGGCGTGTGCTTCCCCGTAGGGAGAGGGCAAGGTCAGCACGATCTGGGACGCGCCGAAGTTGGCGACCGCCGACGTCTCGTTCGATCGGAAGTTGCCGTTCAGATCGCGGTAGTCCGCGTGGAACTTCAGAATCGCGCGGGTGCCATTCAGCACCGTCGACTTGGCCTTCATCTCGAGCGTGAAGGACCTCGAGCCGGGTCCGACGTCCGTCCAGTTCCAGGT
>VBLT01000009.1 GCA_005878615.1 Methanobacteriota archaeon
AAGCGATGAAAATCGCGATCGTCGGCGGTTCCGGTTACACCGGAGGAGAACTCCTCCGACTCCTCCTCCGACATCCGAAGGTCGAGGTTGGCCAAGTCACCTCGGACTCGATGGCGGGAAAACCGGTGAGCCGGGCTCACCCGAACCTCCGCAAGGTCACGGACCTCGTGTTCACGCCCCATGCGGACCTGGACTCGTGCGACCTGCTTTTCCTCGCGATGCCCCACGGTCGTCCCATGGTCCGCATGCCCGAGTTCCTCGTGCGGGCGGGGAAGGTCATCGACCTCAGCGCGGACTTCCGGCTGAAAGATCCGGCCCTCTATCGTGAATACTACGGCGTCGAGCATCCGCGTCCAGACCTCCTCGCGGCCTCCGTCTACGGGCTCCCCGAAATCCACCGGGAGGCGATTCGCCGCGCGACCCTCATCTCAGGCCCGGGATGCATCGCGACCGCGGCGATCCTCGCGATCCGGCCTCTTCTGAAGGCGGGCATCGTCGACACGGGACGAGTCGTCGTCGATGCGAAGACGGGATCCTCGGCCGGGGGACTCGATGGAGGTCCCGCCTCCCAGCACGCGGAGCGGTCCGGGGTCATGCGCGTCTACGCGCCCGCGGGCCATCGCCACACGGCGGAGATCGAGCAGGAAGCCGGCGGGAAGATCGCCCTCTCCTGCCACGCCGTGGAGGCGGTCCGCGGAATCCTCGCGACCTGCCATGTCTTCCTTAAGGATTTGGTCAGCACGAAGGATCTGTGGAAGATCTTCCGCGACGCATACGGTTCCGAACCCTTCGTGCGGATCGTGACGGAGGCGTCCGGTCTGTACCGGTTCCCCGAGCCGAAAATCCTCGCGGGGACGAACTTCTGCGACGTCGGATTCGCCCTCGATCCCCACGCGGGGCGGGTCGTCGCGGTGGCGGCCCTCGACAACCTGATGAAAGGCGCGGCGGGCACCGCGGTCCAGTGCATGAACCTCGTCGCCGGGTATCCGGAGACGATGGGGCTCGAGTTCCTCGGCTTGCATCCGGTGTGAGGTGACCATCCGTAAATGTTCGTCGTGAAGGTCGGCGGGGCGGAAGGCAACGGGATCGATAACGTACTGATCGATCTGGCGCCGCGGCGGGACTACGTCCTCGTCCATGGCGGATCGAACGAGGTGGATCGGCTCGCGGAGGCCCTCGGTCGTCCGATTCGCTGGCTCACCTCCCCAAGCGGAATCGTCTCGCGGTATACGGATCGGGAGACGATGGAAGTCTTCACGATGGCCCTCACCGGGAAGCTGAACACCGCGATCGTCGCGCGCCTGCAATCCCTCGGCGCGCCGGCGGTCGGCCTGAGCGGCGTCGATGGCGGCCTCCTGACCGGCCGCCGCAAGGAGGCCGTGCGATCCGTCGACAACGGCCGGGTGCTGCTCGTGAAGGACGACCACTCCGGCACGGTCGAACGGGTGAATGCGACCTTGATCCAGCTTCTCTTCGACGCGGGCTACGTTCCCGTGATCTCTCCGCCAGGCGTGACGCCCCAGGGAGAATTGATCAACGCGGACGCGGACCGGATCGCGGCCCAGGTCGCGGTCGCGATGGAGGCCCAGGCCCTTGTGCTGCTGACGAACGTCCCCGGACTGCTCCGCGAGCCGAGCGACCCATCGACCTTGATTCGGGAGGTCCCGCGAGAGCGCCTTCTTACTTTCATGGACTTCGCGTACGGCCGGATGAAGAAGAAGTTGATCGCCGCCGGGGAGGCGCTGGAGGGCGGCGTGCCGCGCGTCGTCATCGCCTCTTCCCAGCAACCGGATCCCGTCGAACGGGCCCTCGACGGCATGGGGACGGTGATCTCGTGAGCGCTGCGGCCGCGAGGGCCGTCGAATTCGCGAGCTCGCCGAAGCGAGAGCCCACCTTCGTTCGCGGATCGATGGCGACGTTGTGGGACGACGCGGGCAGGGAGTACATCGATTGCGGGGCGTCCTTCGGCGTCGGGAACCTCGGCCATTGCAACCCCGCAATCGTCGAGGCGATCACGCGTCAGGCCCAGGAGCTCATCCACGTCGGCCCTTCGTTCGGGACCGATGCGAAGGCGGCCTTCGTCGAGAAATTGCTCTCCGTGGCCCCGTCGAACCTGAACCGGGTCTTCCTGAGCAATTCTGGCTCCGAGGCGGTCGAGGCCGCGATCAAGTTCGCTCGGGCCGCGACCGGCCGCACGAAGATCGTCGCCGCGATGCGGGGATTCCATGGGCGGACGATGGGTGCGCTGAGCGCCACCTGGCGACGAGAGTTCCGCGAGCCGTTCGAGCCCCTCGTCCCCGGTTTCCAGCATGTGCCCTTCAACGACCTCGAAGCCCTCGGCAAAGCCGTGGACGGGGAGACCGCCGCGGTCATCCTCGAGGCCGTCCAAGGGGAGGGAGGCGTCCACGTCGCCTCGCCGGAGTACCTTCCCGCCGCGCGCGAGGCGTGCGACCGGGCGGGAGCCCTCCTGATCATCGACGAAGTACAGACGGGGATGGGCCGGACCGGGCGGCTCTTCGCGGTCGAGCGTTGGGGTGTGCAACCGGACCTCCTCACCCTCGCGAAGTCCCTGGCGGGCGGGGTGCCGATCGGGGCGACCCTGGCGACCGAGGAGGTCGAACGTGGGTTCAAGGGAAGTCACACGTCCACGTTCGGCGGGAACCCTCTCGCCTGCGCGGCCGGCACCGCGGCGATCGAATACACGATTCGAGAAAGGCTGCCGGAGCGCGCGGAACGACTCGGCCTCATCGGCATCGAAGCGATCCGACGTTTCGATTCTCCCTCCGTCCGCGAAGTGCGCGGCTTGGGACTCATGATCGGCATCGAGCTCCGCGCGAAGGCCGCCCCGGTCCTCCAGGCGCTTCAGGACGACGGCGTCCTCGTAATCGGTGCCGGCTCGAGCGTCGTGCGCCTCCTGCCGCCCCTCGTCATCACGGACGACCAATGGTCGCGGTCGCTCGACGCGCTAGGACGGGCTCTCCAGCATGGATGATGTCGAGGTCCTCCGCGCCCTCGTGGAGGAGTACAGCCCCTCGGGCCACGAGCAACGGGCCGTTGGGAGATTCTCGGACCTCGCCATCGAGCTGGGCTTCGATGTGCGGACCGATGAGGTCGGAAATGCGATCGCGCGCATCGGTCGCGGATCCCCCCGGATCGTGTTCCTGGGCCACATCGACACGGTCGAAGGAGTCTTGCCGGTCCGCCTCGAGGGCGACCGGCTCCATGGGAGAGGGACGTGCGACGCGAAGGGAGCCCTCGCATCAGCGCTCGTGGTGGCGAGCCGTCATTCGTCGGCCGGGGAAATCCTGATCATCGGCGCGGTCGGAGAGGAGCGCGACTCGCGAGGGACCCGCCATCTGATCCAGCACTTGGCCCGGCCCGACTTCCTCATTGTCGGAGAGCCGAGCGGCTGGGATGCCGTGACCATTGGGTACAAGGGGAACCTCAGTCTCGTCGTCCGTGTGCAAGGCGAACGGGCGCATCTCGCATCTCCGGAACCCACGACCGTGGAGAAGGGCCTCGGATTCCTTGAAGAACTCCGCCGGTTTTGCGAAACGAAACGAGGCGGGACTTCATTCGACTCCGTGGCGATGAAGGTCCATTCAATCAGGTCCACGAATGAGGGCGGCCCGGAGGCGGTCGAACTCGGACTGAACTTCCGCCTTCCGCCCGGGCTCGCGGCGCCCGAGATCCTCGGCTTCCTTGACCGGTTCCCGGAGCCCATTTCGTACGAAGTCCTCGACCAATCGGGAGCGGTTCAAGTCGCCCCGAGGAATGAGGTGGTGCGCGCCCTGTGCGCGGGAATCCGCGACCAGGGACGCCGCCCGACCCTCCTGCGGAAGCTCGGGACGTCCGACTTGAACCTCGCGGTTCCGGCGTGGCAGTGTCCGGCGGCCGCCTACGGCCCCGGCGATTCCCACCTCGATCACACCGAGCGCGAGAGCATTGCAATCTCTGATTTTCTCCGGGGGATCGCGGTGCTGCGCGTCGCCTTTTCGCGCCTTGCGACCGCCTCGCTCGCGGCTTCACCAACGACCGCATTGGCGGTGCCATAGGTCCACGAGGGGCCTCACGAGAGGGCTTTGCACAACAGCGGCAGGCTCACATCGTACCGATACGAGATGTTGGAGTGGGTGTCGTCGAACTCCTCGTACACATGCTTGATCCCGCGGTCCCGTAGTTTCTTGTGCAGCACACGGGCGCCCCAGATGAGGTTGTACTGGTCCTTGGTGCCGCAGTCGATGTAGACGAGCCGCATCCGGCGCAGTCGCGACGCGTACCGGTCGACCATGGTCACGGGATCCCATCGCCGCCAGCGGGCCCACACCTCCGGGCGCCATTCCCCGGTGTCCAGGTCGAAAGGGAAATCGGCGCCCAATTCGCGGCTCTTCGGATTGGGAGAATAGTGAGCCGCCATCCCGATCGTGTTGAGCACGGGGGCCATCTCCTCCCGGCGGCGATTCGGCTGGCGCCAGAACCATCGGAGCCATCCCGTGGGCCCTCCGTGGTCCTGGAAGGCGGCGAGGGCCCTTGGGAAGTCCATGATGTAACAGAGCTCGAAGAGGGCATCCCCCGAGTGGTCGGCGAGGGCGGACCAGGTGTCCGGATGGAGCATCCCCTGGACAATCGAGCCGTAGCCTCCGGAGGACTTGCCCCAGATCCCGCGGCGCGAGACGCGGTACTTCGACTCGACGAATGGGAGGATCTCCTTTCGCAGGTAGTCGTCGTACCGTCCGGTCGCGCTCGAGTTGATGTACTGATTGCCGCCGACTTTCGTGAAGCAGTCGACCATCGGGACGATCAACGGTCCCATCTTGCCCGTCCGGATGAGCCGGTCGAGCCGGGACTTCAAGTCCTCGCCGAGCGGATCAAACCCGAAGAGCGACTTGCCGGTCCCCGTGTAGCCGACAATCCCATACGCCGCGGGATATCGCTTGCGGGAATCGTACCGGGGAGGCAAATAGATCGCCACGTCCCGACGGGTCGGATCCCCCAGCGGATTTCCCTTCAGGACTTCGGAATCCAACGTTTCAATGACGACTTCGCCGCCCGCCATGCACCAACCCGACGAGGCACACGCGTAGAGGCCATTAAGGCTGCGTTCAGAAGGAGCCCCCGCGCAGCGGTCGCTAGATGTGGAAGATCAAGGCGAGAATCCGAGAGATCAGGATGGCGGTCACGGATGCGGCGATGACCGAGAGCCGGCCCAGGATGCCGATGTCGTAGGGCCAGACGGCCATACTGGCCAATTTTCGGTCCATCATGTCCACTCGGAAAATGTGGGCCATATCATCCGCCGGCCGCGGATCCGACGAATCCTCGAAAACCGTTTGCAATTTTGGACCGAAGGCAATCCTCGCGGCTCGCTTCTCCGCGATCATGCGCCGGTGAAGCGTCCTCAGCGGGGTGAAGAAGTTCAGGACCCCCACAATGATGAGACCGAAGAGAAAGGACCCGACGCCCACGATGTCCGCCGTCGACGGTACGCTCGGCGCGGTCAGCAACGAAAGCAGGAAGAGGGCGATCAATCCGAAGTAGACGGTCGCCAGGGAGAGCGCCAGGGATCCGATCGGCTTGAGGCCGAGGAAGGAGTCCTCGTAGTAAGGCCGGAGTTGGAGAGGCGCGGAACTGAATCGGCGGATGCCTCTCGTGATGCTGTAATAGGTCCATACGACGGACGACAGGGCGAGGGTGACCAAGGCAAGGGAGACGATCTGGAAAATGGAAGAGAAGAATTCCAGTGGCGAGAAGGTAGGGTCCAGATTGAACACGATGGTCGAGGGGCCACCCAAAATGGCCGGGACATTCGTGGCGAGGAGAAGGCCCCCGAGGAACACGACCCATGTGCCGACCTGGGGCCTCGCGGAGGAAATTCCCGCGAAGGCCTGGCGGAACCCCAAACGTCCGTCCGGGAGGAGCGCTTCAACGGAATGGGCGGTTTCCCACAGCTTCGTCCGCATGTACCGGGGCGCGTAAAACGAATATGCGAACAAGGCGTCTTCCGCGAGGTACTGCCACGAAGACGCCGTCTGCAGAGCCACGGGCAAGCTCGTGCTCTCGACGTACTTTGCAAGGAGCGAATTGAGGAAGCCGAACACGACGAAGCCGAACAGGAAGCAGCCGAGTACGTACGGGAGGCGGAAGGCGGAGATGAATCGCTCTGCCAAAGTCATCTCTCCAGGTTCATCGTGGTAGGTCTCGGGACCGGACCGATCAGCCTCCAGCGTCCCGCGGCGCGCCTCCCGCATGCTCCCCCGCGGGCGTAGTCGGCCATGTGGAATGAAGATATCGGACTAGGGCGGCCGTCCTCCAGCATGCCCATGGAACGGCTGATTCGCATTTTTGAAAATCGTCCCACGCGGGTTAAATACCGTAACGCAAACGGGTGCGACCTCAGGAGCGCACGTACCATGCTTCGATCACCGAGCTCGCGTGGATCCAAAGCGACCTTCGTCCTCCCGATCGTGTTCGCCCTCGTCGCCCTTGCTCTCCTAGGCATCGTCGCCACGCCGGCCGCGGCCGCCCCCGCGGCGCCATACTTCGGTTCGATGGTCCAGGTCGACCAGGCCCCCGGATACCAGGGTGGCCAATCGTCCATGGCGATCGGCTCGGACGGCGTGATCTATCTGGCGTACTCCGGATGGGGCGGCTCGACCACGGGGACCGATGTCTTCTTCACGAAATCCTCCAACGGTCGGACCTGGACCGTCCCGCTGCGGGTGAATGACGACAGCGGTGGCACGGCCCAGACGGAGCCGACCCTGACGCTCGATCCGTCGAACAACGTCTACATCGCTTGGACGGACGGACGCAGCGGGAACAACGACGTGTACTTCTCGAAATCCACGACGGGCGGGGCGAGCTTCTCCCCGAACGTCCGCGTGAACATCGACGTCACGACGAACGGCCAGACGGAGCCGTCCATCGCGGTCGATCCGGTGAACCCGCACCTCATCCACGCGGTGTGGACGGACACCCGCACGCCCGCGAATGGGCCCGACATCTACTACATCAATTCCACGGACGGAGGACTGAGCTTCAACCCGCCCAGCGTTCGCGTGAACACAGACGCGACCGCGGCGGAACAAGGCGCGCCGGCGATCGCCGTCGCCCCCGACCGGTCCGTCAACGTCGTCTGGAGGGACCCGAGCAACGGCGCGAAGGGCCCCGACATCTACTACGTCAAGTCGACGAACCTCGGAGGGACCTGGGGCACCGTCGTCATCGTGAACCGCGACACCGGGAACGCGGCGCAGGCCGAACCGACGATCGCGGTGAACGCGTCCGGCGCGATCTTCGTCGCCTGGACGGACAGCTCCTTCACCAGCACCGCACCGGACATCGCCGCCACCGTGTCGACCAACGGCGGAGCGTCCTTCCCCGTTGCGGTCAAGGTGAATGACGACGCCGGCACCGTCCAGCAAGGTCAACCAACCCTCGCGGTCCGGGGGGACCGCGCCCAGCTCGCGTGGTCCGACTACCGGACGGGCGGCCCCTATCCTTACGCCATCTACACGTCCTCCTACGACGGCGTCTCGTGGTCCGCGAACGTCCAGGTCAACGGGGACACGGGGGCGCACTTCGAGGCGAATCCCGCGGTGGGCATCGATGCCGCGGGGGACATCGTCGTCGCCTGGACCAGTTGGAGCGTCGTGACGGTCTTCCCCGTGCCGATCATCCAGCAGGAGATCCTCGCCTCCGTCCGCGACGTCGTGGCGCCCACGGCCTCGGCCGGTTCGTCGGCCACGGTGGATCAAGGGACCGCCGCATCGTTCGACGGGAGCGGCTCCGCAGACAACCTCGGGATCGCCTCGGCCTCCTGGGACTTCGGGGACGGCTCGACGTCGATGGGCCTGACGGCCTCGCACAGCTATGCGAACCCGGGATTGTACATGGCCACCTTGACCGTCTGGGACAACTCGGGAAACGCAGCCACTGCGACCCGTTCGGTCACGGTCCGAGACACGGCCGCTCCGATCCCGCGCGGCGGGGGCGACCGAACGGCCGATGAAGGCCAGTCGCTCTTCTTCGACGGCTCCGCCTCCAGCGACAACGTCGCGGTGACGAGCTATCTGTGGGACTTCGGCGACGGCTCGAACGCCACTTCGGCCACCGCGACCCACGTCTACCCCCGCACCGGTACGTACACGGCCAAGCTGACCGTGAGGGACGCCGCGGGGAACCCCGCGACGACTCAGTTCACGGTGACGGTCCGACCGAACGGCCTCTTGACCTACATCGAGATCCTCGGAGGGATCGTCGGCCTGCTCTTGATCCTCGTCGGCCTCCTTACCTGGATGGTCCTGGGCGTCCGGAAGAGGGGTCTGGAGCACGCACCTCGGGCCGCGAGCGGAGGGAATCCGATGCCCCCGCCGCCGACCGACGGGGACCCGTTGGACATGAGTCTCCCGCCGAAGGGGCCCTAGGCACGCCGGGAAGGCGGACCGGATGGTCCGCCCCTTTCTCCTTTCCTGGCTCGCCTAGTCCTCGTACTGGACCAGGGAGTAGACGTTGTCGTCCGGATCGTCCTTGAAACGAACGCCCTTCGCGAGGAGCTGCTCCTGCAGCTTGTAGATGTTGTCCGTCGTGAAGCCGATCCCCGTCTCCTCGCCGATGTGCGCGATGTCGGAGTCGTAGTCTGAGGGGTTGTCGTACATCTGCTTGGTCGGCGTGAAGGGCATGATGCTCGTCTCCTTCTCCGAGAAGCGGTAGTCGGTGAAGCCCTCCTCACCCGGCACCCGGTGGGACTTCAGGCCCAGCGCCTTCTTGAAGAACTCGCCGGTCTTCTTCGAGTCCTTCGAGACGACGGTGACGAAGGTGAGGGCCGACACGCCCTTGCGGCGGACCTTCGGCTTGTCCGGCTGCGCGAGGAACAGCACGTTCCCGTCCGGATCCGTGAAGCGTCCGAACGTCCCGTCCTCCCGCTCGATCTCGGCCTTGACGCCCTTCTTCTTCAGATCCGCGACGGTGCCCTTCAGGTCGTTCGTCAGGAATCCGATGCCCGTGATCCCGCCGATCATCTTGAGCCGGGCTTCGTAGACGTCCTGTCCCCACTCCGGCGTCGGTTGCCACGGCGTCAAGGAAGCATCTCGACCGCTCTTCGTCGCGCCGAGGGCGAGATAACCCCACTTCGGCATCGAGGACCGAACCTTGAGGCCGATCTTCTTCGTGTAAAACGCCTTCGCCGCTTTCAAGTCCTTCACGTAGATTTCCAGGTCTGTCAACTGAAGCTTCGTCATGCAAAACCCCTGTTTTCGCCGCCGTATCGACACGGCGACTCATAAAGGAGTCGAAAAGGGAACCCGCAATGCCCCGGAATTGTCGGAGGCTCCGATGGGCGGCCCAACCGCGAAAGCGGAGAACCATCTAGAACGTGACAACGCAGTCCTCGGGCCGCTTGTCCTCCCGCAGCCGCGAGAACGAAGGGGCACGCATGTGTCGGTCCTTCGAGAACTCGAGGAAATGGACCTCGGCCACGATCTCCGGCCGCGTCCAGAACCCGACCTGGGCGTCGATCTCGGGGACCTCGGGGAAAGGACAGGCTTCCTGGCGCAAGGCGACGAGCCGCGGATAGAGCGACCGCCGGAAGAGCTCGGAGAATCCCGTGCCGACGCGGCCGACGTGGAACAAGGCGCCCTCATAGTACGCGCCCATGATCAGGGAGCCGAACGTGTCCTCCCGCTCCCCCTCCCCGGCCGTGATGCCCGCGATTACGCAATCGAGGGTCGTCTTCTTCTTGATCTTGATCCAGTCCTTCGTCCGTTTGCCCGGAGAGTACCGCGCATCTTTTCGCTTCGCGATGATGCCTTCCAGGCCGCGGGCGATGACGGCGTTGTAGTAGTCGACCCCGCGGGCCTCGACGTAGTCGCTGAGCACGATCCGATCGTCCTCCTCGAGGACCTCGCGAAGGAGCGCCTTCCGCTCCATCTGCGGCTTGCCCATCACATTCTCGTCGCCGATGTAGAGGACGTCGAAGGCCACGTAGGTTGCAGGGAGCGTCTTCACGAGATAGTCCTGGTGGATCTTGGTGCCCGGGCGTTCCCGCTCCTGCAGCTTCTCGAAGCTCGGCTTCCCCTCCCACATCACGACGATCTCGCCGTCGATGATCGCCGGCTTCTTCGTCCGCACCTTGAGGTCCGGGTACCGCGGCTCGATGAAGGTCATCCGGCGGTTCTGGAACCGCTGGCGCTCGCGGAGGAAGCAGATGGCCCGCGTCCCGTCCCACTTGAGCTCGTAGATGTGATCGACGGAATCGAACGGCGTCTCGCGGCTCTCCGCGAGCATCGGCTTGATCAGGAGGGAGTACGGGTCCGGAGCCATCGAGTCCTCGCCGCTCCCCGGCCACGGATCAATTCGCTTTCGCGGCAGCCAAGCTCGCTTTCAAGGCCGCCATGAGGTCCTGGGTCGGCTTCGCCTCAACTTTCGTGACGGCGGGCAGCTCCTTGCCTTCCACCTTGGCCTGGATGAGTTGCATCAGCGCATCGCGATAGCGGTCCTTGTACCGCGACAGGTCGAACTCCATCACCAAGGTCTTGATGAGCTGCAGGGCCAGGTCGAGCTCTGCCTCCGAGATGACGACGGGCTGCGTGGCGGGAGGCTCCGGAGGCGATTTCACTTCGTCCTCATGCATGAGTGTCGTGAGCACGAGGCTGCCGTTCAGCGGGCTGATCGACACGAGCTGCTCCTTCTTCCAGAGGACGGCGCGGGCGATCGCGACCTTGCCGGTCCGCATGAGGGCCTGCCGGAACAGCTCGAACGGCTTGAGGCTGATCTCCTCGGGACCCAGGTAATAGTTGCGCTCCCGCAGAATCGGGCTGATGTCCTGGGCCTCGACGAAGCCCGCCACCTCGAGGGCCTTGCTCGCCTCGAGCGGGATTGAGTCGAAGTCCTTGTCCGTCAGGATGACGTACTGGCCCTTCGCGTACTCGTAGCCCTTCACCATGTCCTTCGATTCGACCGGCACGTTGTCCTTCGGGCAGACGTACGGCCGCCGAAGCGCGGTCATGCACGAGGCGTGAAGGGTCGTGAAGGACAGGTCCTTGCTCTCGGTCGCCCCGAACAATTTCACCGGGATGTTCACGAGGCCGAACGCGATCGCGCCGCTCCAGAGGGCCCGCGCCATAGATTCAATCTCCTGAGATTCTAAATG
>VBLT01000010.1:0-1595 GCA_005878615.1 Methanobacteriota archaeon
AGCCGCCTCGGGCAGCACGAGGGGAGCGGCATGCTCGGCCTCAACTTCTCCATCCCTCCCGGACCTCCGGGCTGGGCCGGCGTGCAACGATCGTCGCCGGTGAACTGGTCGGCCTACGACCGCTTGGTCCTCTGGATCGAGCCGACCGCTTCGAGCCTGCCGTTGTCGTTCAATGTCACCGCGTACGTGGGATCGAACTTGTACCAGACGGCACCGCGGGACCTGGTCGCGGGATGGCAGGAAATCCCGGTCGACCTCACGGCGTTCGGACCGGTCCGGGACAGCCTCGTCTCCGTGACGCTCCGGGTCAACGGCAACAACATTTCCGGAGGCCAGGTCTTCTTCGACGACCTGCGGGTCGGGAACGCCAAACGCTTCGACGAGGTCGCGGCGATTCGTCAAGCGGTCGCGAAGGCCAACGCCACGACGCCTGCGGCGGGCAGCGCCGTCTTGCAATTGAACTGGTCCCTCCCCAGCGAGACCGGGGTCGCGAGCGTCCAGGCGGTCGTCAATGTGTCGGGCCCGTCCGGGACGGCAATCAATCGCTTCTCCGCTCCGCCGGCCACCGGCTGGCATCGTTTCCTCGCGGACGTCTCGAGCACCTCTTCCCTCGCGGGCCTCTACAACGTCAGCGTCGGGATCCGTGTCGTCGCGGACAACACGAGCGGGTCGGCCGTGGAAGTCCGCGTGGACGACGTGTCGATCCTCTTCCCGAACCGACAGAACGGCACGTACCTGTCGGGAGCAGTCCAGCTTGGAGCGACTTCAGAGTTCCTCCAAGTCAATTGGACCTTCGAGGCTCCCCCGCCGGCCGTCGTGCAGGCCAAGATCCGGAGCGGGACGGACGCGAGCCCTGGCAGCACGAACTGGGGAAGCTGGCGGACCTGGACCGCGCCGGGATCGTACGCGCCGACGCTCGCGGCCGGGTCGTTCGTCCAGGTGCAAGTTGATCTCTCCACGACGAACGCGAGCGTCTCCCCGAGTTTGCGCGGACTGCTCCTCGAGGGCCGCCACCGGTCGACGACGCCGGGGACGATCTCCGGGACGTTCACGCTGCCGCCGGAGCATGTGCCGGCATTCCTCCATTGGACTCGGTTGCACGCGACGAGCCAAATCCCGACCGGGACCTCCATCTCGTATTCGATCGGCAATGCGACCTATCGACGACCTGTCGCGCCCGATCAAAACTTCACGGATATTCGGTTGAGGACCATCGAATGGTCCGCGACGCTTGGGACGACGGACGGCTTGGCCGCTCCGAGCATTTCGCGTATCGACCTCCTCTACGAATATCTGGGCCCGCCCGCGCGGGTGGACGTCACCGCCACCGGTCCGATGTATTCGGGCCAAAGCTACCCCTTGAATGCGACGGCGTGGGATGCCGGGGACCACCTCATCACCTGGAACGTGGACCAGTTCGACTGGACAGCGGACGGGAACGGGCAGGTGAAGAACGGCGTGTACATCGCAGGGGATCCGGGGGACCGCACGATCACCGCCACGTATCGAGGGACGACCCTGACGAAGACCGTGACCTTCCACGTTCAGCCAAGCGACTGGGTCTATTCGCTGACCCACGGCTGGGCCGGCATCGC
>VBLT01000010.1:1709-9127 GCA_005878615.1 Methanobacteriota archaeon
GAGCTGAAGCGGTTCGACGTCGGAGGGAAGACGACCCTGTTGGAACGAGGACCGCATGCCTATCTCGCCGCGATCTATTCGGGCCGCGTCCCACGGTGGGCGGGAAAGGACCTGAAGCGATTCATGGCGAACCTGGAAACGAACTTCGGGCAGAAGTTCGCTGAGTGGTCGGGCGACCCGGACGACCTCCAAAGCCTCAAGGAGTTCATGGGCCGATTCGTGTCCAATTTCCGGTATCGACCGCCTCGGCGGGTGAATGGCCGCGCGGCCTGATCATCGCGGGAAGAAGATCCGGTAGAAGATCACGCCGAAGCCGAACAAGGTGAAGCCGGTCGAGATGGCCCATAGGAACCTCAGGAGCCGCGCCCGCTGTCGCGGATCCTCGAATCGGGCGGCGAGGCGGCCGATCATGTCGACTTGAACCGTTTGAGGCGCATGAAATTGTCCCGCTCGAGCTCCTCGAGCCGCTGGCGGATGAAGGCCTCCGTCGCCTTGAGTTCCGGGATCACCCGGTACTCGAGTGCGTTCACGCGCCGTTTCACTTTCTCGATCTCCTCGATCAGCCGTCGCATCGTCGTCTCGATCTCCGCCGCGGTGATGACATCCTCGACCAAGTTCTCGTACGCCTCCGCGGCCTCGTCGATGCGCGGGCTCGTCCCGATGATCCCATAGCCGCGCTGATCGATCGTCTTCCGCACGGACTTCGCGTTGATCTTCGGCACGAGGATCCCCATGACGTTTTTCGTCTTCAGCTCCAGCGTCGGCGTCTCCGTCAGGGCAAGCGCGGCGGACTTCACGCCGATCGAACCCTCGATCGCCCGCGCGATCGCGATGCGCGCCTCCGCGACCCGATACTTCTCGACCAGGTTCGACCGGACCGCCTTCGCCCGCTCGAGGACTCGGAAGAACTCGACGATGAGCGCGTCCTGTTTCAGCTTCAGCAGCCGGTGGCCGCGCTCCGCGGTCCGCCGCGTCCTCCGGAGTTGGAGCAAGACCGATCGCGTCGGTTTGTACTGGACGAGCACCATCTAGGCGGGCACCTTCGGGGCCGCGCCCGGCGTCCCGCTCCGGTGGGCCGGGTGGTACTTCTCCAGGGTCTTCCGATCAACTTTCGTGAGCCACGCTTCATCGAGGGTGGCGAGCAGCTTCCATCCGATCTCGAGTGTCTGCTCGATCGTCCGGTCCTCCTCGGACCCTTGGCGGATGAACTCTTGCTCGAAGCGATCCGCGAACTCGAGCATCTTGCGGTCCCGGTCCGAGAGGGCCTCCTTCCCGACGATGGCGACGAGCCCGCGGACGTCCTTCCCTTCCGCGTACGCGGCGTAGAGCTGGTCCGCGACTTGCTTGTGATCCTCCCTTGTCCGGTCCTTGCCGATCCCGGCGTCCATCAGTCGGGACAGGGAAGGCAGCGGGTCGATCGGCGGATAGATCGCCTTGCGGTGCAAGTCCCGCGCGACCGCGATCTGGCCTTCCGTGATGTACCCCGTCAGGTCCGCGATCGGGTGGGTCCAGTCGTCGTCCGGGATGGCCATGATCGGGATCTGGGTGATGCTGCCCTTCCGGCCGTGGATCCGGCCCGCCCTCTCGTACATCGTGGCCAGGTCCGTGTACGTGTACCCGGGGTATCCGCGTCGGCCGGGGACCTCTTCGCGGGCCGCCCCGATTTGTCGGAGCGCCTCCGCGTAGTTCGTCATGTCCGTCATGATGACGAGGATGTGCATGCCGACCTCGTAGGCGAGATACTCCGCGGCGGTGAGGGCCATTCTCGGGGTGATGAGCCGCTCGACCGCCGGGTCGTCGGCCAGGTTCAGGAACAGGACGGCGCGCCGAAGCGCCCCCGTCCGCTCGAAGTCGTCCATGAAGACGCGCGCCTCCTCATGCGTGATGCCCATCGCCGCGAAGACGACGCCGAACGGCTCTTGGGACCCGAGGACCTTCGCTTGGCGGGCAATTTGCAGTGCGACCTCGTTGTGCGGCAGGCCTGCGCCCGAGAAGAGCGGCAGCTTCTGGCCTCGAACGAGCGTGTTGAGCCCGTCGATCGTCGAGATGCCGGTCTGGATGAACTCCGCCGGATGTTCCCGCGAATACGGATTGATCGCGGCTCCGATGATCTCGACCCGTTTCTCCGGGACGATCGGCGGCCCCCCGTCGATCGGTTCGCCCGCGCCGCTCAGGATCCGGCCGAGCATGTCCCGAGACACGTTCAGTTTGATCGTCTCGCCGAGGAACTTGACCGTCGACTGCCGGTCGATCCCCGCGGTCCCTTCGAACACTTGGACGACAACGATGTCCTTGGAGGAATCCAGGACTTGTCCGCGTTTCCGGGACCCGTCGGGCAGCCCGACCTCCACGAGCTCGCCGTAGCCGACCCATGCCGTCTTCTCGACGAAGATCAGCGGCCCCGCGATTTCGGTGATTGTCCGGTATTCCGTTGGCATCTCACGCCGCCCCCAGCTTCTTGAATTCCTCATCCATCTGCGCGAGCGTCTTCGCAAGTTCCTTGTCGAACTCCGTCTCGTACTTCACCCGCGTCAAAAGTTCCCGCGACTTCAGGGACGCGACGTCCTTCGTCGGCACGTCCAGCTTGACCGCCTTCTGGCCGAGGTCCGAATACTTCTTGATCGCGCTGATGATCTTGAATTGCCGCTCCGGCGGACAGAACGTGTCGACGGCGTGGTAGGCGTTCTGCTGGAGGAAAATCTCCCGGATCATTCGGGCCACTTCGAGGGTCAGCTGCTGGTCCGGCGGGAGTGCATCGGCGCCGACGAGACGGACGATCTCCTCGAGTTCGGCCTCCTCTTGGAGGGTCCGCTGAGTCCACGATCGGAGTCGGGGCCACTCCTCGTTCACGTTCTTCCGGAACCAGTCCTCGAGGATCTGTGTGTACAGGCTGTACGACTGAAGCCAGTTGATGGCGGGGAAGTGGCGTCGCGCCCGCAAGGCCGTGTCCAAAGCCCAGAACACCTTCACGATGCGCAGGGTTCCCTGGGTCACCGGCTCCGAGAAGTCCCCGCCGCTCGGGGAGACAGCACCGACGACGCTGACGGAGCCCTCGAGGCCGCTGAGGGTCTTCGCCCTTCCCGCCCGTTCGTAGAATTCGCTCAGCCTCGCGGAAAGGTAGGCGGGAAAGCCCTCCTCGCCCGGCATCTCCTCCAGGCGGCTCGAGATCTCTCGCATCGCCTCGGCCCAGCGGGAGGTCGAGTCCGCCATCAGCGCCACGTTGTACCCCATGTCCCGGTAGTACTCCGCGAGCGTCATGCCCGTGTACACGGAGGCTTCTCTTGCGGCCACGGGCATGTTGCTGGTGTTCGCGATCAGGGACATGCGCTCCATCAGGGGCGCCCCGGTGTACGGATCTATCAGCTTGGGGAACGTGGACAGGACTTCCGTCATCTCGTTCCCTCGTTCGCCGCAACCGATGTAGATGACGACTTGGGCGTCGCACCACTTCGAAAGCTGTTGTTCGGTCACCGTTTTTCCCGTCCCGAAGCCTCCGGGGATGGCGGCCGTCCCGCCCTTCGCGATCGGGAAGAGGAAGTCGAGGACCCGTTGGCCGGTGACCAGAGGGATCGTCGGCATCAGCCGCTCCTTCACCGGCCGAGCCTTTCGGACGGGCCACGTTTGATAGAGCTTAACCTGTTCGCCGCCCTCCAGTTGTGCGACGATCTCATCGACCGTGAACGATCCCTCCTTGATCTGCACGACCTTCCCGCCGCGGAAGTTCGGAGGGACCATGATGCGATGCTCGACGTTCTTCGCTTCCTGCACCGTCCCCACGACGTCGCCTGGCCCGACAAGCTGGCCCTGTTTCACCTTGGGAGCGAATCTCCACGTTTTCTCGCGGGTGAGTCCTGGCGACTTGAGGCCACGTAGGATGAAGTCGCCCATCGCCTTCTGGAGCACAGGCAGCGGACGCTGCACCCCATCGTAGATGCTCCCGAGGAGGCCGGGTCCCAGCTCGACGACGAGCGGAGCACCGGTGTCCATGACGGCCTCCCCCGGCTTCACGCCGCTCGTGTCCTCGTAGACCTGGATGATCGTCTTTTCCCCGATGATCTGGATGACCTCTCCCAGCAGTTGCTCCTCTCCGACGAACTGGACGTCGTACATCCGCGGGCGCAGCCCGGTGGCGGTCACGACGGGCCCAGCGACGCGGAAGATTTCACCCGTCCCCTTTGCCGCCGCGCCTTTGTCCCGTTGTCTCATCGCCATCGCTCGTCCTCCGTGAATCGCATCACTTGTACAGGTCGACCCCGATTGCCCGCTTGATCTTCTCGCGCAGGTCCTCTTCCTCTCTCTTGCCCACCGCGATCACGACGGGCCGCGGCGTCGTCTCGAGGCGTCGTCGCATCGTGTTGCTGAGCGCCTTCATGTCGTCCACGCTGAGGATGAGGATCCCGACGTTCGCATCGTCCAGGACCTTCGCGACCTGCGCCTCCAGGGCGTCCCGATCGACACTGAACGTCTTTCGGACCCCCGCGAGCTTGAACCCTTGCACGAACTCATCCCGTCCGACAGCGGCGAGTTCCATCTCAGATCACCAGCAGCTCGCGGATGACGTCCGAGGCGAGGCCGCTCTCCTTCCCCCGAGCGATGATCCGCAGGTTCTGAACCTCGCGGTCCTTGCGGACGATGTAATCGAGGATCGGGAGGACGGAGAGGGGATGGACGTGCGCGTAGCGGCCCGCCTCGAGGAGATGGAGCTTCTCGACCGACCGGACAAGGGACCCGACGCCGAGGGCCTGGAGGTCCTTGATCTGGGCCGCGAGATCCTCCGTGAGGGCGTAGTCGCGCAGCCGGGCCGTGAGCCCGTTCACGTCCAAGGAGATCATCTCAGCGAGCTCGGCCTTCGGGATCTCGAGCCCTCCGTCCACGAAGGGATCGTACCGGAGGGTCGCCTTCGAGGCCCAGAGTCGCAACAAGGTCCTCAGGTTCACGATGTCGATCTCGCGGCGGACGAACTCGCGCATGAGCCGCGTGCCCTCCGTGCGCTCCGGGATGACGACGAGGAGGTTGTCATAATATAGCTTCGTCAGCCGGTCCTCCCACTCGTTCCATTTCTGGACCTCGGACGGCCGCAACCCCATCTCGCGCAGCGCCTGCGAGTGAATCGTCCCATCCAGGCGGTCGAACACCTCGTCGAGCGAAGGAAGTGCAATCAGGGACCGCAAGAACGTCTCGCGCATGCTACCCGCGGCGACGATGTCCTCCTCGATCTCCTCTGGAGAGGCCCCGAACAACTTCCCGCGGACGATCGTCTTGATGTTCTGCACGTCGAAGCGGTCCAGGTACCATCCGATCATCTGTCGCAGCTCGCCTTCCGAGAACTCGATGATCTGCGTATAGACCGCGGCGAGGTTGCGGCTCGTCGCAAGCTCGATCAGGTCGACGCCGGACGCCTTCGTCGCGAGGGCGAGGATTTCGGCCTTGTAGGCCCCCTCGCTCAGGACCCGTGCGATCTGCGGGATCTCCATCTGCAGCATTCGCTCGTAAGTGTCCTGGGAGAGAAGTGCGGCCTTCTTCGCGCGGACGCGTGCGGTCACGTACGGGTAGTTGCCGCTTTCGATTGGGATCCAGCGCGTGATCCGCCGGAGGTAGCGAGCCCATTCTGATGGGAGCGCCGAATTCACTGGGGCGGCCACAGGACCTCCGCGACTTCCTTGATCGAGTCCCGCCAGATGTCGGCGAGGATCGTCTCGAACCGCAGGTCGAGGCGACGGGTCCCCTCCGCGTTATCGATCACGACGCCGCCGACGCACTCGATCGTGCCGCCGAAGTTCTTGCCGACGATGGAGCGAACTAGGTCCGCGTCACGAGCGTTGCAGTAGACCTTTCCATTTCGCCATTCCTCCGCGTGCGATTGGAGGAGGGTCCTCAGCAAGCCCTCACTCTCGGGAAGGCGCGGGAGCTTCTCCAGGACGGAGGAATAGACTTGGTCGAGGAGCTCCTTCTGGGCGGAGAGGACGATTTTCTTGCTCTCGAGTTCCGCCCGCGCGAGCGCCTGGATCCGGAGACGCTCGGCCGCCTGCCTCCCTTCCTGCTCCCGCTGCGCGAGCAGCTTCGCTCCTTCCGCCCGCGCGTCTCGGAGGATTCGCTCCCGTTCTGCCACGGTCGCGCGGTGGATTTCTTCGGCTTCTGATCGTCCCTGAGCGAGGACGTCCTCGATGACGGTTTCGAGGCCCATGCCGATCGCTTAAGGGTTCGCGACTTTGCCCAGCAGTTGGAGCGCGATCACCAAGCCGAAGACGACGATCGTCTCGGGCAGGACCATCAGGATCAGGCCTCGCCCGAACAGCTCGGGTTTCTCGGCCATCGCCCCGACGGTCGCGCCTCCGACGACCTTTTCGGCCCACGCGGTCGCAATCCCTGTCCCTGCCATGGTGATCGCTGCGGACAACGCAGCAAAGGGGTCTGCCATGTGTCTATACCTCCGATGTCGTTCTCGCACCAAAGGGTCGGAACGGAGTTCCGTTTCCCTTGAAGAACTTGATGAAGGCCTCGACGTAGTTCAGTCGCAGGGCCTGAATCCCTGCGGAGATCCAGCCGAGCAGGAAGACGAGGAGCTGGGCGAGGACGAGGAAGACGACGCCCAGGATCAGGAAACCGATTTGGCCGGAGCGGATCAGGCCTTCCAAGATGATCGTGTTGAACGCGGAGGCGATGGCCGCCTTCCCGATGCCGAGGCCCGCGAGACGCGTGTAGGACATGACGTTCGCGAGGAGGCTCGCGACTTCGATCGGTGCGATGATGGATTCGGTCAGTCCGAGCAGACAACCGAAGATCAGGAGCAGCGAAACAAGAGGGATCGGTTGTCCCACGAAACCGCTCAGGTTCCGTTCGAGGGTCCGGGGAAACCAGCCGAGGGGAACGTTCCAGACCCAGTGAGCGACCGGGCTCCACGATAGGATGGATGTCAGGAGCGTGAACAGGCCGAACAGACATAGGAACCAGCCCAGCTTGGCGAGCGCGTATCTCTTGTTGTGGCCGAGCTCGTTGACGAATCCGAATACGTATCCCGCTCCCAGATGGAGGGCCGCGAACAGGAGGGAAAGGTACATCATGTCCTTGATGTCCAACCCTTTGTGAATGAGCGCGTCGAGGGGAACGTAGATGCCGAACGACTCGAAGCTCAACTCTTCGGGATGGCCGAGGGCCGGATGGAAGGGCATGCCAAATGCTTCGCCGAACACGAAGAAACCGAGGAGGAAGGCCCAGACCCCTCCGATAGCCGTCACGAAGAAGATCCGCCACCAGATCGATTCCCGCTTGATGCGGGAGGACGCGACGAGTCCCATGGCAATGAAAATGGCTCCGTAGCCCGCATCGCCGATCATGAATCCGAAGAAGAAAGGCGCCGCGATGAACAAGAACAGCGTGGGGTCGAGTTCGCGGTAGCTCGGCGTGGAGTACAAGTGGAT
>VBLT01000011.1 GCA_005878615.1 Methanobacteriota archaeon
TCAGGTCACGCGAAGCAACAGCAGTGAGCGTAATACCTTGTCGCTTAATTGGCGACTTGCATGAAGGCCCAACGAGAGCTCTACTGTCCCCGCGTGGAGGCCGGTGAAACTGACATACTGGCGCACAGTCCAGTACCTTCCACCTGAAAGCGAAGACCCCGTGGAGCTTTACTGCAGTCTGCCGCTGCCGTATGATTCTAGATGTGTAGCGTAGGCGGGAGCCGTTATCAGGGCCGGACGCTAGTTCGGTTCCGAGGCACCGATGAAACACCGCCCTTCCGGGTTCGTACGGCTAACACCGCAAGGTGAACAACGGTAGGTAGGCAGTTTGGGTGGGGCGCCACGCCCTCAAAAAGATAACAAGGGCGCCCAAAGGTTAGCTTAGGTGGGTCAGAAATCCACCGTGAACTGTAAGGGGAAAAGCTAGCCTGACGTGGACTTGCCCAACGAGAGTCCACGACTCGAAAGAGGGGCCTAGCGAACCCATGAGCCTGATTTATGCGGGCCATGGATGTCAGAAAAGTTACCCCGGGGATAACTGAGTCGTCTCCGGCTAGAGTTCCTATCGACCCGGAGGCTTGCTACTTCGACGTCGGCTCTTCCTATCCTGGTGGTGCATGAGCTGCCAAGGGTGGGGTTGTTCGCCCATTAAAAGGGATCGTGAGCTGGGTTCAGACCGTCGTGAGACAGGTTTGTTGCTTTTTGGTGGAAGCGCGTTGATGCCTGAGGGGAAGGTCCCTTAAGTACGAGAGGAACGGGGGATCGGCGCCTCTAGTGTATGGGTTGTCTGGCAAGGCATTGCCCAGCAGCCACGCGCCACGCGGATAACGGCTGAAAGCATCTAAGCCGGAAACCGCCCTCAAGACGAGGCATCTTATGGCCGTCGTAATCGACGACGTTGATAGAGCGGGGGTGTACGCACGAAGCTCGCAAGGGCGACGTGTTCAGCCCGCCGCCACTAACCGCCATAGCCACATTAGCACCCGTCGGTGGTGCATTAGCGGCTTAGCCGTTAAGCAGGACGCGTATGATCGGTCCCGTGATTTTCCCGCGCAAATCATCCGGTTGACCGTGCGGTCTCGCAATTTCGGATCGCCAACCGACCTCGTCGATCCCGCGGCTCCGACACGTTCGCGGGCGCGTCGACCAACGAGAATAGGCCGACGATGACCCCGGTCTGTACGAGATCGGCGCCGACGGACTGCGCATACCGCGGGATGATCGGGACGAGCGCGTTCGAATCAATCGTGCCGAACATCGTCGCCGCGAGGACCTTCGCGGTCATCCGCCGAGGCATCGGCCGGGGCACGTGAGCGGACGTAAAATGGATACGGCACCGCGCATCGGAGATCGCGGCTGATTTCTCCCGGTCACCGGAACGTTTACGTCGCGCCGTCGGTTCGCTCGATCGTGCGCTCACCGCTCGTCGTCGACAGCAATGAACCGGAGGACATCCCGGACCGACTGCGCGAGCTCGGCGTCGACGTCGAGATCCAGAAGATCGCTCCGGGCGATTACGTCCTGGGGCCGGTCGGGATTGAGCGAAAGACCCTCACCGACTTCTTCAACTCGCTCGTGCGCAAGCGGCTGTTCGAGCAAGTCCAGCGGCTCAAGGACGCCTACCCGCAGGCCCTGGTCCTCCTAGAGGGCGACCTCTCGGAGATCTCGACGTACAAGCATCCGCAGTCTGTCCTCGGGGCCCTCCTCGCCCTCGAAGTCAAGGAGCGGGTCCCGGTCCTCGCGACCGCGGATAAGGAGCAAACGGCCCTCGTCCTCTACGTCCTCTGGAAGGGGCAGGATAAGGGCGCGCCGGAATATGGACTCCGTCACAAACCGAAGACGCTGAGCCTCGGCCAACGGCAGCGGTTCCTCGTCGAAGGTCTGCCGAACGTCGGCGAGACGCTTGCGCGGAATCTGCTCGAACGATTCGGCACCGTCCGAAGCGTCTTCGCCGCGTCCAAGGCCGAGCTCGAGCGGGTGCCGAAAATCGGAGGCACGAGGGCCGCTGAAATCGAGAAGCTCGTGACCGCCGCCTACGAGGGCGAGCAGACGCATCTGGAGGACGAGGAGACCGCCGACGACGAGGGCCTTTGACAAACGCTTATGACCGATGCGCCTCTTGCAACGGATGGATGCACTCGACGGGATGGGGCCGGAAGGCTCGCCATGAATCGGTCGCCCGGACCGGAATCCGGGCCCAACTGTCGCGCGGGGCCCACCTCACCTGGAACAGCCTCCGGGTCTTGGCGCTCAACCCGCGGCTCATGATCTTGCCGTTCTTCGCGCTCGTCTTTACGGGCTTCACGTGGCTGATCGTCGTCTTGAGTTTCCTCGCGCTCGGGCTCCCGCCCTCGTCCCCTTCGAGCGGCTTCCTGTACCAGGAGATGTTCATCGCCTACCTCGCGACCTACTTCCTCTCATGCTACTTCATGGCGGCGATCATCGGCGCCTCGTTCGTGCGCCTCCAGGGAGGCCACCCGACCGTGATGGACGGCGTCGACGCCGCGAACGCGAGCTTCTTCCAGATCCTCGTCTGGTCGGTCTGCGCGGCCACGATCGGGCTTCTCTTCCGCCTCACCGCGATCCGCTCCGAGGCCGGCGGCCGCATCGTGTCTCGGATCCTCGGGTCCGGCTGGGCCATCGCGACGTTGTTCGTCCTTCCGACGATGGTCGTCGAAGGGATCGGACCGCTGAAGGCCTTCCGCCGGAGCCGCGCCCTGTTGAAGGACCGCTGGGGCGCCCACCAGAAGGGCGTCCTCGGGACCGGCCTGGTGTTCCTCCTCCTGTTCTCCTTCGGCCTGGCCCCGTTCCTCTATGGGATCATGGGCGGGTCTGAGACCCTCGGGTGGGCCGTCGGCGGGATCCTCTACTGGCTCGTCCTCAGCGCGCTCTGGTCCGTCGTCCACGGGATCCTCGTCGTGACCTTGTATCATTACGCGACGGACAGCGAGGCCGCGTTCGGCTTCAACTGGCAGGCCCTGAACCACCCGTGGATCCGCTAGGCATCCGTTCGCGGAACACGGACAGGATTTCGTCGTACGGCGCATCGGTTCGGATGCCGCGAGGATGGAAGTGGGTCCGCGCCGCTCGATGGCCGCGGTCTCGCAAGCCCTCGAGGAACGAGGTGAGTTTCGGCGGCGACCCTCTCTCCCGCGACGCGAGCTCGTCCGTCGTAACGAAGAACGGCGGGAGATCTGCCTCTCCCTGAATCGTCGAGAGGAGCCGCGCAGACTCCGGATGCGTCCACTCACTCGGGGCCAACCGGCGAACAAGGGCGGGGTCCTGGAGAGGACCCATCCACAGCGGACCGATGGCATCCCGTTCTCCCTCGCGGACCTGGACGAACCCTTCGTCTTCTCGATAGGCTACGAAGGACAGGGAGGGCCGCGACCGGCGTTCGACGATCCCGACGACCCGGAGGAAGTGTTCCGCCGCGAACGATAGGATTGGCCGAATCGAGTTGCCCGAGTCCGCGGCGCGAGCGGAGCAATATCCGAGGAGAATCCGGAGGCCAATCTCAGGTCCCTGAGGGCATCGGAGCGGGCGAGCACCGTACCGCCGGATACACGCCTCGGGATAGGTTCCTCCGAGGACCGCGGTGTCGGTCGCGGTCACGCCAAAACCGGCGCCGACCGAGGCCCTCTTGAAAAACGCGCCCAAGAAGGGCGTCGGCGGGCCGAAAGGATCGATGTCGACGAAATCGTACCGGTGGGATTGGATGTGGGACACGAAGTCTAGCGAGGTGACCTCCCCATCGATGCGATTTCTCCGGAGATTTTCTCGGATGAGTCGAGCCGCGATGTCGGATCGATCGTTGAAGGCGACGCGATCGAGTCGCGTCTCCAATCGCATCCGGATTCCCCACGCACCGCAGGCCGCAAGGCCGTCGAGGGCCGAGCGAAGGGGCCGGGGCCACTTGGCAAGGACCACCGCGGACAAATCCCGATTCACCCGCATCGTCGGATTGTAGAAAGGCCACGGTCCCGCGGTGCCGGGACCTTTTCGTCGAGGGACCTCGGGGACTTGGAGGCGCGCCGCGCCTTCGTTCACTTCTTGGACCGGGAACGGCAGATCCACGGCCGGTCCGATGCGTCCCCCGCCAGATATTCCTTCGGCCTCAGAGGACCTCGCCCTTCATGAGTTTCACAATCTTGTAGGGCAAGAGATTCCGGTTCACCTGGGTGACCTCGAGGATCCGGACATCGTCCCGCCGCCGGATGTCTTGGAGGAGCGGATTGCGGGACTTCTTGTGCAACGTGAGGAGGAGCGGCTTGTCGGCGTCGAGCGCGTCCTTGACCGTCTGGACGAAGTTCGGGGACTCGACCTCCATCTTGCCGACTTCGTCGATCACGATGACGTCCGCGTTCGCCGTCGCGGATCGCAGCGCGTTCACACCGACCTCCTCGAGCGCGCTGATGTCGACGCCGTACCGGCCGACCATCGTCTTGGACTGGATCTCGCGGGAGGCGAACACCCTCTTTTCCTTCGTGCCCCAGTCCATGACGTAGAAGCCTTCGCGGCGATTCCTCTTGATGATCGGTTCCGTGATCATGCCGCCGACCTTGAGGCCGTCGCCTTCCAGCATCTCGATGACCTTGAGGAGGCAGTAGGTCTTGCCAGCACCAGGGAGGCCGGTGATCCCGATTTTGAGTGCCTCGCCCATGCCACCCACGCAGGCGCCATAAATATGCATCGCTCTATAAAAACACTCTTCGAATCCGCATCGGTCGCCGAGCGTCCGATACCCCCCAACGAGGTCGGGCTCGGACGGGCCGACCGCGTGTCTCGGCCAGCCGCAGGAAACGAGATAAGCCGACAAGTCGCTCGCACCGCGGGAATCGGTTGAAGCTCGTCCTCCTGATCATCGGCCTCGTCCTCTTGGCGGTCGGAGCCGTCGGCGCCTTGGTGGGCCTCGCCACCGCGAGCAGCGCGCAAGCGGAATACGACTTCCTCTGTCCCTCGGGCCCCGCGCCCCCGCAGCTCTGCGCGGCCCTCCTCTCCACCGTCGCGACCTACCAAGCCGTGGCGATCGGCATGGGAATCGTCGCGATCGTCGGCCTGGGCGTCACGTTCGCGGCGGCGATCATGAAAGGGCCGCTCTTCGCGCCAGCTCCGGTCCCGATGTACGCTCCCATGCCTCCTCCGCCTCCAATGCCGCCGGCGGGGGCGGCGACGTCGAAACCTTGCCCTCAATGCGGACGATCGAACCGAAGCACGGACCGATTCTGCTCGAGTTGCGGGGCGCCCCTCTCCTAGTCCGGGGAGCGATCAACAACCGGCGGGCCCGCGGATGTCCTTCAGGTACATCAGGGGATAGTCGAGTTTCGGCACGTACCGGAGCGTCGCGGTGGCCCGCGCGGTGCCGACGCCGACGGTCACCTCGACGCGCAACAAGTCCTCCGTGAGGATCCCGTACCGGTATGGGCCACGAACGCGGAGTCGCTTCCGATCAATCTTCACGCGGACGTCCTCGACCAGAGGCTGCACGCGAGCGGCCTCTTCAATCGCCCGTTCGACCGTTGCGGCATTCCTCGCCGTCAGCGGGACCCCGAGGAACTGGTGTAAGATCGAACCGAGCTTGATGCCCGCCTCGAACGCGGCTCGGTCTCGGTCCGTTCCGGCGAAGTAGCTTCGCGTCGGGTCTCGGGGCATGCTCTCCTCGCCCGCCAATCGCCGCGTTCGGGATAAGCGCACCGGCTTCCCGCGACGCGACCGCCGTCGAGCCATCGGAATCGTGACCGCGGCACACCATCGGACCGCTGATTCTCCGCGCTGGTATCGCTTGGCAAAGTCTTAATTCGAGGCCCCGACTGGTCGGAGGTTCCCCATGTCGCGGAAATTGATCATTGGGGTCATCGGAGGAGGCAGCACCGCCTCCAAGGAGGGGATCGCCCTCGCGGAAGAGGTCGGGTTCCTGATCGCGCGAGCCGATGCGATCCTGGTCTGCGGCGGCCTGAACGGGGTCATGGAGGCCTCGGCCAAGGGAGCTAAGCGGGGCGGCGGGTTCACCGTCGGAATCCTGCCGACCGGGAACAAGGCCGATGCGAATCCCCACATCGATCTCCCGATCGCGACCGCGATGAGCACCGCGAGGAACTTGATCATCGTCCGGACGGCCGACGCGATCATCGCGGTGAACGGCTCCTATGGAACCCTCAGCGAGATGGCCCATGCCTTCGATCTCGGCAAGACGGTCTTCGCCCTTCGGACCTGGCCGATGGACAAGGCCGGCGTGGAGCCCTCCCTGTTCGTGCCCGTCAACACGCCCCGCGAAGCGGTGGATCGTGCAATCGCCTCCGCGAGAAAGGCGATGGAAGGCGAGAAGCCCGGGCCTGGATTCGTCAAGTGAGTCTCCGATTTTAGAGGAAAAGGTGGAACGTCCGCGACCTCCGCAGGCTTAAGAATCGACGCCTGCATTCTTGACCGTGCGACGTTCCCTGACGGCGACCGATCTCGAAAAGATGGGACTGCCCTCCGATGCCGCGCGGACCACCTCGGAGCGGCTCACCTCCGTCCTCCAGCGGTCTCGCGGTGACAGGGATCCGGAGGCGCAGGTCCGTCTCTGGCTCGAGCTTCGCGCGCTCGCCGAGGCGGATCCAATCCTTGGCAGAGCGTTCCCTGTCCATGCGGCCCTGTACCAGCTCGCCTACGAAAATCGGCCGAAAGAAGCGGGACCCGGACCCGTTTGGGTGCCTTCCCGCGAAACGATTCGCAGATCGAATCTGGCCGCGCTCATGCGCGATCGGCACGTCCGCTCCTACGACGAGCTGCAGCGATGGTCCACCGGACACCGTGAGGAGTTCTGGTCCGCGATGATCGAGCGCCTCGGCATCGTCTTCAAGAAACGCCCGACGCGTGTCCTCGATCCGAAGGCCGACGTCACGCATCCGGATTGGCTCCCCGGTGCGCGCCTCAACATCGCAGAGAGCTGTTTCCGTGCGGATCCGGAGAAACTGGCGATCGTCCACGCGTCCGAAGGGAGCGAGGAGATCCGCCGGGTGAGCTACGGCGACCTGCGTCGCCTGGCGGCCCGGGTCGCAAACGGCCTCGAATCGGCG
>VBLT01000116.1 GCA_005878615.1 Methanobacteriota archaeon
GTCCTCCCGGAGCAGCTGCGTGATGACCTCGAGGTCTTCCGCCAGAAGGTTGGACTCTTCCTGCGCGTGGAACTTCGCGATGTCCCAGCCTTCGGAGATGTAATACATTTCTCGGAGCGTGGACGACTTGCTGTCGCGGATCATGTCCCGGATGAACTCGAGCACGTGCATCGTCCGAAGGAGCATGAGTGCGCCTTTCAGTTTCTTCGCGCTGCGCACGCCCATGAGGCTGCCGTACTTCCACACCGCATGTTTCGAATCGAACCGGATGTTCGCCTTCGTCCGGAGCGGGATTTTCATCTTCGGGATCTGTCCGCCGTCGAGCTCCTCGTAGATTTCCTCGGCGATCCCGTAGAGCGCGTCGACCGCCTTGTTCGACAGGGGCGCGGCCGCCTTTGGTTTCTTACTCATCGTCGAGCGACTCCTCCGTTTCGTCGTAGTCGATCTCGCCCTCTTCTTCTGGCTCGGGCGGGGCTCCCTCCTCGCCCTCGAAATCCGAGTAATTCAATTCCCAGTCCCCGGGCAGCGGTTCCGCGCCGATCACGAGGCCCGGGTTGATGCCGCTCACGTAGAGATCGGACTCGTCGTACTCCGCCTCATCGAGCCCATCCAGGACGAACGAAATCGAGTCTTTCGCGACGCTGTCGATTCGCTTGAGTTCCCACGAGATTTTCCCGTCGTCCCGAATCTCGGCCGGCTTCGGGTCCATCGACTTCGCCTCGAGTCCGCGCGGAAGGAGCAGGTGGATGTTCAGCTTCTTACCCGCGGAAGTGAAGTTGTGGACGTTAATCGTCACGTTGTGCCGCTTTTGCTTCTTGTCGTAGGCGATTGTCTCATCGATCCAGACGACGCCCATGATCTTCGTGATCGTCGCATCGAGGATCGGGATCTTCTTGTTCACGATCTTCGCGGACTTCTCTGCGATCCGCGGTAGGATCAGCTGGACAATCTCGAATTTCTCCTTCGTCTTCGCGCGATGCGCCTTTTTCGTAAGGTGGGTCTTGAGGCGGCGACCGCACTCCTTCAGGGCGAGGTCCAGTTCCGTCATGATGTCGTCGACGGTGGCGACCGCTTCCTTCGCTTCGGAGGTGAATGGGATCTTCGTCGAGCAGACATGGACCAGGATGATCGCAGGCCCGAACGGTAGGCCCTGGCCACCCCGCTGCTCCAGCCCGTAGCGCCTCCAATCAACGTTGCCAACGGCCTGGGTGAGAGCGCACCCGCCGGCCTGGTACATGAGGGGCACGCGGTTCGCGAATCGCAAGACCTCGACTGGCTGGTCCGGCGGCAAGTCGCCCCCGAAGACGATGCCGACCTCCACCTGGAACGGGTTGCCCGAATACACGGATGGATCGCGGGTCAACGGAGGTGCGTAGAATTCCGGCCGAAGGTTCCCCAGGACGTTCTTCAAGCCTCGTTTGATGAGCCGTTCTCCAATCGGGCCGAGGCAATCCGTCGGCGGCGACATGAGCTTCGCGGACTGCATCGCTTCGTGGAGCGCCTTCGCCTGGCCCAGGACGAGGGATTTCGGTTTCACCTCCGGGTCGAGTCCGGCGGATTCACAGATTTCCTTGGCGACTCTGGCAGAGACTCGGACGAACTCTTCCTCGAGGAACGCCGAGAGCTTGTAGGACTTGGTTTCTTTCATCATCTGCATCAAGGTGCCGAGCTCGATGCCGTGAGGATGCGGGGGGATCTCCTTCGTCTTCGGAGGCAGGTCCTCCGTGGCTCTCTCCAGGACCATCGACTCGCCTTCCGGCGGCTTGTAGGTGATCCGTGCGTGCGGATTGACGATCGCGGTCGCCTTCAGATATTCCGGGATGGATTGCTTGCCGCCCCCGTAGCGGCCGCGGAGCGGAATCTCGACGCGGGTCCCATGGGCGCGCTCGTAAATCACGCGGTCTTCTCGGACCTTGTTCGGCATGTTCTTCTTCGTGTCCACGATCAGTTCCACTTGGTAGGCGACGTCTTCCTCCTCGACCTTCGAGGTGATCTTCGTGGCTTTGCCGGTGGTCAGTTGTCCGTACATGACCGCGCCGCTGATCCCAAGGCCCTGTTGACCACGTGATTGACGGCGAGCGTGGAATCGCGACCCATACAGGAGACGCCCGAAGACGTTCGGCACTTCCTTCTTCACGATCCCGGGGCCGTTGTCTTCGATGACGACGAGGAACTCGTCCTTGTCCACTTTGTTGACTTCCACAAGGACATCCGGAAGAACTTCGGCCTCCTCGGTCGCGTCCAGCGAATTTTCGACTCCCTCTTTCACGACGGTGAGGAGCGCCTTCGTGGGCGAGTCGTATCCGAGGATCTGCTTGTTCCGCTCGAAGAACTCGGAAACGCTGATCTCCCGTTGTTTCTTCGCGAGTTCCTCAGCGATCGAGATCGAAGGCATGGCATCACGGGTGGGCGTCGGTGAGAACGGGGGGCGTCCCCATCCCTGGGCCCCGCATCTTGGGGAGTTCCATTTAAGGTTTCCTGACCAAACGCGGAATGGCGATTCTAGGGAGGGAAAGGGGATGAACCTATGGGGAAGAGGTCGGCGAAAGTGACGATCCATCAGTCTTCGAAGACGGCCCCGCACTTCGGGCACTTCGTGTCCGTCTCATCGACGTCGGCGCCGCAGTTCGTGCACGTGAACGCCGCGACCTTCGAGGCTTTTCCCCCCGAAGAGGTCTCCCGTTTCGGGCCCGTCTTCTTCTCTTCTTTCGGGAGCTCGCCGGCGCGGGTGAGGGTCTTCATCCGCGCCTCCCGGGAACGTTTGGTGTACCACCAGAGGAAGAGGATCGCGAAGTACGTCAACAAGGCAACGAGGGTGACGGGGGACAGCGCGCTCCAAAGGTAGGCGAAGAAGCCGAAATACACCCAGCCCGATGCCGTGAGAGGACCGAAGTCCACGGTCGTGTAGGTCCAGTTCTTGTCTTGGTCCCAGACACTGAAAGCGTAGAGGTAGACGGCGTCCGTCAAGTTGCTGAGGCGGGCCTCGTACCGGCTGCCGTTGCGCGTGTTCGCCCCACTGAAGTTCCCCGGACTGGGCGCCATGCGGTACGAAGATTGCGCAACGTTCACCCCACGGACGACGGTGAGGTTCAGGTACACTCGATATCCGTCGGGAGTCCCGTTTTGAGTGGTCGTCAGATTCACGCGGAAAGCGAACGACGTGGAGGGCGGCGCATGGTACGGATCGACCGATCCATTCGCTAACGCCATGGTCGGGCTCGCGATATCCGGGAAGCTCCGCAGCTCCAACGACTGGCCTTGCGCGAGAAGAGCTTGCGTCGACATCCCCGCGGCAAGGAGGATGGCGACGAGAAAGACCACGAGCGCATTCCCCGCGAATCGCTTCAGCTTCCGCTCGCCGAGCCAGTACGGGACGACGAAGATGCTGATGGGGATCAGGAGGACGACGAGGCAGAAGACGGTGCTCCGACTCAGGACGTATAGTTGGGCGACCACGGCCCCGAGCAGGAGCAGATACGTGATCCGGAAATAGCGGGTGGCCCGGAACTTCTGGAACCACTTCTTGAAGGAGGCCAGGAGCTCCTCGCGGTTCACATCGCGCGGCGATGCGGGCGGCTGATAAATAGATATGCCGCTCCCCTGGAGGAGCGCGTTCGCGCGGCCCATTTCCATGGCCGAACCTTCTTATAGACTGGCCAAAATGGACCGGCCTTCCTTGGAGGGCGTCGGTTGACGAAGCTCGTCGTGGCGATCGGTGGCAACGCGCTCTTGCCGCCCGGCGAACCTTCGGACGTCCTTGCCCAACGGAAGCGGATTGAGGCGACGAGCGCGCGCCTCGCGGACCTCGTCACGGCCGGCCACGACGTCGTCTTGGTGCACGGCAACGGCCCGCAGGTCGGCAACATCCTGCTGCAGAACGAGGAAACGCGCCACATCGTCCCGCCGATGCCGCTCGACGTGTGCGGCGCGGAGAGCCAGGCCCAGATCGGCTACCTTCTCGGACAGGCGCTGCGCAACGAGTTCGCAGCCCGCGGGATCCGTAGGGGCGTCGCGTGCGTCATCACGCAGGTCCTCGTTGACGACAAGGATCCTGCGTTCGCCAACCCGACGAAGCCGATCGGGCCGTACTACACCCGAGAGGACGAGATCGTCGTGAAGAAGGCGAAGGGGTGGAAGATGGTGTACGACCAACGGGGAGGCTGGCGCCGGGTGGTCCCATCTCCGCGGCCCCTGGAGGTCATCGAGGCGGAGGAGATCCGCCGGCTCGTGGCCGACGGCGACGGCCGGGTCGTCATCGCCGCGGGCGGCGGCGGCATCCCGGTCGTCCGGAGGGGCGGCAAGCTCGTCGGGGTCGAGGCCGTGGTCGACAAGGACCTGGCGGCGGCAGTCCTGGCGCGCGGACTCGGTTGGACGCACCTCGTCATCGCGAGCGACGTCCCGCAGGTCGCGGTCGATTTCGGCACGCCGTCCCAGCGGTTCCTCGATCGGCTCCCGGTGGCCGAGGCGAAGAAGTTCCTCGCCAAAGGCCAGTTCCCTCCCGGAAACATGGGCCCGAAGATCGAGGCGGCGATCTCGTTCCTCGAACGAGGCGGCGAGCGTGCGGTCGTGACCGACCTCGACCATCTCCTGCCCGCGGTCGAAGGGAAGGCGGGCACGGCCATCTCGAAGGCCTGAACGCCAAGATTCTTGCGTCGACGGGCCGATGACGACGCCGGAGGCAGAGGTGGCTCAGAGGCCGAAGCCCTGGTACGAATCGTTCTTCGGACCGGATTACCTGAAGCAATACGCTCACACGACGACGTTGCAAGAAGTGGAGGGGGTCGCGAAGATCCTCCATCTTCGCCCGGGGAGTCGGGTCCTGGACCTCGCCTGCGGCGCAGGCCGACATTCCATCGAGCTGGCCAAGCGGGGACTGGAGGTCGTCGGATACGACCTCTCCGAGCCGCTGTTGAAGGCCGCGCGGGCCGCGGCCCGGAAAGCCTCGGCCCGTGTTACGTTCGTTCATGGCGACATGCGCGATCTCCCCTACCACGGGGAGTTCGACGCGGTGGTCAACCTCTTCACGTCCTTCGGATACTTCGAGGACCCCAAGGACGACCGCACGGTGCTCGCTCGCGTGGCCCGAGCCCTCAAGGCGCGGGGCAAGTTCCTCATGGAGCGCTTCAATCGCGAATCCCTGGCGACGTCCCTGCCGTCCCAATCCTGGCAGGTCCGGGACGACCGGAGTGTGATCCTCTACGAGGACACGTTCGACATCTTGAGGGGCCGCTACGAGACCCGACAGATCGTGATTGATCGGGAGGGGACACGGGAGCACCGCGCCTCGGTCCGCGCGTACACGTTCCCGGAACTGAAAGAGCTCTTCGAGGAGGCGGGCCTTTTCGTCCACCGCGTCCTCGGCGGATTGGACCTCGCGGCGTACACGGCACGGTCTCGTCGGATCGTACTCTATGCCGTGAAGGGACTCGAACCGGAAGGGATCCGGACGGTGTGGTGAGTCTGCCGTCAATGGTTCGGGGCCCGCTTTCCCATATACGCACACCCGCTGGGATGTGTCGTACGTACGAAAGTCTCTTAGGTGGATCCCTTTCTGATGAACTTGGATGCTTCTGCGGTTCGCCGCATTCGCGGTCCTCGGGATTCTCGTCTGCGGCCTGATGGCCTCGACCGCCTCCCGTGGCCTGACGCAAAGCGTGGACGTGGTCGTCCTCGTCGACCCGCCGTTTGTTGCCCGGTATGGCGACACCGTCAATGTAACCGCCCTCATCTTCGATCGCGGCGTTGCCTCCGATCCGTCGGCGATTTCTGCATCGATCGACAAGCTTCCGGGAATCGATCCTCTGACGTTGCATCGAGATTCCCTCGGAGTGTACAGAGGCGCGTTCGTCTTCCGCAGCCATCCGTCCGTCGTCAAGGTCAACGCCACCGTAGCAGGCGTACAGGACTCCGGTTCCGCTGTCGTGTTGGAGAAATCACTGTCGGTGGCCGTCCTACCATCGAAAATGATTGCGACCGCCGGCGAGAGGATCTCCGTCGGAGTCGAAGTTCGCGACAACCACAACGCCCTGACGGACGTCCGTTGGCTCAATCTCACCGCGCAGATCGGCTACGCTCCGTTCGAGGCGTGGTCCGCCTCTGAAAACATCAGCTCGACGAGAACGGCTGTCGGTCAGTACTCCGCCTATTACACAGTCCCTCCCAACATCAGTCGGGACGCGATCGTAGCGTTTCAAGCCAGCGCGGTCAACCCAGGAGGAGGGTTTGGCGTGGGCTCTCCCGTTTACGTCGAATTTCCGGATCCCTTCCTCATCTGGTACCGAACGGCAGCCATCGGCGCGTCCAACGTCACGGTCGAATTCGACGTCGCCTCCAACGGCGGTCAGCCCCTACCGAATGTGACCGTCTCGGTTCGTACTGCATTTCCTTCCGGGCCCATCCTCGTGCGCCAGGGGACGACCGACGCCGCGGGTGCGGTTCGATTTGACGTGCCGTCCTCGGTACGCCCTACGGAGCTATATGGGAACGCGACGCTCGGCCCCGATCGTCAGGTTTTCTTCGCGACCTTCGTCCCACCCGCATCCCCTCCTCCACCTCCCCCACCAGGACCGCGTCTCGTCCGCGAAAACGCGGCAGACACGTTTGCTACCGGGGACGCGGCTGTCCTCCGGTTTCGCCTTGCGAGTGGCGACGCGCCCGTGCAGGGTCAGAACCTCTTCGTCTACGCGCAGACCTGGTCCCGGTTCGTCCTGGCGGGGAGAGTCACCACGGACAACAACGGCCGGTTCGAAGTTCGCTTCACCGTGCCGCCCGATTCCGTCAGGATCGGCATCTCCGGAAACATTTCCGGTACCTGGACGGTCTTCCACGATTCCTTCTCCCCGATGAGTCGCTTCGAACCGACGGTGTCCAGCGCGGACGGTTGGCAGTTCATGATTTCCGCGGTCTTTCCGCCGGACGAGGTCGCTTGGACCGCGGACGTGACCGTTGCGGCAGTCCCGGGATCCAGCGCCCCTTGGATTGCCGCGGGTCCGTTCGGACCCCATCGCATCGTCGCCGGATCGGGATCCTCACCCTTCGCCCTGGGCGTCACGCTGCCGCGCTTCCTCCCCGTGGGCCAGGCGGTCTCCGTATCGATCGCGGCCTACTCACCCGGCGGAGGATATGCAACGTTCAGCACGACGATCATCGCCGGCACGCCGGTCTCCCCCGGGATGTCGGGTCCCCGCCCGATCGATTGGGGCGTCCTCCTAGTCGTCATAGGCTTCGGAGCGGTCTTGGCAATCGCCGCCTCCGGCTGGCGACGGAAGCCGAGGACCCCGCGGTCTTCCTGAGGATTCCCCATGAAGGTGAGCCGCCTCCACCGTCGTGAAAGCCTTTAAGGAAAGCTTGGGTCAATTGCGACCGGCCATGGCGACCCTCGAGGAGCAGATCAAGTCGATCGAGGAAGAGATCCAGCGGACGCCGTACAACAAGGCGACGCAGCACCACATCGGCAAACTGAAGGCGAAGGTCGCCCGCCTGAAGGACGAGCAGGAGACGCGGAGGCTCAAGTCCGGCGGCGGAGGGCCCAGCTACGCCGTGAAGAAGAGCGGCAACGCGACGGTCGGCCTGGTTGGATTCCCATCCGTCGGCAAGTCGACGCTCCTCAATGCGATCACGGACGCTACGAGCGCGGTCGCGGCGTACGACTTCACGACCCTCGACGTGATCCCCGGGCTGCTGGAGCACCGCGGCGCCAAGATCCAGGTCCTCGACATGCCCGGGTTGATCCGCGGCGCGTCGAAGGGCCGTGGCCGCGGCAAGGAGGTCCTCTCCGTCGCCCGGGGCTGCGACCTCATCCTCCTCATGATCGACGTCTTCGAGACCCATGTGGACGTCCTCGAGGAGGAACTCCGCCTTGCGGGAATCCGGCTCAATGAGCGGCCCGCCGACGTCACCCTGACGAAGGCGAACCGAGGAGGCCTCCGGGTGAACCCGACGGTCAAGCTGACGAAACTCGACGAGGATCTGGTCGCGGACATCTGCCGGGAGTGGGGCTACCTGAACGGCACGATCGTCGTGCGCCAGGACATCACGGAAGACCAGCTGATCGACGTCCTCGCCGGGAACCGCGTTTACGTGCAGGCGTTCGTCGTGGTGAACAAGATCGACCTCGTCTCCCAGGACTATGTCAAGGGTCTCCAGTCCAAGCTCCCGCGTTGGAAGCTCGTGCCCATCTCCGCGGAGAAAGGAGTCGGGATCGCGAAACTGAAGGACGAAATGTACGAGACCCTCCAGTTCATGCGGGTCTTCTTGAAGCCACAGGGGAAGGAGGCGGACCTGGCGGATCCGCTCATCGTGAAAGCGAACTCCGACGTCGGCATGGTGTGCGATGCGATCCATCGAGACTGGCGCAAGCGCTTTCGATATGCGAATGTGTGGGGGCCCTCCGCACAGTTCCCTGGTCAGAAGGTCGGACTCGATCACCCGCTGAAGGATTCGGACATCCTGACGGTCGTGCTCCGTAAAGGGTGACGGGTGCGGGCCTTCGTCACGGGGGGCACGGGGCTCGTCGGCCGGCCCCTCGTCGAGGCCCTGCTCCAGAAGAATTGGGAGGTCGCGGTCCTCACGCGCGCACCGACGAGGGCGAAGGACCTGGAAGCCCGCGGCGCCCGGATCGTGCACGGCGACGTCACCCGTCCAGGGTTCGAGGCCGCGATGGCCCGAGCCGACGTCGTGTTCCACGCCGCCGGCTGGCTCGAGTTGGGCATCCGGGACGTCCAGCGGATGTTCGACGTCAACCTGCTCGGCACTCGCAACGTCCTCGCCATGGCGCGTCAGCAGGGAGTCGGCCGGTTCGTGTTCACGAGCACCGCCGGGGTGTTCGCGCCGACGCCGAAGGAGCGGCCGGCCACGGAGTCCTCCCCGGTGCAGGTCGCCTTGAGCGATCCCTATGTGACGTCGAAGGTCCAGGCGCACCAGCTCGTGGTGAAGGAGATGGGCCGCGACCTTCCGGTGACGATCGTGCTCCCCGCCGCGGTGTTCGGAGCCCACGACACGGGGCAGCTCGGTCGGAGCCTCGCCCTCCTGGTCCGCGGCAAGCTCCCGCGGCTCCCGAAAGGATTCGGCACGAACACGTGGACGCATGCCGAGGACATCGCGGAAGGACACATCCTTGCGGCGACTCGCGGCCGGCCGGGCCAACTGTACCTTCTCGGGGACAGGATTCTGCCCCTCGCCGAGTTCTACGCAGACGCAGCTCGGGCCGTCGGGGTGAAGCCGCCAACCGCGAACGTGCCGATGGGACTCGCTCGATTCGCGGCGCGATTTTCGGAGGCGCGCGCCCGGCTCTCGGATCGGACGCCCCTCCTGTCCCGGGCGGCGCTCGCCCTCGCGGCGGTCGATCTCGTCGTGGACGCCTCGAAGGCTCGTCGCGAACTGGGCTGGAGCCCGCATCCCTTTGAGGAGCGGCTTCGGGAGACGATGGAATGGTATGCGACGACCTACCGGGATCGAAAAGTTCCTCCTCCGATTAAGCCGGATGGCCGATTAGGTACGCGGACATAGGGCGTTTGAACCGCCTGAAAGATCTTGAAGTCCGAACGCGGGCCTCTCACGATCCGAGGCGGTGCATCCGCCGAAGATCCCCCTCGAACGGCTTCAGATCGGTCGGGACCGCGACGCCCGGGAGTTCGACATTGAGAGGCAGGCCCCCGTCTCGCTTCCGCTTCCAGACGTCCGCGTTGAAGGCGACGATCTTGTCGGTGAAGTCTGCGCGCGACCCGGGGATTCCGTCGTGGGGCACCGGGAAGGTCTCGGTGTGGACGCTCCCGCCGTACATGGCCCGCCAGATCTTGTCCGTCGAGAAGGGCGCGATCGGCGCGAGGAGCCGGAGGAAGTCCCGCAGGCATGCGTGAAGGGTCCATCGGGCTCCCGTGTCGTCCTCGTACGCGCGGGCCTTGACCATCTCCATGTAGTGGGGCGCGAAGAGGTTCCAGAGGAACTCGCGACATCGGTTCGACGGGAGGAAGAGGTTCAGGTCCTCGTACGAGCCGCGGGCGGTCTCGATCAGCCGGTTCAGTTCCGCGAGGATCCACTCGTCCGCGGGGGCGAGCTTGCCGGCTTTCGGCTCCTCGAAGGAGGAGATGAAGCGCGCGACGTTCCACAGCTTCGTGACGAACTTGCCCGCGCCGCCGACCTTCGCCTCGCTGATCCGGAAGTCGTCGCCCGGGTTCGTCTCGCTCGCCACGAAGATGCGGATCGCATCCGCCCCGTGCTTCTTGATCAGCGGCCACGGATCGATGACGTTCCCTTGGGTGCGATGCATCGCACGACCGCGCGCGTCGAGTCCGAGGCCATGGATGAAGACGCGATGGAAGGGCTTCGAACGCCGCACGAGCCAGGACTTGAGCGTCGTGTAATAGAGCCAGGTCCGGACGATCTCGCGGCCCTGAGGCCGGAGGGACACGGGAAAATTCGCATCGGAAAACTTCGCATCTGAGCGGTACTTCGTCAGATACAGATTCGAGCAGCTCGAGTCCATCCAGGTGTCGAACACGCGATCCTCGCCGACGAATTCCGTCGAACCGCATTTTGGACAGTCCGAGAAGGGGGCCTTGTCCTTCCATGGCCGGTAGTATTTCCCCGGAGGGGGCGTGAGGGTCTCCCCGCATTTCTTGCAATACCACAGCGGGATCTCGGTGTGGTAGAAGCGCCGTCGGGAGATCGGCCAGTCGATCGTCAGGCTATCGATCCAGTCGAGGAGGAGCTGGCGGTGCCGGGCCGGCCGGAACTCCATCTCCTGCGCGACCCGCTTCAGGTCCTCGCGAAATTCGAGCTGCTTCAGGTACCATGCGTCCGATGAAATGAACTCGATCGGGTTGAGGGACCGCGAGCAAGTCGGCGTCTTGTGTACGATGGCCTCGACCTTCTCCAGGGCCCCTCGGACACGCAGCTCGTCGATCGCCTTCTCCCTCGCGGCGTCGACCTTGAGTCCTTTCAGGAAGCCCGCGGCCTCGGTCATCCGGCCGGATTCGTCGATCGCCTTGACGGGTTCGAGGCGGAGGTCCCGGAACATGGCGATGTCGACCATGTCCCCGTAGGAGCAGATCATCGCCGCACCGCTCCCGAACTCCGGCTTCGCGTTCGGATGCGCGATGATCGGGACTTCGTGGCCGTACAGCGGGACCCGCACTTTCTTGCCCGGCAGGCTTCGATACCGGGTGTCGTCGGGGTGGACCATGACCGCTCGACAGGCCGCGAGCAGCTCCGGGCGTGTCGTGGCGATCGTCAGGTCGCCTCCGCCGGAGACGATGGGGAACTTCATCCAGACGAGGCTCGCGGCGCGGTCTTCGTACTCGATGTCCGCCTCGGCGAGGGGCGTCTCGCACACGGGGCACCAGAACGTCGGGCGCTCCCCACGGTAGAAGAGTCCCCTCGGCCAAAGTTCGAGGAAGATCGCCTGGCTGAAGGCGCGGTACTCGTCCGAGTCCGTGTAGTACGTATGCGCGAAATCGGCTGACAACCCCACGCGGATCGCGACCTCCAAGAGCCCGTTCCCGATCGCCTCGATCTCCTTGCGGCATTCCGCGATGAAGGCCTCCCGGTCCCATCGATGGAGCGGCTTGCCCGTCTTCTTCTCGACCGTCCGCTCGATGTTGATCCCGTTCCGATCGAGGCCGAACGGGAAGAGCACGGCCCGCCCGAGCATCCGGTGCGCGCGGGCGATCATGTCGATCATCGAGTACGCCATGACGGCCCCGATGTGCCACGAGCCACTCGGATACGGCGGCGGGGTGTCGATCACGTAGACGGGTTGCCGACGGGCCGGGGCGAACGCATACAGATTGGGCTCCGCCTTCCAGGATGCCAGGATCGATTCCTCGAGGGAGGGCTCCCAGGCCTTCTCCTTCAGCGTGGGCTCTCCCATGGACGGGCCGTCCGAGTGAGGGAGCGCCATAAAAGGATTGTTCCGCGGGAGGCCGAGTAGTTTCGCAGACCTCCTGGGGGAACGGCGAAGGTCTCGTCGAGTATACCTCTACTTAGAGGTACGAAAAATGGAGATCGGTTGTGGGGCCCGGGTTCGCGACTTCGATGGTCGGCGGTACTTCTACTTCTGGCACTACGAGCGCGACGATGGGCGCTCAACGAGGCGCGAGGACTACGTGGGCCGCGTCGACTCGGAGCGGGCCCGGTCGGAACTCCTGCGTCGGATGGCCGCGTACCATCGCCGGGCCGAGCAGGAATTCGCACGTCGGAGGGCGAGGATCGAAGGCCTCATTGCCGCGCATACCTCTACTTAGAGGTACGTCCGGACCGCAGCCGACGAATCCGCTTCGGCGTCCTTACTCGATGTACCTCAAGGCCTCGGCCGGAGGAATGCGCGACGCCCGCACGGCGGGTTGAGCGGTGCTTGCGACCGCCGCGACGGAGGCGATGCCGACGATGAGGAGCAGGTGGTCCCAGGGGATTCGGAACACGATGATGTCCGCGAAGTACACAGCCCAGATCTTGTAGGCGAAGACGATCCCAAGGCCGACGCCGATTCCGATGCCGAGGACGGCGATCAGCGCGATCTCCAGGAGGAACACGAATAGGACCATGCGGCGGGTGAAGCCGATCGCACGCAAGGCCCCGATCTGCGTCCGCCGCTCGACGACGGCCCGTAACGTGATTACCGCGAGCCCCGCGATCCCGACGAGGAGGCCGATCCCCAGGTAGGCCTCCATCAAGGTGAGGACCTGCTGAGACGCGTCGAAGGCACGGCCGATCTCCTCCCGGATGTCGATTGTCTGTAGGCCGTAGGCAAAGAACACGCGCTCGAGGTTCGCGCGGAACGCCCCGACGTCCGCCGTCGGGGCCATTTGGAAGAAGTAGGCGGTGTAGCGCTCCTGCGCCGGGAAGACGGCCCGCACGACATCCTGGTCCACGAAGACGCCCGAGGTGAACTGGAGCGCCTGTTCCAGCACGCCGACGATCGTGAGGTTCACCGATCGCCCCATCGCGTCGAAGGCGCGAATCCGGTCGCCCGGCACGACGCGGAGGCGGCTCGAGTCCGGGACGAACTGGTTCGGCCCGGCGGCGGTCCGGTCCACGATCGCGAGCGTGTGATTGTACCGCAGGGAGAGCCACACCTGGGTCCGGTCGGTGAGCGACTCGCTCCGGCCGGTCGACTCGTTGACGAACGACGGGAGGAAGCTCGTGAACCCGTAGCCGTTGCTCCGGATCAGGAAATTGTCGATGCCCCAGAGCGTGTAGTCATACGACCGATTCCCTCCCGCCGTTTCGACCTTGGCCGGCAGGACGCTCGCGCTCGAGACGCCGTTCTCGCCTCCGAGGAGGGTGCCATCGAGATCCGTGAAATTCTCCCGCAAGATCTGGCGGAAGTTCGGGATCTCTCCGTACGACGTGGTGTAGGCGATCACATCGTAGCCGCCGGACTGCTGGCGCACGAACGTGTCGAGGCTCGAGGCCTGGAGCCCTTGGACCATGGAGATCAGGGTGACCATGAACAAGATGAGCGCGAACATCGCGACGGTCATCCCCGTCCGGAAGCGTTTCTCCGCCGGATAGGACACCGCGGTGGAAAGGACCGGCCGCCCCCTGCCGCGGTTCGCCCTCCGGAGGAGGGATCGCAGCGCCTCACTCACGTTGAACACGGCGATGAGGATCGCCGACCCCACGAGGATGATGCCCGTCATGACGAAGGCGATCGACACGTTGTCGGTCTGCTGGTTCAGGAGGCCGACGGGGACGAGGATCCAGACCAGGTTGAAGGCGGACGCGATCGTGAGGGCGGCCCGGGCGTGTCCGCGGGAGGCGACCGCGATGCCGAGGCCGAGGGAGAGGAGTGGGGGACCCGGGATTTTCCCCAGGCCCGTGTTCGCCAAGAAGCCCCAGGCCGTCAGGGCCAGTCCCGCGGCGGCCGCGAGGAGGCCTGCCGCGAGGGCGTCCCTCGAACGCTCGCGGGTGCCCGGTTCCGGGAGATCCCGGATCGCGCGGACGATGTTCAGGCGGCTCACCCGCCAGGAGGCGACGAGGATCGTCGCCCACGTGAGCGCGGTCCCCGCGACGAACGCGGTCAGGACGGACGAGGGGTCGAAGTGGAACGTGACCGGGACCTGGCCGTGCGGCACGAGCTTGTCGAAGAAGTAGACCATCACGTAGCCGAGGCCGACCCCCGCGAGGGACCCGAGGGCCGCGGCGACGACCGCGTAGAACGTCCCCTCCAGGGCGAAGGTCGCCAGCAGGTCCTTCCGGAGGAAGCCGAGGGCCCGCGCGATGCCGAGTTCCGGTTTCCTCTCCTCCGCGAGCATGACGAAGATGTTCACGATGAGGAGGATGCCCGCGAGGATCCCGAAGGCTCCCATCACGAGGAACAGTTCCGTCGCATCGCGGCCGATCTGGACGGCCTGGGCGATGCCGTCCGCCTTCACGGAGTGGACGCGCAAGTCGAGGTGGTGGATCGCGATGCTCAGGCGGAGGTTCGTCGTGACATTGTCCGCGACCCCGAGGCCGTCCGCGACTCCTCCGATGTTCGAGATGCGCATCTGGTTGATTGCGTCGCTCTCGTTGAACGCGACTTGGGCCCTCCGCAGGTCCATGAAGAGGAGCGAACGGTGCTCGTAGGCCGCGGTGCCCTCGTCGCGGACGATGGCGGCCACGGTCGCGTGGACGAGGGTCTGGTTCGTCGTCCCGTAGAACAAGGTGAGCTGCTGACCGACGGTCGCGTTCAGATCCGCCGCCGCCCGTTCGTTCGCATACACGGCGGAGGCGTTCAGGGAATCCGTGGTGACGGACGAACCGTCGCGGGCCGTCAGGGGCCCGAAGGCGGTCTCCCGCGACGCGTCGAGTCCCATCACGGTGATCTGTTGATTCCCCTTGTTGCCGGCGACGTTGCGGACCGGCATGACCTTCAGGAGCGTCGGCGCGAGGCCGTCGATCGGCGTCCGCCAGACCGCGAGGTCCGCGGCAACCTGGGTCGCGTTGGCCTCGGAGAAGGAGATCAGCTGGCCGTTGAACTCGTTCGACACGATTTCGTCGATCGCGCCGAGCCGGACGTAGACGTCCTCGAGGAAGATGTAGCTCAAGGTGTCGCCGACGACCAGGCTCGACGAGATGACGGCGGTGCCGACGAGCAGCCCCGCGAGGACGATCAAGACCCGGGACGTTCGCCGGCGGATGTTCCGCGCCGCGAGGCGGGCCAAGAGAGGGCGACCCGCGAGGACGACGGCGGCGAGGACGATCCCCACGAGGACCGCAAGGGCCGCGAGGTCGGCAACGGCCATCGCCTCAGGACCCCCGGGTCTCCTCGACGATCTGGCCGTTCCTCATCCGGAGGATGCGATGGGCCCGCGAGCTCACGATCGCGTCGTGGGTGACGAGGACGAGCGTCTGGCGCTGTTCGCGGTTCAACCGGACCAGGAGGTCCATGATCTGCGCCGACGTCTCCGAGTCCAGGTTTCCGGTCGGTTCGTCCGCCCACACGATGGCGGGATCGTTCACGAGCGCCCGGGCGATGGCGACCCGTTGTTGCTGCCCCGCACTGAGCTGGGCCGGTTTGTGCCCCTCCCATCCGTCCAACTCGACCTGTCCGAGGAGGGCGAGGGCCTTGCGGCGCGCTTCTTTCGCGGGGGCCTTCGCGACGAGGAGCGGCAACTCCACGTTCTCCGCGGCGGTGAGGACCGGCAACAGATTGTACGACTGGAACACGAACCCCATCCGACGGGAGCGGTAGCGGCTCTTCGCGTCGTCGTCCATCCCTTGCAGGGAGACGCCTTCGATCCGCACGTCGCCGGACGTGAGGTCGTCGAGGCCGGAGAAGCAGTTGAGGAGCGTGGTCTTGCCGCACCCGGAAGGGCCCATGATCGCGACCATCTCGCCCTTCGGGATCGCGAGGTTCACGCCGCGAAGCGCATGGACCGTCACCGCGCCGGAATTGTACACCTTGTGGGCCTCGATTCCGCGGATGATCGGTTCCTCGGCCATGGGGCGGTTTCGATGGCCCGCGAGCGTATTTAGTGTTTCCCAACCAACCTTCCTATTCTCGGAAGGCCGAGAAGAAGTTGAGCGACCACGTGTCCTCGATCCCGCCTTTCGCCTCCGGAAGGCCGAGTCTCGCCGCGAGCTCCGTCCGGAATCCATCGCGCTGCTCCGCCGACATCTCGCGCAGTTCCCGCTCGGGCCAGCCGAACGATGCCGTGAAGGTCAACAACTCATCGAGATCTCGGAACTGGATCGGGAACGATTTCGTCGCCGCTTCCGTCCGGTCGAACCCGCCGTTCGCAAGTCCTTTGCGGACGCCCGCCGGATTCCCGAGCATCGCGGCCTCAGGATCGTCGCGAGCCAGCTGCCTCGCCTCCCGCAGGAGAGTGAGGTCTTTCGACGGCGTCGCGGTCCCGTACTTCGCCAGGAGTTGGCGGGGCACCCCAAACGTCGTCGGGTTGTCGGTCGGCCACTCGCTGAAGATGAACCGACCGCCGGGCTTGAGCACCCGGTGGACCTCCTGGAACACGCGGTCCCATCCGAAGACGGGGATGCCCAGGTTGCTCACCGCGGCGTCGAACAGCTTGCCGTGGTAGACGATGTTGCGCGAATCGAGCATCTCGAACCGGATGTTCCGGATGCCCGCGTTCCCGGCGCGATAGGAGGCGACGGAGATCGCGCCGTCCGCGAGGTCGATGGCGACGACGCCTTGCGGCCGGACGAAGGGCGCCACGAGGCAGGCGAGCAGTCCGGTGCCGGTGCCGATATCGAGGACGAGTTCGCCCGCCTTCGGGTCCGCGAGGCGCAGGACCTCCTGGGCGATCGCCTCGAAGCGGGGCACCACGTTCCGATCGTACGCCTCGGCCATCCGGCTGAACTCGTCGACGTAGAGCAACGTGGCCTCGTTCGCGTTCATCGGGATCGCGACGAATCCGACATTTCATCATAAAGGCTTCGCGGCCCGGAAGGGTTTATGCCGGATGGGCAGGTTGGGAGGCCGGCCATGGACCTGGTGCCGCGGTACAAGGAGGAGCATGTCTTCATCATCGAAGCGTTCATCGTCCATTCGGTCCGAGAGAGCGGACGAAAAGGCGTGATCCTCGGCCTGAGCGGCGGCATCGACTCGGCGCTGGTCGCGAAGCTTTGCGCGGACGCGATCGGTCCGGAGCGGGTCCTCGCCCTCGCGCTGCCGGACGGGAAGGGCGGGAAGGATCTCAAGGACGCCCAGCGGTTCGCGAAGTCGATCGGCATCGAGTTCCAGGTCGTGGACATCGGGCCGATCGCGACGGCCTTCGAGAAGCGCCTTCAGGCATCCGGGGCGGACCCGATCGCGAGGGGCAATCTCCGAGCGCGGACGCGGATGACGGTCCTCTACTACGGCGCGAACACGGAGGACCGCGTCGTCATGGGGACCGGGAACAAGAGCGAGATCCTGACCGGGTACGCGACGAAGTTCGGCGACGCCGGGGCGGACTTCCTCCCGATCGGCGACCTGTACAAGACCCAGGTCCGGGAGATGGCCGTGCATCTGGGCGTCCCTCCGGAGATCGTCGAGAAGACGCCCACCGCGGGCCTTTGGCCCGGCCAGACCGACGAGGGGGAGCTCGGGATCCCGTATGCCGACCTGGACCGAGTCCTCCTGGGAATTGAGTTGCAGATGGACCCCGAGGCGATCGCCGAGAAGGCCGGGGTCCCGCTCGAGCGCGTTCGACATGTGCAGGCCCTCGTGGGCACCAGCGTCCACAAGCGGAAGATGCCCCTAATCCCGAAGCTCGGCGCGCGCACCGTGGGGCTTGACTGGCGGGAGTGAGGTCCGCCGCTCCTCGAACGCCCGGAGGAATCCTTCGGGATCGTTCACGTCGAAGATGATCTCCGTCGCGGTGAGGCCGAAGGCCTGCCAGAACTTCCGCGGACGTCGAAGCCGCACGGAAATGAGGTTCGTCCGGCCGCCGGTGACAAAGAGGGCCGGCTGCCCGAGAGGGCGATGGATTCCCAGCGGTACCCGGGTCCGGCTCGCCTCCTCCGATCGGACGATCGACTCGATGTCGGAGAAGGGGATCACGGCCCGGAAGTACCATCCCTGGCGGAGGATGATTCGAGAGCGCGTCATCCAGTGCTCCGTCAAAAGAGGCGAGACGACGAAGAGGAGGGCGTACGCGGCGATGACCACTCCGATCAGCCCGACGGTGAGCCCGGGAGGGACTGGACTCAGCGCGACGGAAACGGCGAGGGCGGCCGTCAGCCCCGCGACGAGGAGGGTGCGGCTCAGGGCCTGGGCGCGACCGTACGCAAAGGTGAGTCGCTTGGGCACGGGCCCGGGACAAAGGTCTCATCGGATAAGGATACGGTCGCCAAAATCCGACGTTGAAAACGAATGTCTCCTCCGGTCCAAAGGCGAGGCGCCCCGTCATCGTGTCGTGTCGCTCGGAGCGTGAACTTTTTACCCGGTCTCGACCGGTGCTATCATCCTCGAATAAGAATAAAAATCGGACCATCGGAGTGCATCGGTTGTCGCGTTCGCACGTCGCAAACCTTTTTGTGGGGTCCCCATGATACGGGCCTCCTCAGACACGAATTCCTCCGGGGAAACGTGGCGAGGACCTTCTCGCTTTTAGGGGGAGCGGGATCATATGGAAGAAAGCATCTTCCAACCATACCTAGGAACGCGATCCATTTTCAAGATGGACCGGGAGATACTGCGCCCGTCGTACATCCCGGAGCGCCTGCCTCACCGCGAAAGCCACATCGACCAGCTCGCGCAGATCCTCGTGACCGCCTTGAAGGGCGAGCGGCCGAGCAACGTGCTGATCTTCGGGAAGACGGGCACCGGGAAGACCGCGGTCGTCAAGAAGATCGAGAACGAGTTCCGCAAGGCGGACGGCGCGCGGATGGTCCAGTATTTCTACCTCAACTGCGAGATCGTGGACACGCCCTACGGCGTCCTCCAGTCGATCGGCAACAAGCTGATGGAGAATTTCCACCAGCGGATCCCATTCACCGGGTTGTCCACGGACCGGGTCTACAACCTCCTGCGGGAGAAGCTCGACGAGGAGAAGCGCGTCGTGATCGTCGCCCTCGATGAAATCGACAAGATCGTCCAGAAGAACGGGGACGACATCCTCTATCAACTCCTGAAGATCAACGACGATCTGTCGAAGGCCCGCGTGTCCTTGATCGGGATCTCGAACGACCTCAAGTTCACGGAATACCTCGACCCGCGCGTCCGGTCCCGCCTCGCGGACGAGAAGATGGTCTTCCCTCCCTACAACGCGGAGGAACTGTTCGACATCTTGTCGGAACGCGCCCGCCTCGCGTTCGAGAACGGGACCGCCGAGGACGCGGTCCTGCATCTCATCTCGGCCCTCGCCGCGCAGGAGCACGGCGACGCACGGCGGGCCCTCGACCTGCTCCGCGTCAGCGCGGAGCTGGCGGAGCGGCAAGGCGACGAGCACATCACGGAGGAGCACGTCCAGCGGGCGAAGAACAAGATCGAGCTGGACACCGTCATTGAGGCGGTCAAGAGCCTGCCGACGCAATCCAAGGTCATCCTGCTCGGCATTCTGCTCAACGAGGAGATCGGGAACGCCAAGCTCACCACGGGCGAAGTCTACACGACGTATCGCGAGCTGTGCCGCAAGACCGGGATCGTCCCGCTGACCCAGCGCCGCGTGACGGACCTCATCTCCGAGCTGGACATGCTCGGCCTCGTGCATGCCCGAGTCCGGTCCTTCGGCCGCGGCGGCCGGACGAAGGAGATCCAGGCGTCCGTGCCCCCGCTCGACGTGAAGAAAGTCCTCGAGAAGGACGAGATCCTGGCCGAAGCCCGAGGCTACCGCCTCAAGGTCCAGACAACCCTCCTCTAGGGGGCATCCCGTCGTCCTCGGCAGGATCGTCGAGGAATTCCGGGCCCGGCTTGGCGGCCCTCGACCGCCCCCACGGCCACCGGATCTCCGGGAGGCGCGGCGAGACGAACCTCGTCCAGCCACGGCTCGCATATTCGAGGATGAACGGCAGGGCGGCGAGGAAGACCAAGGTGACGAGGAGGTTGTCCCAGCTGTTCTTGGGGGCCCCGTCCGGTCCTGAGGTCCCCCAACCCCGCGGGCAGCACGTGTCCGTCGGTTGCAGCGTGAGCTTGATGAGGCCGATCCAGGGGAGTTCCCCTCGAGCTCTCCCTTGGATGTCCTGAAGGCGCGGGATCGTGCCGATGCTATCGTAGCCGACGCGGCAGTCACTGACCGTCCCTTGGCATTCCGACCACGAATTGTGGTCCCCCATCGTCACGAAGCCGGAGCGTTGCGTGAGGCCGAACCCGCCGAAGGAGAAGGTCATGTTGATGTTTTGTTCGAACCCCATGTGATGGATCGTGACCGATGTCAGATTCTCGGGAACCCGCGTCGAGGCCGTCCGATTCCGTGCGCTCCACTCCCCGAAGGGCAGCGATAGGAGGTCGGGGACGTTCGCTGTCCCGTCGGGGTGAAGTTCGATGTACATGATCGCCCGGTGGATGATGGGGGTCGCCGAGGTGGCCCTCCGGAAGATGATCACGTCTCCGTAGTCCCCGTACGTCGCGTACCCGGTCACCCGCCCCTCGATGTACGTGACGACGGCGGCGCGGCCGGACACCGTCTGCTGGAAGACCATGTCTCCCGTGTCGATCACGCCGAGCTTGGACTCGGCGTCGCTGTGCGACATGGACGAGCTCTCCACGACGACGAGGGGCGGCCACACCCCCGAGTACACGTAGAGGCCTCCCAGGAATAGGGCGACGATGGCGCCCGCGATGATCGCGTCCTTGGCGAGATCCCTCCAAAAGTGTTCGGGCTCGTCGTCTTCGCGGTCCTGTCGCTCTCGAGCCATGGCGCGTGCAGCCAAGGGGCCGCGCGTCTATAAACCCGCGCGGGCCTCTAGACGTCGAAGGTCGAAATCGTCCGGCGGACCGGATACGCCACGTTGTGGACCGGGACCGGCTCGGCGGCGTCCGCGAAATCGTCCAGCCGATTCCGAGTCGGCCGCAGTTCTGCCGCCGCGATCCCCTTGTGGATGTGGCCGTGAATCACGAGACGCGGCCGGCGGCGGAGCAGGACCGGCTCGAGCGCCTTGCATCCGAGTTCGGGACGCCATTCCTCCTTCTCTCCGCCCATCGTGACGTAGGTCGGCGGATAGTGCGTGAGGAGGATCCGGCGGTCGTCTCCCGCCAGGAGGTCGTCTAGCGTCCCGATCCGCAGGCGGTACTCTTCCGCGAGGTGGGGCATGTGCTTCCTCTGCCACCAGGTCGGCCGGTCGAGGCACCCGAGGCTGCCGACGACCCGGACCTCGGTTCCGTTTGCGGAAAACCGTGCGTCGTCATCTTGGAGGAATCGGACCTTGTATCGGTCGGCGAAGCGGGACAGATACGTTGGATGATCGTCCGAATACTCGTTGTTCCCGAAGACGGCCGCGAGGGGGGCCGCGACCCGGTCCCGGATCGTCCGGAGGACGGCGTCGTAGGCCTCCAGGTCGTTGCGGTCCGTCGTGTCCCCCGCGAGGAGGAACAGGTCGACGGGCCCGAGGCGGTCTAGGTCGGTCGCGACGGCCCCGAGGCTCTCGCGACCGTGGATGTCCCCGACCGCCGCGATGCGCATTACGGCCTTCGAACGCGCGTCGTCTCGATGAAGCTTTCCGGCCTTTCAGAACTCGCGGATGACCGCCTGGCCCGTCGCGAGGTCGACAATCGGGAGCCGGGCCGGTGCCGGCTGGATGTTTCGCATCTTCTGGTAGGGAGTCTGCGCCTGCCACGTCGAGGCGTTGACGAGGACCACGCCTCGGTATTGATCGACGCCGACCGCGTGCACATGCCCGGTCACGAAGATGTCGGGCACGTCCTCGATGATCAGGTGGTCTTCCGCCTCCGGCGCGATCGGAGTCTTGCCGCCGTAGATCGGCGCGAGGTGCCGCATGCGGAGCATCGCCTTCATCCCGTCGAGGGGCCTCTGATAGCTCAGGCCTGGAATCGATGACACCAGGTCGTCCATGCTCCGTCCGTGGTACGCGAGGATTCGGACGCCTTCGATGCTCAGGACGCTCGGGTTGCCCGCGAAGATGACGTTCGAGTCGAACAGCTTCTGGATCGACGTCGGGAACGCGGGCTGCGGCTCCGCGGGCCGGACGGCGTCGTGATTTCCGGGGAGCAGGACCACGGCCAGCCGGTCCGGGAGGGCGCTGATCATCCCCGCGAGGGCCTCGTATTGACCGTAGATGTCGTCAATCGTGAGCTCCTCGTCTTGGCGGGGATAGACGCCGATTCCGTCGACGACGTCGCCGCTCACGACCAGGTAGCGGATCGACTGCGCGACCTCGTCGGCGCCGCCCAGCCACTCGGAGACCCGAGACCACTTTTCGTCGAGGAAGGTCCGACTCCCGACGTGGATGTCGGACATGAACGCGACGCGGGCATGGCCTGGAGTGCCCGGGAACGCCTTCGTGGTCGGCAGGTCCGGCCGGACCAGAGAGGCGGCGATCACGAGCCCCTTCCCGTTCACGGTGCCGACGATGCCGACAACCTCATCGGGCACGACCGTTTCCGAGGCCAGCGGGGAATCGGCCGGCAGGAGGACGGGGACCCGCTCCGTGTCATCCTCGAGCTCGAGGATCCGATGACCGTTCTTCGTCGTACGGACGTCGGCGACCATGCCGATGATCCGGATCTCCCGCGTCGACCGCTGGGCCTTGGCGATGTCTTGGGCCCCGCCGAGTTCGCGGTGGCGGCGCAACATTTCCCGCAGGACCTGGAACCGGTGGCGGAAGTATCGCGTGAAGTCCTCGAGGGTGCCTTCGCACGTCGACCGGCCGGTGATGTCCCGCAGGATCCGCACATCGGGCCCTGCGTCCGCGGCGCGCTCGCCAAGTCGTCGGAACGACGCGGGGATGGATGCCGCTGAACGCCTAGGCGATGGAGGAACCGGGCGAGCCCGAGTGGCCGCCGTCCGAGCGATCTCGGCCGAGTGGCGGATGTCCGCCAGGGTCACCAGGAACGGCGTTTCGGGGCATGACCGGAGGAATCCCTCGAGTTCGGCGATGGGATCCTGCTGGACGAGGAGGAATTCGATGGCGTCGGGCTCGAGGAGCGTTCCGCGTTGGCTCACGAACGTCAAAAGCTCCTCACGCATCCGGGGGCCCAGGCCAGCAGGTCCACAAATAACCTTCGTCGACTCGGGGCGACCTCTCAAGAAAATTAAAGGCGGCGCGGCGAATTGCGACCGCGTGCTCCGCGTCCGCGTCGAGACGCCGTGCCGCCCGACGGAATCGCCGGAAGCGGTGTCCGCGGCCGTCCAAAATCTCTTCCCCGATGCCCAGATCGAAATTCGCGACGGCGTCCTGGTGGGGACGACGGGCAATCTCGGTCGTCTCCGGGAGCGGATCCGAACACAGCGGATTCGCGATACGGCCCGGCGCCAACTCCTCTCCGGCCGACAGGGGGACCGGTCGATCGTCCGCCTCAGCAAGCAGGCGGCCTCGGTCGGCGTCGTGAACTTCGCCTCCGGCGGCCCCCTCGGAGACATCGTCGTCGAAATCGAATCGGACGACTTGGCCGCGGTGATCGATGACGTGGCGGAGAGCACGGTCGAAGGAAGGGCCTAGGCCGTCCGCCCGCATCGAGTGCACGTGAACCGGCCCGCGTCGTAGCGCGCCTCGACCCATCCGCAGAAGGGACACTGGAACCGGACCGGCGGGTACCCATAGGGAGGCGGCACGTAGGAGGGCGTGTAGTCCCGCGGGATCCGTCCAGGCTCTCGGAGCGCGACACCGGGCGACGCCGCCGGAGGCACGGGAGACCAGGCGCCCGCGGGAGGACTCGGACTCGGGGTCGGAGGGACGCCGTAGGACGAAGGGCTCGGAGCCGCGAACCGCGTCGGCGGCGGCTGGACCGGGGCGCGCGTCGGAGGGCGGAACCGGGCCAACAGCGTTGAGAGGTGACGCCAGGCGTCGATCGCGTACCAGGCGAGGAATCCGGCGCCGGCGATCGCGAGGCCCAGGAACAGCAGGGTGAGGACGACCTCGAGGCCCACGCCACCGATTCCTTCGTAGGAAAGGGAGAGCGCGTAGTCATTCACGAAATGGGCGAGGATCCCGGCGCCCACTCCATGCCGGAGGAACAGGTAGCCGAATCCGAGGCCGGCGACCATGCTCGGGATGACCTTCCAGTATCCCCAGCCCGGGGCATGGGCGAGGCCGAAGATCGCCGAGCTCGCGAAGAGGAAGGCCCACGCGGCGACGTGAGCTTCCTTCGACGATTCACGACGGAGGACTCCCCCGAAGAGATACCGCCACGCGCCCGCGATGTAGCGACCCGCGGACCCCGTCCCGTTGCCGCCCGCCCCGCGGTTCACCTCGATGATTCGGACGATGGCCGAGCCGATCGCCATCGGGAGCCCGATGAGGAGGAGGCGGAACACGAGCTCTTCGTAGACGCCCGCGTTCGCCAGGTCGAACAAGAAGACCCAGGCATTCTCTGGCGTGATGTTGATCGGACTCGTCGGCTCGATCCCGATGAGGCTGATGACAAAGATCACGGCCACCTGG
>VBLT01000012.1 GCA_005878615.1 Methanobacteriota archaeon
AGAGGGTGTGTAAGATGTGGAACCCGACCTTGTCCGCGGCGTACACGGTCCGCTTGACGGACATCCCGCCGAAGGCGCGCTGGCTCACGCTCCCGTCCTCGTCCCGGGACCAGGGGCAGCCCCAGTGCTCCAGGCGGATGATCTCTTGCGGGCAGTGCGCGACGAAGAACTCGACCGCGTCTTGATCGGCGAGGAAGTCCGATCCTTTGATCGTGTCCAGCGCGTGCAGCTCGAAGGAATCGTAGTCTCGCAAGACCGCGGCCGTTCCGCCTTCGGCGGACACCGTGTGGCTCCGCATCGGGTACACTTTGGAGACCAGGGCGATCGAGAGATCCGGGTCCGACTCCGCGGCCGCGATCCCCGCCCGGAGGCCCGCGGCCCCTCCGCCGACGATCACGATGTCGAAGGCGGTCCGTTCCACGGACGTCGGGAAATCTGGCCGCGGAATAAGCTTTTGGAACCTACGATGGCGTGTCGCCGCGAATGTCGCGGGCGCCTACGCGGTGGCCGGATCGTAGAGGATCAGAATGGAGCCGAACCGCAGGTCGAGGAAGTAATGAATCGAGGCGTCCGCGGAGGCGGAAAAGGAAAGCACGTAGTCGTCGACGGGACCCCAGCGATACTCCGACACGAGTTGTGCGGAGAGAATCCCCTCCGGGCCGGCGGAGAACTGGAAGGTCGTCGCATTGTTGCGAAATACGTCGACCGGGAGCGAGAGGCCATGAACAGAAAGAGAAACGCCAGATCCCGCGGGGAGTCGGTCGACACTGATCGACCAAAGGTCCTGCGGCCGAGGGAAGGTCACGTTTGCGGCCGGGCCCGCCATCCCGCAGAAGCACCACGCCCGGAGGGAGTAGTCGACCTCGATGTAGGAGGTGGTGGTCGACCCGCGGGTTTCCGTGACGCGGGAGACATTGTACGTCATTCGGAAGACGACCGCGGTCACGTCGAAAATCCCGGGAACCATGCCTTCCTGGGTCATCTTAATGGAGTCGCAGTCGGTCGAGCAGGAGCCGGCCGGGTTCAAAAGGAAACCGTTTTCGACCGAGCCGATTCCGAGGTCGGCCACATAGGGGTGCGGCCCGGAGGCGTTGAAGACGAACCGGATCGGGAGCGAGGTTTTGGAGACGCTCTGCCACGAGAGGAGATACGTCGTTGATGGGCCCGTCCGGGTCGATTCGATCGACCAGAGGACGTGGGAGGTCACCGTCGCGTTGGGAATCTTCGGCGCAGTGTAGGAGGTCATGATCGGGATTTCCAGCGGCGCCTCGCCGTGACCGAGGAACTCGACGTGCCGTGACAGAGTTGATTCGAGGGCCGTCGTTCGAAAGAACACGCCACCGGCGGCAAACGCGAACGCGATGGCGATCATCACCGCGATGAGGGCGATGAACCAAACCTGCACGTTCCGCCTCGGCGCACCGGGCACGCCCGATGGCGAGGACGCCCCGGACATGATCCCTCCCTGTCCGCCTCAAGCGAAATCGGAACGAGGCTTAAGTGTCATGTAATCGGCTTGTGGGGCCGGCAGATCTCTCGGAAAGATTTCCGTCTTCGTGCCAAGCGACAACATCTCCCTAGGAGCGGGCCTTGTTGCGCATCGTCACGCAGAAGCCTCAAGTAGCGCGGCCCAATTGGACGCGGCCCATGGAAGTCGTGAGGGTCGAAGGCCTCGGCAAGACGTACCCCGGAGGGACGAAAGCCCTAGAGGACGTCTCCTTCTCGATCCAGAAGGGCGAGATCTTCTGCCTCCTCGGCCGGAACGGCGCGGGCAAGACCACGCTCCTGCGAATCCTGGCGACGCAGCTGAAGCCCACGCTGGGCCGCGCTTCCGTCCTCGGCCATGACGTGCTCGCGGACCCGGAGGCGATCCGGCCGCACATCGCGGTCGTGCCGCAGGAAGCCCGGCCGCAGATGCTCCTCTCTCCTTACGATCACATCCTCTACTTCTGCCTGATCCGCGGCCAATCGCGGACGCAGGCCCGCGAACGGACCAAGAAAGTCATGGAAGACCTCGGACTCTGGGAGCACCGCGACAAGCTCGCGTCCGACTTGTCCGGCGGCCTCCGCCAGCGGCTGATCATCGCCATGGCCATGGTGGCCGACCCGGAGGTCCTGTTCTTGGACGAGCCGACGATCGGCCTCGATCCGCTCGGTCGGCGGTCCGTCTGGCACATGCTCCGGGAGCTCACGCGGAAAGGCGCGACCATCCTCCTGACGACACACTACCTCGACGAGGCGGAGATCCTCGCGGACCATCTGCTGATCGTGGACAAGGGGCGCACGGTCTTCCTCGGGACGGTCGACGAGGCGAAAGGCGACACCGGCATCGGGATGCGCGTGATCGTCGAGCCGGCGGCGGGGAACGGCACCGCCTCGCCCGAGGTCCTCGAGCCGCAGTCCGCCGAGGAGGTCCTCGCGATCGTCGAGCGCGGGCTCCGCGAGAAACGCAAGGTGACCTTCAAACCGGCGAGCCTCGAAGAGGCGTTCATCAAGATCGTGGGGGGATCGATTGAAGTCGAGAATACGTGAGGCGCTGTACATCGGCCTCTTCGACGCCTTGCCGCTCCTCCGGGATCCGATGCTCCTCGTCGTCATCAGCCTGTTCTCGTTCCTTCCGGTGATCTTCATCTTCGTGTTCGCGGACACCGCGTCGGCGATGCAGTCCCTCATCGGGGCGATCGTCCTCACCTTCTCCTTCACCGGCCTGTTCGCCTCGCAGAGCGTGTACTTCAACAAGCAATGGTTCCGGTTCCAGGACATGCTCGTCGCGTCGAAGGTGTCTCCCGCTTCGTACGCAGTCGGCCTCTCCGTGAGCGGGCTCGTCGTCGCCCTCCCGGGCGTCCTCGTCGCCCTCGCGTTGCTCCTCCTGTCCGGCCCAAGCACCGCCTTAGGCATCGTCCTCCTGCTGGCCACCTCGCTCCTGCTCTGGATCGGGCTCGTCTTCGTCGGCTTCGCGATCGGAGCGACGACGAAGAACGCCCGCCGCGCGAACTCGATCCCACAGGTCCTCAGCATCGCCTTGGGATTCCTGCCGCCGGTGTACTACCCGCTCAGCCGCCTGCCGGCGATCGCCCAGCCCTTCGCCATGCTGATCCCGACGACCCATGCCGCCCAGCTCGCGAAGTATTACTTCGGACTGATCCAGATCCCGGCCTCGGAACTGGTCATCGGCTGGGCGTACCTGCTCGGCTTCGCCGCCTTGATGGGATTCCTCGCCTCACGGCGGGCCCACTGGGTCGACCCGTAGGGCGCCTACCGCCGGACCGCGGTGGGCACGCGGGCCCTCATCGGCACCGGGCTCGGCCATCGGGCTCCGGCCTCAATCAGCGCGCAGGCGATGACCGCGAGGACGAATCCATATCCGATCGTGATCGCGGCATTGCTGCCGGCCGCCTGCTGATTGTACTGATAGGCGGCGAGGTAGAGCACCGCGGCGTAAATCAGGAGGACCAGGATGCCCGCGGTCCCGAAATGGCGGGTCCGTTCCCCGATCCCCGCGATGGCGATTCCCGCCATCGCGACGACGAGGAGCAGTCCGAACGCCAACCAGGCGTAAGGACCGTTGGCGAGCTGATTCACGAGCTGCGTGGTTTGGAGGGCATTGTAGGACCCGACCGGCAATTCGGGTCGGTTCCCCGATACCGCGAACCACGGCAGCGACGGGAGGGATGGCAAAAGGGCGATCCCGAAAAAGTTCACGAGGAGCAAGGCCGCGCCGAGGACGAGCAACCCTCGACCGGCCCCGGATAGTCTCCGTGCGCCGACCATGACATACTGAACGCGGTTTCCGCCTAATAGTTTTAGGACTTTAGTATCGAAAGCACACTTGGTTACTCGGACATCGGACGCAATCCGGTCCCGATCTGCAGGAGATTCGGGAAACATCGTGGAAAACGCGGATGGCCCTCCCAGGCCTCGGGCCGACCGAGGAACGGAACCTCGGGAGGTGAACACGAGTGAAGACAACGGTCGCCGTCGCCCTGATCGCCGTCCTGGCGATCGTCGCGGCAGGTGCGTTCGCGGTGAACGCGGTGACCGCCTCGGGACCCCTCGCCACCCGCAACGCCGCGGCAACGGGAGTCACCGGGACGGGCAACGCCACCGCCGGGCACACCTGCGATCGGACGAACGCGACCGCGTCGGCCAGCGGGTCCGTCTATGGTGGATAGGGAGCCCGATGGCCTGCGCCTTCTCCGATCGGGACGGGGGCCTCCACTCCTGTCCCTTTTTTTCGATGGTCGGCAAGGTACTACTATCGCAAGCCTCTTGCCGGCGGCGGTCGAGTGGACAGTCTCGAAAGGGTCCTATGGTGGCTCTTCCGGAGCAGCATCGGGGCGACCACCCGCGCCCGGGTCCTCGTCGCAATCCGAGACGAGCCGCGGAACGCCCAGCAGCTCGCGGAAGGCCTGGCCCTCGACTACAAGACCGTCCGGCATCACCTCCGGGTCCTGGGGAAGAACGGGCTCGTCACGACCGCGGGGGAGCGGTATGGCCAGGTGTACTTCCTCTCCCCCTCCATCGAGTCGCACTGGGCCGTCTTCGAGAAGATCGTGAGAGATATGCAAACGAGAGGTGACCGACGTGGAACGAAGTGAACGGAAATGGGCCATGAGTCCGGCGTTGTGGACCGCGGTCGTGCTTGCGATAGGGCTGGCGATCGGGATCGCGCTGGCCCTGATCCCGAGGCCGGGACGGCCGGGACCCGGTCCTCGCCTGGACCCCTTCGAGACGTTCGAGGACGTGGACGTCATCGTCTCGACGGTGGGACTCGCCCTCCTGGCGGCGCTCTTCGTCGTCTACGCGAAAACGTATCGGGACACCGGCGCACGGTCCGCGCTCGGCCTGATCTTCGTCCTCGCGGCCTTCCTTCTGGAGGGGATCCTGACCTCCCCCATCCTGTTCGGGGCGTTCGGTCACGTCCTCGGCGAACTCGGACCGTTCCTCCTCGTCGCCCACGGCTTCCGGACAGCCGCCTTCGCCGCCTTCCTCTATCTCAGTCTACAATAGCGAGGGACGATCAACCGTGCTCGCGAGAGATCAGGAATCTTTCGCCTCGACTTCGGCGAGCCACTTCTTGACCTCGTCGACCGCACCTGGATCCTCGAGGGTCGTCGTGTCGCCGATCTCCTGCCCCGAGACGATGGATCGGATCACGCGGCGCATGATCTTGCCGCTCCGCGTCTTCGGCAGCTTCTCCGTGATGTAGAGGTCGTCCGGGACCGCGATCGCCCCGATCGCTTCGCGGACGTGCTTCTGCAACTCCTTCTTGAGTCCGTCCGCCCGCGGTTGCCCGCGCTTCAGGACCACGTACGCGACCAGGGACTGGCCCTTCACCGGATGGGGCTTGCCGACGACCGCGGCCTCCGCGACCTTCTCGTGGCTCACCAAGGCGGACTCGACCTCCATCGTCCCGATCCGGTGGCCCGCGACGTTGATCACATCATCGATGCGGCCCATGAGCCAGAAGAACCCGTCCTCGTCCATCCTCGCGCCGTCCCCGGTGAAGTATTTGCCCGGCACCTGGGACCAGTAGACCTGCTTGTACCGTTCCGGATCATGGTACAGCGTCTGGAGCATTGCGGGCCACGGCCGCCGGAGGACGAGATATCCTCCCTTGTTGACCGGCACGGTCTGCCCTTTCTCGTCGACGACCTCCGCCTCGATGCCCGGGAACGGCTGCGTCGCGGAGCCGGGCTTCGTCGTCGTCGCTCCCGGGAGCGGCGTGATCAGGATCATCCCGGTCTCCGTCTGCCACCACGTGTCGACGATCGGACATCGGCCCCCGCCGATCGTCTTCTGGTACCACCGCCACGCCTCCGGGTTGATCGGCTCGCCGACGGTCCCCAGCAGGCGCAGGCTCGACAAGTCGTGCCGCTTCGGAAATTCGTCGCCCCACCGCATGAACGCCCGGATCGCGGTCGGGGCCGTGTACAAGATCGTGATGTCGTATTCCTCGACCATCCGCCAGAAGCGGTCCGGCTCCGGCCAATCCGGTGCGCCCTCGTACATGAAGACGGTCGCGCCGTTCGCGAGGGGCCCGTAGACGATGTACGAATGCCCCGTGACCCAGCCGATGTCCGCGGTGCACCAGTAGAGGTCCTCGTCCTTCAGGTCGAACACGTACTTCGTCGTGGTCGCGACGCCGACGAGATACCCGCCGGTCGAATGCTGGATTCCTTTGGGCTTCCCGGTCGTGCCGGAGGTGTACAGGATGAACAGCGGGTCCGTGGCCTCCA
>VBLT01000013.1:0-2736 GCA_005878615.1 Methanobacteriota archaeon
TCGGGAGCCCGAAGTCCCTCTCTCTCCGGTATTCTCCGCGCCGCGCCCCGCCGCTCCGACGTAATTGCCGAGATCAAGTTTGCTTCGCCTACGATCCCGCTCGTCAGAGACCCCACGGATTTCGATTTCCTCCTGGCCCGGATCGTGGCGGCAAATCCGCTCGCGCTGTCCATCCTCACGGAGCCGCGGATCTTCCGCGGCCATCTTGATCTCCTGCGGCGAGCCGCGTCCACGGGCTTCCCGGTCCTCATGAAAGACATCGTCGTGGACTCGCGGCAAATTGCCGCGGCGGCGTCGAGTGGGGCGGGGGCCGTGCTCCTGATCGAGACGCTCTCTCGTCGCGGCCGGCTCCATGCGGGCCGGCAGGCCCTGATCGAGGACGCGCATGCCCGGGGCCTCGACGTCGTCCTCGAAGTCCATACGCTCGCCGAGTGGGATTCGGCGATCGAATCGGATTCCGATATCCTAGGGATCAACAACCGGGACCTGGCCACGATGGACATCGATCGCGGCACGACGACTCGGATCCTCTCGGAGCGAGTGAAGGACCGGCCCGTCATCGCCATGAGCGGGATCGAGACCCGGGCCGACGTGGATGCGATGCTCCGGGCAGGCGCCGACGCCGTCCTCGTCGGGACGTCGATCATGCGCCACGCGGACCCGGCGGGAAAACTGCAGGAGCTGCGGCATGGTTGAGGCGTCCGTCCTCCGGAAAAAAGGTCGCTTCGGGCAGTTTGGCGGGCAATACGTTCCGGAGACCCTGATGCCCGCGTTGCACGAGCTCGAGGAGGCCTACGAGGAGGCGAAAGTGGATCCATCGTTCCGCGAGGAACTGGAATCTTACTACCGCTACTACGGCGGGCGCCCGACGCCGCTGTACTTCGCCCGACGTCTCACCGAGCACATCGGCGGAGCCCGGATTTACCTGAAGCGGGAGGACCTCTGCCACGGCGGCGCCCACAAGTTCAACAACGTGATGGGTCAGGCCCTCCTCGCGAAGCGCATGGGGAAGGGCCGGCTCATCGCTGAGACGGGAGCCGGCCAACATGGCGTGGCGACCGCGATGGCCGGGGCCGTCCTCGGCCTCCCGGTCGAGGTGTACATGGGCTCGGTCGATGTGAAACGACAGTCTTTGAACGTCTTCCGCATGCGCCTCCTCGGCGCGGCGGTCCATGAGGTGTCGGAGGGGACCCGGACCCTGAAAGATGCGATCAACGAGGCGCTCCGCGATTGGGTCACGAACGTCGGGACGACGTACTATCTGCTCGGGAGCGTCGTCGGCCCGCACCCCTATCCGACGATCGTGCGGGATTTCCAAAGTGTGATCGGCGGAGAGATCCGGGAACAGTCGAAGGCTCAGATCGGTCGGCTGCCGGACGTCCTCGTCGCCTGCGTCGGCGGCGGGAGCAATGCGATGGGCACTTTCGCCCCGTTCCTCGGCGAAGAGACGGAGCTGCTCGGTGCGGAAGCGGGAGGCCTCGGGCTGGCGTCCGGGAAGCACGCCGCCTCCCTCACCGGCGGCCGCGTCGGGATCCTGCACGGAGCGCGGTCGTACCTCCTCCAAGACGAGGACGGACAGGTTCTCGAGACGCACAGCATCTCCGCGGGCCTCGACTATCCAGGCGTCGGCCCGCAGCTCGCGGAGCTGAAGGACACGAAGCGCGCGTCATTCGTCGCGGTCACGGACGAACAGGCGCTGGAGGGATTCCGCGCCCTCGCCCGGCTCGAGGGGATCCTGCCTGCCCTCGAATCGGCTCACGCGGTGTTCGCGGCGATGCAAAAGGCGCGCGACATGGACCGGGACGCGGTGATTATCGTCACCCTGTCCGGGCGCGGCGACAAGGACATGGCCACCGTGGCGGATGCGATGGGGGTCACCTTGTGAGCCGCCTGGCCGGCGCCTTCGCGGCGGCCCGTGGGGAGGGGCGCGCGGCCCTCGTCACGTACCTGATGGCGGGGGATCCGGATCTCCACCGCACCGAGGCTTTCGCCCGGGCGTGCGAGGAGGGAGGCGCCGATGTCATCGAACTCGGGATCCCGTTCTCGGACCCTATCGCGGACGGCCCGGAGATCCAACGGGCCGGGCAACGCTCGCTGCGTTCCGGGACGCGAACTCGCGATGTGCTCGCCCTCGTCGCATCCCTTCGTCGACGCACCGAAATTCCGTTGGTCCTGATGAGCTACGCGAACCCCGTCTTCGCGATGGGCCTGGAAACCTTCGCCGAGCAGGCTCGTGCGGCCGGCGTGGACGGAGTGGTCGTCCCGGACCTCTCCTGGGAAGACTCGGACGAAATCTCGGGAGCGTTGGACGGATGCGGATTGGACGGAATCCAGCTCGTCGCTCCTTCAACCCCCGTCGGGCGCGCCGCCGCGATCGCGGAATCTTCGCGGGGGTTCCTGTATGTCGTTTCGCGATTCGGCACCACTGGCGCAAGGGCCGACCTGCCGAACGATCTTCCGGCGAGGATTTCGGACCTGCACCGTGTGACCGATCTCCCCCTCGCGGTCGGTTTCGGGGTGACGACGGCTCAGCATGTGCGGTCGTTGGCGGACGCGGGGGCCGACGGGATCGTCGTGGGCAGTGCGATCGTGCAGAAAATCGCCGAGGACGCCAAGCCGGAGGCCATCGCGCGGTTCGTCGCGGAATTGACCTCGGGCTTGCCGGCATGACATGCGGCCGAGCGCGAAGGTCCGACGGGCTCATGGCCCCGACGTTACGCGATACTCGGGCCTTGA
>VBLT01000013.1:2851-15228 GCA_005878615.1 Methanobacteriota archaeon
GGGGGATCGTTGGCCTCGTGGCGAAGCGCCTGCACATCGCGGAGCAGCTCGGCGTGGAGAAGAAGCTGCTCGGCCTTCCCGTCGTGGTGCCGGACACGGAGGATCGGGTGTTCACGCGGCTCCTGACGGAAAGCGCAACGCGGGGCATCACCCTCTCCTTTGCGGAAGGTCTCGCGCGCCTGTTGATCGACGAGAGCGTGCGGGTGCAGGATCTCGTGCGTCTGCCGCCTTCGGCGAAGCGCCGGATTCTCGTGGTCGGCGGCGCGGGCTCCATGGGCCGCTGGCTAAGCCGCTACTTCCGCTCTCGCGGATACGAGGTCGTCGTCCACGACATCGCGGGTCCCGTCGAAGATTATCCGTTCGAACCGGACCTCAGGAAAGGCGTCCGCGCGGCGGACGTGGTGGCCGTCGCGGTCCCGATGACCGCGTGCGGCGAGGTGCTGGAGCAGATCGCCGCGGTCGAGCCGAGCGCCCTTCTCTTCGACGTCGCCAGCCTGAAGGCGCCGATCGAGAAGCAATTGCGATCGATGGGGGCCGCCGGCCTGAGGATCGCCAGCATCCACCCGGTCTTCGGCCCGGATCTGTGGCCCCTATCGAGCGGGAACATCACGTTCAGCGATGTCGGGAACAGCGTGGCGGTCTTGGAGGTGAAAGAACTCTTCCGCCCGAGTGGCGCATCCTTCGTCGATGTCTCCCTGGATCACCACGACGAGCTCATGGCGTTCCTGCTGAGCCTGAGTCATCTCTGTTTGCTGACTTTCGCCCGATGCGTCGCCCAGAGCCCGTTCGATCTCGCGGGCCTGCGTCGGTCCGCCGGGACGACCTTCTCCCGGCTCTCCGATGCAGCCTCAGGCCTGCTCGCCGACCAGCCGGCGTTGCTCCGCGACATCCAGGCCCTGAATCCCCACACCCCGCTCGTCCACCGCCGGATCCGCGACGTCTTAGATGATTGGAAGAGGGCCGCGGAGTCGAGCGACGGGACGGAGTTCTATCGTCTCCTCGAGGCGGCGCGAAGATACTTCGGAGATGGAAAACCTCTCTGAGATGCACGCGAAACGGTTGCAAACGTCAGCGGATGGAGTTTTGCGACGCGCAAGGCATGCTTTCGCACCCCGAATTCGGTACCACTTGTATTCCTGAGACCTAAATATTCGTGACTCCGGTCGGGAGGACGAGGCGAGCCCATCGGTCGGATCCTGAGGGATCTATCTCGGGACATCGTTTACGCGATCGAAGGAAACGTGTTCCAGTTATTCGAGACGTTCGGCCAGATCCCGAATTCCATCGTCGAGTCAGGCCCCAACATGCTCCGCATCAAGACCGGGCTCCCGCATGAATTCCTCAACACGATTTTCCGGGCCCGGATCCCGGAAGAGGATCCGGTGTCCGCGATCAATTCTGCTTTGGAGATCTTTCGCTCCGATCGGACGCCGATGATGTGGTGGGTCGGGCCGTCGACGGAGCCGCAGCACCTCGGCAAGTTCCTGGAGAACTGCGGGCTCGTCCACGCCGGCGACCTCAGCGGCATGGCGATTGACCTGGAGAGCCTGCACGTAAGCCCCACGGTCCCGCGAGAACTGTCGATTGAACCGGTGGAAGACGACGAGACGTTGGAGAGATGGGTCCGATCATGGGCCTCCGCGTACGAGATCCCCGAGGGAGTCTTGCCGGTCCTCGTGCCCTTCTTCCGGAAAGTCGGTTTCGAGTCGAGGAGCACCTTCCGCTTCTACCTGGGAGAATGGAAGGGGCACGCTGTCGCCACGTCGACCCTGTTCTACGGTGGGGGCGTCGCCGGCGTCTACATTACCGTCGCGCCCGCGTACCGTCACCAAGGCATCGGGATGGCCATGACCTTCGTCCCGCTGAGGACCGCCCGCTCCGCGGGATTCCGAGTGGCCGTCACCCACGTCCCCGTGGACCGCCTGGGGCCCAACCGCAAGCTCGGCTTCAAGCCGCACTGCACCCTAAGCACCTATGTCCCGCGGGACTTAGACCGTCATGCGAAAGACGTCGCCTAGATCGGGTTGCCGTCCGGGTCGGCGACCGCAACGGCTGAGGTCCGGCCGCGACCTGCTACGGAATTTCCCCGCTCGAATTCGCGGCTAGGGGACCGCCGCGACCTTGATTCGGATCTCGCGCGGGTGTAAGTCCCATTCCTCCGCGAGGTAGTCCCGGATCGCCCCGATCGGGTCCATGTCCCCGTTCCAATCCCCCAGGATGGAAGCGAATCGCCCCTCGAGGTTGTGGACCATGCGGATCACGCGCCGTTCGAGCCGATTCGATTCCCGGCCGCGGTAGACGACGTAGAGGAGCACGGAGTGGCCACGGCCGAATGCGACGTGGTGCCGGTCCCCCATCTCGATGCTCCGGACGTCCCCGATGCCCATGCTGTGGAACGAATCGTCCATGAAGTTCTGGATCGCGGTGAACATGGACGCGATGAGATCGGGATCCTTGTCGGTCGGGAACCGGCGGGAGAGATGCACGAGGGGCGTGCCACCGACGTCCGTCAGGTAGACGTGCTCCACGATGCGGCGGAGCGGGTGCAGGAAATCGGCCACATCCCGTCGTCATGTTCACGGGATTAAGTCCCTCGGATGCCATTATCCGCATCGATAGGACCGAGTCGGAACCACTCGACGGTGGGGGTCCGCGACGGATGACTAAGCCGCCGCAGGCCGCTCGTTTCCGTGGGCCATGCCGAGCAGGTACCCGCCGAAGCCGATCCCCCAGGCCAGGACGGGGTAGACGATCATGCGCTCCATCCCGCCGTTCCCGAGGTCGAAGTAGTTCTTCGAGATGTACAGGCCGAGGGCCAGGAGGGAACCGACGCCGAGCAGGACCGAAAGATACGAGAGAGGCGGACGGAGGACCCGGAACGCGAGGATTGCCGACAGGGCCGCGAAGAGGAACGTGATGAAGGACACGATGCTGTGGAGCCCGTCGGGGGCGTTCTCCGTGAAGACGCCGACCCCGACCGCGCCGGCCCCCGCAAGCAAGACGACGATCATCAGGATCCGGTCCTTGAACGCCCGGAAGACGAACCAGGACGTGGCCAGGATCGCGATGCCGAGGAGGATGATCGAGGCATTGAAGATCGGGGCACCCGCTCGCACTCCCAGATCGCTGATGTAGTTCGTCGCGACCGAATACGTCGGGTCCACCGCTTCGGCGATGATCATGCCGATCGCGAACTGGACGGTGCCCGCGAAGAGGAACAGGCCCGCCCACTGTCGGTCCTCGAGGCGCATCGGCGGGGGAGTTGGGCCCTCCGCCTTAATCATTTCGAGGGACCGGACACGAGTCGTCGGACTTCCTTCTCATCGACCTCTTGGATCGCGGTCCGGAACCATGCGACCGCGTCGCGGTATTTGGCTTCAAGGTCCTTCGTGTCCGCGACGAACGCGAGGCGCTCCAGTCGGCGGACGAGATCCGGGCGAAGCTCCCGATGGACGTACCGCATGCGGAAATCGTAATGCCTGGGGCCGTGGCGCATCCGGAGCGCCTCGACGAGGGACGGAAGGACGAGCGCTCGGTAGAACTCTAGCGCCTCGAGATGGTTCCCTCGAAGGATCTCCTTCTCGACAAAGGGGCCGAAGAGGGCCATGCGTTCCACGAGACGTTTGCGACGATCGAAGAGCCCGCGGATGAACGCCTCGGCATCGAACGATGGAATCGAAATTGCATTCTGCTTGTTGAAGAGGAACACAGCGTCTCCGTGGATCTGCGGGACGAGGAACTTGTCGGGGGCAGACGCTTTTAACACCGCGAGATCGATGAGGAGGAATTCGGTCGCCCTCTCCAGGCGGTAGAATCTCTGGGAAATCCCCGACCCCGCGGGCCACGCGACCTCATGCCGGATCTGGATCGGAGAGAGCGCGGTCAGCGACTTCTCGACGACCTCGAACGTCTCCGGGACCATGCCGTCGTCGACGACCACATAGAGGTCGAGATCGGACCACTTGTCGACCCGATTGAATGCGGCCGCCCCGCCCTCCCAAAACGCATGCACATAGGGGAGTTCACGAAAATCCTCCGCCATTGATTGGATGATCGTCTCCCGCGATAGGGTTCCCTTCCTGGCCATCGTCGGCCCCGCAACCCTCCCGCGGACATAAACACGCCCCGCCCAAACTCGGGCGCGGTCGGATTCGTGAGCAGAAGCCGTCACGGCTCTTCGGCGGTTTCCTCGCTGCCAATCGTCGTTGCCGTTACCGAAACGTGGCCATCGGGGATGGGCGTCGGTGCGGACGGAATCGGCGATCCCGCGCGGGCGGTCGTGAGGCGGACCGCCAGGGCCACCGACCCGAGCATGAGCAAGGCCGCGAGGAAGAACGCCAGGCCTGGCAATACGAGAGGAGCGCTCGGTTGGATCGAGGCGGCGAAGAGGACTCCGTACAGGACCGGTCCGATGACCGCCGTCACCCCATTGATGCTCGCGTTCGCCCCTTGCAGTTGGCCCTGCTGCGACGGGCTGACGAAGCGGGTCATGAGGCTCTGCAACGCCGGCTGGACGAGGCCGATCGGCGCGAAGACGAAGATAGCGACGACGAAGATGATCCAATTCGACGCTAACCCCCACACGAGGAGCGCCGCCGTTCCGAACAGGATCCCCACGATCATCGCGATCCGCTCGCCGTACCGCTCGATGAAACGTTTGACCACGAGGACCTGCACCGTGATGCTGAGGGCGCCGACCAGCCCGAGGGAGAGCCCGACCTCCGTGATGCCCCACCCGATCCGGTAGTTCGCGTAGATCGTGAAGATGCTCGGGAGGACCTGGAAGGCGAGGTACTGGACGAAGATCACGGCTCCGAGACTGAAGAGCTGCGGGTTCGATCTCAACAGGACGAGCGAACCGAGCGGGTTGGCCTTCCGCCACCGGAACCGCTCCCGGTTCTTGAGCGACAGAGACTCGGGCAAGAGGAGAAGGCCGTACGAGGCGCTCGTCAGCGAGAAGGCCGCCGCCGCCCAGAACGGATACCGCGGTCCGAGGAGCGCGACGAGTCCGCCGAAGGCCGGTCCGATGATGAACCCGATTCCCCAGGCCGCGCCGACCATGCCGAACGCCGCGGCGCGTCGCTCGGGCGGCGTGACGTCCGCGACGTAGGCACCTGCGGCCGCGAAACTGGACGACGTGATGCCGGACAAGATGCGGCCGACGAACAACCATGCCAGGTTCGGCGCGAGGGCCATGATGATGTAGTCCACGCCGAGGCCGAATCCCGACAGGATCAGGACGGGACGCCGGCCGTACCGGTCCGAGAGGGCCCCGAGGACCGGGGCGAACAGGAACTGCATCAGGCCGAAGATTGTCAGGAACAGGCCGTTGATCGCGCCGGCCGCGGCCGAATCTCCTCCGGTGAACTGCTTGATCAACAGCGGGAGCGTCGGGATCGTGATGCCGAACCCGAGGGTGTCCAGGATGATCGTCACGAAGATGAAAACCAGCGCCGCCTGTCGTCCGCGAGGAGCGATGGGCGTCGAACTTGGTGCGGTCAAGGCCCGGCGCGATGCCGAGCGCAGTTAATGAAGGTTGAGGGGAGGGGTCGGCGAAGCCGGGCGGAGGTCAGGAATTCACGCCTCGGGCGGCGCTGCATCCGCCGGACGATTCAGGATCCGAAGGTGGTCCGTCGCGACGCGGCGGAAGGCGGCCTCCACGTTCGCGCCGGTCTTGGCGCTCGTCTCGAACCAGGGCCAGCGGAGCTCCTTGCATAGGACCTCGATTTCGTTCGGTGGGATCGTCTTGGGCCCTCGCTGGTCCGATTTGTTGGCGAGGACGACGACCGGGACCTGAGGTCCCGCGACGGAGGCGACGGCCTCGTACCACTGGGGGAGGTCGTACAACGTCTCCGCTCGGTTCACGTCGCAGACGAGGAGGACCCCGCCGGCGTTCATGAAGAACGCATCCTTGAGGAGCTCCCGGAACTGGTGGTTCCCCATGATGTCCCAGATCGCGGCGCTGACGGTCACGGAAGTCCCGGGCCGCGAAGGATCGTCGACCGCGAATTCCTTCGAGCTGAGCTTGGTCCCCAGGGTCGAGATGTACCTCTCTTCGAACGTGTTCGTCACGAACCGCCGCGTCAGGGAGGTCTTGCCGACTCCCGGGTTGCCCGCGAGCGTGATCTTGAGGGTCAGGTCGGCCTGCGTCCGTCCGCGACCCTTGGAGCGGGGAGCCATTCGCTGGTCAGCCGACGCGCGGGCCCATAAGCGTTTCCGGTACGGAATCACGCGTGGTAACGGACTGCTCCGCGCCGGGCGATCGCGTGGTACCCCTTCCGCAGGAACCAGGAAAGGTCCGCTTCGAGGTCTCCCGTGCTCGACCGTAGACCGTCCCACTTCTCTAGGCGGGGACGGTAGGCCCCCTCAAGCCCTGAGAGGAACTTGACCAGCCGCGACGCGAGGGCCCGCGGCTTCGTGCCTTTCCCGACGAGCGCGAGGTACAGGAAGGCGCCCTTCGCGATCGTCACCTCCTTGTCGTCGACTTGGAAGCTCTTGAGCTCGCCGCCGGTCCCCTGCGGCCCTTGGAAGGAGTCGCGGACGAACTGGTGGACCAAGGTCAGCATCGCGGAGGTGGCCACCTCGTCCCGCGGCCCGTCGGCCCCCGCGTTCCCCACGACTCGACCGTCCGCGTGGATGAGCAGGAGGCCGGTCGCCGCGAAATGCCATCGAAGCCGGAGAAGGACGAGGAGGGTGAGGAAGGCGAAGAAGGCGATGCCCCAGGAAACCGCGGGATTCCCGAGAGCGCCCGAGGCGATGCGGTAGCGGAGGGTGACGCTCTCCACCCGGGGACTCACAAGTGTGTCATTCGTGGCGAAAGTGATCTGGAGGCGGATGCCGTGAACGAGAGCCGCGGATAGGTCCTGGTCGCTGGATGCGGGAAGCCAAGAGGTGCCGTTGTCGGAAGAGTACGCCGCGCTGACGGAGGTGCCCGCCGGGGCCGTCGAGTTGATCGTGAGCAGTCCCCACGAGAGGAGCGAGCCTGGGTCGAATTCCTCGGTCTCAACGGAGCCGGTGAGGGCATATCTCGTAAACGTCGCGGTGACGTCCTGCACGCTCGGCGAGGTGGCGGACGGGGTGAAGAGGTCGAGGAGATATTGGAGGTAGTGCGTCGGCGGGACGGCGATCGGCATCCCGAAGATCGGGAGCGGAGCACTCCAGGGACTCCAGGCGGCGTCGACGGGGACCGAGTCGCCGGTGCGGAAGCGAAGCGTCACGTTCGCGCCGGAGGGGACGGTCGCGTTCCACCAGAGGCCCGTCCATTGCGCGAGGCCGCCGGCCGCGATCGGCGCCGACAACAGCCTGCCGTGGGAGCTCGGCGTGGTGTACGCGAGTTGGAGTCTCTCGTGTCGCTCACCTGTCGGACCATCAGTCCGTCGTTTGGCAGGGCCAAGGTCCACCAGCCGACGACAAGGCTCGTCACGTTCCATCCGTACCAGCCGGTCCCATTCGTGATCCCGGCCACGGTGGCGACGGCCGTCGGGTCGAAGTCCCCGCCGGCGGCGTTCCAAGGCGCGATGCCGTCCGCGCTGTTCCAAGTGGAGCCGAACTCCGTCCAATTGCTCGTGACCGCATGCACGCTGATGTCCATCGGTGTGGCGTCGATCACGAAGTTGTAGTAGAGCTCTAGCTGGGCGCTAACGATCGTTGCATTCGCGGGGAGCGGCGAGGCGGGGAACTGGAGGAACGATCGGGTCCAGGTCCCGTTGCTCCAGTTGCCGACGAACAGCTGGGCCGCATTGCCGTAGTTCTGGTTGCTGCTCCCAGCGTAGAGGAAGTTGTCCGCCATGGAGGCGGGGTCCGGCTGAAAGGTGATATTCTGCACGGGGCCCGCCTGGGACGTGTCGGCCAAGAGCACCCGTCCGGGGGTCCTCACCAAGTCGATGTTCGCGAGGCTCGAGGCCAGCGAGAAGTCGGAGCGGGTCGTATCGCGATGGCTCAAGGACAGCCAGGCGAGCGAGGCGCCCGCGGGACCGAGGTCCAGGTCCGAGGCCGAGTAGTTCGCGGGGTTCGAGAATCGCCACTCCGCCACGCCCTCGTCCGCGGCGGCTCGGCTGATCGCCGGGTCGGCGCGCACGATTGGCGCCAGGAAGACGGCCCCGAGGAGGATGGCCCCGACAAGGGCGAGGGACCACCGGCGACCCATGCCGGTTTCGTAGGAAGAGGGCCACCTAAACCCTCCTGGACGATTATCACGAAGGTCACCAGGACTCGATGGCCTAGATTCGGCGGGAGGGTGCAAGATGATGCATCGGTCGCGGTCCGCACTCGATCCGAATTATCGGGAAGCGCTCCAGAGCATCGCTCCGAGGCCGATCGCCTCGAAGGCGCCAATCCCGAGCAGGTACGGATCGAGGGCGTTCGGGACGATCGACATCATCGTGGCGAACGAGTAGACGACGAGGACGTTCTGCGCGAGGAACGCGGCCGCGAACAGGAGCAAAGCCAACGTGAACGGGGCCTTCGTGCGCGCATAGACGCCGCGGTACACGACGAGGAGGGCGGCGGCGAGTCCGATGTTGACGAGGCCGACCAGGATGCTGGCCGTCATCATCTCGCTCATGGTGTACGTTCCGATACCGCGGTGAAGCCCATGGATGTATCTCCGGTCATCGATCGGATCCTCCCGACCGCGGCAATCCGCGTCGAACCTCCTCGAACATCGAGTAATTGGCCTCGAGGTACGCGGTCAGGAAGTACGGCGCCGCATATTCCTTCCCCGCCGGCTGCTTCACGAGTCCGTTCCGTTCGAGGAGGCCGAGATGGTGTCGCACCGTCCGGTAGTCGAGGCCGAGGATCTCCGACAGCTGGTTCGCGTTGCACGGTCGGCCGTGCAGCGTCTCGAGGATCCTCGCCCGGTTCGGGCCGCCCCGCGTGCCCGCGATCAGGAACCAGAGCAGCTGCCGCAGCGCCGCGCTCACGGTGGATCGCGCGCCGTACGGAAGGACCGGCTAAAGAGGGTGTCGTGGCTCAGCTCACCACGGGACAGTTCACGTAGATCATCGTCGGATCGATCGTGAGTTGGCCCGCGTCGCGCGCCGCGAGGATGGAGCGGGCATCCTTCAGGCTGTTCGCGACGTAGGACGTGTCGACGACGACCTTCATCACGTGCCAGAGGTCGCTGTAACCGGGCGAGCCTGGGAGCGCGTCGATCACATTCCGCTGCCCGGCGAACGGCGTCCCGTCGGCGTGGAAGAACGCGTAGATCGGCGCGTCTACGACGACCCAGCCGTCCACGGGGGACCGGGTGCCCTCGTCGATGTAGGAGACGTCGCGGTTCCGATACCAGCCTGAGACGAGCGTGGCCGCGGAACCGCCGACCGTCGCGTTCGGATTCACGACGGGACAGTTGACCACGGTGTCCGTCATCTGGATCGTGTATCCGGAGGCGACGGCGTCCGCCATGGATCGGATCGTGTTGGCGACGTATCCGCTTGGGGCAAGGACCTTGAAGACCCGCCAGAAATCGTTGTATCCGGGCTGGCCCGGGATCGTGTCGATGATGTTCCGTTGACCCGCGACCGGTGTCGACGGGGAGGACGCCTGGAAGAACACGAGGATCGGCACCGCGACGTTCGCCTGCGGGCCGAAGTCGAGGTAGCTGACGGAGGTATTCCGGAACCAACCGTCGACGCGAGGTACTCCGATCCCCACAAGTAGGAGGGCGATCGCGACGATTGCGAACAGGACGTTCGACCGGCCTTTCCGCGAAGGCGGACTCGAAGGTTCCATGGCTTTGCGAGCCGACCTCCGGGTCAAATCGCTATGTCAGAATTCGGCCCGAATTGGATGCAGTGGTCCGTATTTCTCTGGAGGGCAACGGGGCGGCCGGGGTCACTTGTCTCGGGAGCGACGAGAAGGCTTGGAGGGAACTCAGGTTCCATTCGCGGTCGTTCGAAACCACATTCCGAGAGACATTGACGTTCGAGCGGGCGCTCCTCGAGAAAATCGCCCAGAGCCGGGCTTCTGGTGTTCCGACCCAGTCGAGTCGTGGCTCCAACGAATGAGTCGGCGTCTCGAGTCGGCGCACGTCGGGTATTCGAACAGGTCCGCGCCTAAGTCGGGTGGTGGGAGAGAGCTTCGCGGTGTCCTAGGTACCTTCGTGGGTGATTTCCGAGCCCTCTTTGCCCAGCCCCGCGGCCTCGTGAGTCACCGCCCTTTTCCTAGGCCACCAGACGACAGGAACAAGGACGGCCGCGAACAGGACCGCCGCCGCAATCGACAGGTACCAGCCGAGGCCCGGGCCCCACGACGTAGTCTCGTTCGCGACCGTACAGCCAACCGCGCTCTGACTTCCGCACGTTCCCCAGAACGATTGGCCGGGCGAGGGAGGGGAGACGGGGCCGCGGTCGGCGGCGTACGCACCCGGTTGCAAGAGGGCGGCCGCTATCGGGGAAAGTGCGACGAGGAGGACCGCGGCGATGAGACATGCCATCGCCGTTCGTGCGCGTCGCCGTGTCTTCGGCCGGTCCTTCGTTCTAGAGTTCAGGACCGCGGCGAGCGCGCCGAAGAGGACGCCCAGACCAAGGAGGAGCCGGACGTCTCCATAAAGTTGCCCGACGTGGGTCCACGGCACGACCCCGGTCGAGTAGAGGTCGGGGATGCTGCCGCCCTGCGAGATTGTCAGGTTGCAAAGCGGGCCCCAGATCCGCTCCGTCGGAGGATCCACCGTACAGCCAGATTCGAGATGATCTCCCGGCAAGAACACTGCGTGGCCATGGATCTCATAATTCGCGTACCCGCTGTCGTTGTACGGTTCGGGGAACCGGGAGACGTCCTGGACGGACCACCACGGTGTGTACAGGGAGACGGAGAGGGTGACGAGGCCCGCGAGCAGGATGAGCACCGCGACTCGCTCGCGCATGCGAGAAGGGTCCGCAGGCGTTTGGCGGGGACCGCCCCGAGACCATAGGAGGGCGCCGGCGAGAAATATCAGTCCTCCGGCCGCCATCACCGCAAGGCCCACGGAACGGTACGCGTAGGTCGTGATGGCCAATGTGCCGAACAAGAGCGGTCGCGTCGTCGTCGCGACGGCTCCCCAGAGCGAGAGGCCCAGGAACCCCGTCACGAGCCCGATTCGTAGGAGCCATTGCTCCCGAGGTTTCCGCGAGACGGACTCCCTCCGAATGCGAAGGAGCCCCGCGGGACAAAGAGCTTCCGGCGTGAGTCACGTTCGCGGTCAGACTTCGATGCGCGATCAGCGCGGAGCGAGGCCTGGTCACGGACGAGCTCGTCGCTTGGAACCCGCGCTTGGTTTCGTCCCTTTCTTTGGCAGGGAGGCCGCGTACGCGACGCCGCGAGTGACCCATGAATGGAGGGCGGCATCGGTTCGAAAGCCTACGGGCCCGACCAAGAGCCATCCGGCCGGGGAGCGACCACCAGGTCCCAGGTCGAACGGCTTCGCACCGGGCTCCCGCAGCAATCCAACCGTCTGGGCGGGCTCCACGCGGACGATTAAGTCTTCCCCGTGTACGCCGACGGCCATGTTGCCCCCGAGGAGGAACGCGATCCCGCCGAACATCTGCTTCTCGACGATCCCCGATCGACCCGCGAGCTCTTTCCGAACCCGGGCGGCCTGCACTTCCGAGAACGTCACCGTCCCCGCCAGGGTGTGACAGGCAATGAACCTTGCCGCGAGCTCCGCGGAAAGGCGTTCGATGCCGTCAGTTCGCGATCGCGGGCATCTTCCGGACGAACTCGTCGCCCGTCAGCTGACGGATCATGAAATCGGCGACATCCGACCTGGAGATGCGATAGCCGCCTCGAGGGATCCCTTCGGTGACGACCCGATATCGACCGGTCCACGGTCCGTTGGTGAGGATCACCGGCCGCACCGCGATCCAATCAAGATTCCGTGTCCGGAGGTCTTCGAGCATCGCGCGGTGCTCCCGATACACGCCGGGCAAGAACACCCGAGCGACCGCGAGGCCGATGGTGCCGATGAAGGATCCCGCCCGTTCGCGAAGCGCGCCCGCGGCCGAGAGGACGACGATCCGTCGCACCCCATGCCTCTCCATGGCGTCGAGGATGTGACGGATTCCTTGCGGCAGGACCTGAGGAGAGCCTCGTCGTGTGGCGGTTCCGAGGGCGACGAGGACGGCCTCTTGGCCAGCCACCGCGCGGTCGACCGCCGCGGAATCGAGGACGTCTCCTTGAATGACCCGCACCGATCCGTTGGGGAGATCCAACCGAGCCGGGTCGCGCACGAAGGCCGTGACCTGGTGACCTTTGGCGACGCCTTGGTTCGTCAGAAGGCGCCCCGTCTGTCCAGTGGCGCCGAAGATCACGACCTTCACGATTCCGCTCAGGCCGCTCATCGCCGGATCGGGGAAAGTCGTATCGGTGGCATCGGAATCTCAAATGGAAATCCCGGATCC
>VBLT01000117.1 GCA_005878615.1 Methanobacteriota archaeon
GTCGGCCTTTCCGCTCGAACTGCTTCGCATACAGCTCTTTCAATCGGGCGTAGGTGTCCACATCTTCGGGCCCCTTGTCGTCTCGGATGCGCGTGATCCTGGCGAAACGGAGGGCAAACCCGCTTGGATAGCGAGGGCTCCTCTGGATCTCGTTGTACGCCACCTCCACGACGACCTCCGGTCGAACGTGGAATCCCCATCGTTCCTCCGAGGTCGCCAGCCCACGGAGCCGCTCCGTCATCGTCTCGAATTCCGCGTCCGTCAGGCCCTTGAAGGTCTTCCCGATCATCTGGAATGCGTCGGTCGCCTCCTCCCGCACGGCGAGCCAATAGTTCGAGAGCCATCCCTCGCGGCGGCCACTCCCCCACTCCGCGGCGACGATCGCCATGTCGAGCCGGTCCGCCGGTTTGATCTTGAACCACTTCTTCCCACGCTTCCCGACGGAATACGTCGAGTCGAGCGCCTTCGCCATGAGCCCTTCGTGCCCCGCGGTCAGGGCGGCCTGCAGGAACGGCTCAATCTCCTCCTTCCGCTTGACGATCCGCCGCGCGGTCAGGAACTCGGACGGCACGAGGCCCTCGAGGAGGCGCCAACGTTCCCGGTAGGGTTCGTCGATCAGCGTTCGCCCATCGAGATGGAGGAGGTCGAAGAGGTAGAGCTTCAGGGGGATCTCCTCCTGGGCCGCCTCGATTCCATGGACGCGGCGGAACCGACGCATGAGGTCCTGGAACGGGAGGGGCTTGCCGTCCGCATCGACCGCGACGACCTCGCCTTCCAGCAGGAATTCCGAGGCGGGAAGAGACTTCGCGATCGCGACGATCTCCGGCAAGCTGTCTTTGCGGTGGATCTGGATGCGGGCTCCGTCGAGCTTGTACTCGATGGCCGTCTGGCCCCCATGCTCGCGGAGGACTTCGTCGAGATCCTCCGCCATCTCGGCGAGCATCGGTTTCATGGGGGCAAGGAGTCGCAGGCCGCGGGAGCGAAGGCCCGCAGCTCCTTCGAAGAGCGCGATCTCCGCGACGAGGCCGAGGTCGCCGAGGAACATGTGCGCGGTCCGGACCGAGTCCGCTTCGACGCCTGCGGCGTCCGCGATCCCCTCGAGCATGACTCCTTCGTTCACGCCGATCCGCATCTCCCCGAAGACGTTCCGGAGCAGGACGTCCCGTTCCCCCTCGGACGCGCGGCCGAGGAGGGACTCGAGCAGGCGGCGACGGGCCCTCGTCGAGTCGGCGCCGCGAGCCTCGGCGATCTGGCCGAACATGTGGGTCACCTCGAGGATCGTGAGGGGCCGGGGGACCAAGGTCGCCTGCTTCGTTCCCGCGAGGGCCTTCTTGAGGGTCGCCCATCCGACGTTCAACGCGCGGGAGTCCGATTCCGCGAAGATCCGGCCGACGATCAGGTGGACGGCCGGCGCGACCTCCTCCCGCCGCAGGGAACGCAGGAACGCGGCCAGGAGCGCGCGCTTCTCCAAGCGTTTCGTGGTCGCCTCGAGTTTCGTCGTGAGGTCCGCGAGGCGGGCGAACGGAGTCTCTTCCGGGGTCGTCGGGGTCACGGCGAATCCGGACCATCCGAGGCTTCGGGTTTCAACGTTTCGCCTGCGGCCCGCGTCTCCGTTGGCCCGCGAAAGAGGTAGAAGACCACGAGGGACCCGACCATCAGGGCCCCGCCGACGACCTGAACTCCGCTGAGGGTCTCGTTCGGGAAGAAGTAGAAGGCGGCCAAGATGCCCCACAGGGCCGATGTCGGCAGGATCGCTCCCGTCCGCATCGCCCCGATCGTCCGGAAGGCATAGAAGAACAGGACGGAGAACATGCCGACCGCGCTCGCGGCGAGGAGGAGCAAGTCGGGCAAGATGTCGGACGGGACCGCCAGGGGCGCGCCGCTGAGAGGGACGAGCACCGCGAAGGAGACGGTGCCGAAGATCAGCTGGACCTCCAGGAGGGGGAAGATCGGGATGCGGCGCAAGAGGACGGCGCTGGCGGTGTTGCTCGTCCCCCAGCAGACCGCCGCGCCGACGAGCATCACGTTGCCGATCAGGAATCCCAGGAACTGGACGTCTCCGAAGCGAAGCTGCGTCGTCACCAGGAACGCGCCGACCGCGATCCCGCCGAGGGCGAGGTATTCCCGGGGTGTCGCGCGCTCCCCGAGGAACGCGTATGCGAAGAGGATCGTGAACAAGGCCTCGCTGTTCGAGAGCAGCACGGAGTTCGAAGCGGTCGTCCGCTCGAGCCCGTAGAAGTAGACGATCGGCGCGGCCACCGCCCCGACCCCGCCGGACAAGGCGAGGAGCGGCCAATCGGAACGAGCGATTCGCAGCCGTCGCAAGCTCGGCGACAACGCGATCGCGGGAATGAGTTGGATGAGCAACGCGACGACGAACGGATGGACCTCGGTCAAGACGCGCTTCGAGAGGCTCGGCCAGACGCCGAAGAGGACCGCCGCGATGACGATGGCGAGATAGCCGCGGGTCCGCTGCGGGATCTTCACAATTCCGGTCCGGACAACGGCAGAGACATCTTAGAGATTCTCGGGACGGAAGGCTTAAGGTGACCCCGGTCGTTTTGTCGCTCCCGTCCTCTGGGGGTGCGAGGAACCGCGTGGTCGATGCCCTCCGTGTGATACGTGACGACGGCTCGACAGACCCCCGTCTCGACCCGAAGCTCTCCGAGTCCGACGCGGTCCGACTGTACCGCGGGATGAGCCTCCAGCGGATCCTCGACAACCGGATGCTGGCCTTGCAACGCCAGGGTCGGATCGGCTTTTATGGCCCCTCCCTCGGTCAGGAGGCCGCGATCGTCGGCGCCGCGATCGCGATGGAGCCGGACGACTGGATCGTCCCGCAATACCGCGAGCCGGGCGCCGCGCTGGTCCGCGGCATGCCGCTCAAGGAGTTGCTCTGCCAATTGATTGGGAACGCGGAGGACCCCGTCAAGGGCCGGCAGATGCCTTGCCACTACGTCTACCGAAAGGGGAACTACCTGTCAATCTCCTCGCCGGTCGGCACGCAGCTCCCGCACGCGGTCGGCATCGGATGGGCGATGAAACTCCGACGCGAGCCGCACGCGGTCCTCGTCTTCTTCGGCGACGGGGCGACGAGCACCGCAGACTTCCACAGCGCGATGAACTTCGCGGGCGTCTTCCGGACCCCGACCGTGTTCCTGTGCAACAACAATCAATGGGCCATCTCCGTCCCGGTCGCGAAGCAGACGGCCGCTTCGACGCTCGCGCAAAAGGCGCCCGCCTACGGCTTCGACGGCGTCCGCGTCGACGGCATGGACGCCCTCGCGGTCTACCGGGCGACCCGCGACGCGGCCGCACGCGCCCGCGAAGGCCATGGGCCGACCATGATCGAGGCCGTGACGTACCGCCTCGGACCGCACTCGTCGAGCGATGACCCGGCTCGATACCGCGACGAAGCGGAGGTCGCGACGTGGAGGGCCCGCGATCCGATCGCCCGATTCCGGAGGTACCTCGAGCATGCCGGATGGTGGGACGATGCGAGGGAAGCTCGCCTCGAACAAGAGATCGGCGACGAGATCACCCATGCGATCCAGGAGGCCGAACGCGCCGGGCCGCCCGGGATCGACACGCTTTTCACGGACGTCTACGAGACAATGCCCGGCCATCTGCAGGAAGAGAGGGACGCGTTCGTCGCGTTCCGCGGGAGGTGAGCACCCTGCCGAAGAAAGGACCTGCGGCGCCCGCTCCCGCACCCTCAACGGCTTCCGGCGTGCAGCGGGCGCATGAGCTGTTCAAACAGGGCCGCGCGAAGGAGGCCTTGGCCATCGTCCGACCTCTCCTGCAACGGAAGGGCGAGGTCGACGGCGATGCCTGCGCCCTCGCCGCCGCATGCCTCGGCGCGGAGGGGGACTACGCGGAGGCCGCGCGTGTCGACCGCCTGATGACCGAGGCGGATCCGGAGAACCCGCAAGGATGGAACAGCCTCGGGTATGACCTGTTTCACGCGGGCGATTTGGAGGAGGCGCTCGAGGCCTTCGAGCGCGCGGTCGAACTCGAGCCGACGCGCGCGAGCACCTACTTCAACCTGGCGCGAATCGCGGCGCGGATGGGCGACAAGTCCAAGGTCATCGAGCACTTCGCGAGGGCGGTGCAGCTCCAGGCGGACCTCCGGGATCGGCTCGACGAGGATCCCGACCTGAGGCCCTTCAAGGACGACCCGGATCTGCAGGGACGGTTGCCCGGCGGGACGCCGAGCGAGGATCCGTACGCGGAGTACTACGCGACGAGGTCGTGACGATGCCCGCGATGACGATGGTGCAAGCGATCAACAATGCCCTCCGGGAGGAAATGCGACGGGACGACCGCGTCATAGTCCTGGGAGAGGACGTCGGCCGGAACGGAGGCGTCTTCCGTTGCACCGAGGGACTCCTCGACGAATTTCCGGATCGGGTCTTTGACACGCCCCTGGCGGAGGGAGGGATCATCGGGACCGCGATCGGCATGGCGCTGTACGGGCTCCGCCCGGTCCCCGAGATCCAGTTCATGGACTTCATCTATCCCGCCTTCGACCAGATCGTCTCCGAGGCCGCGAAGATGCGCTACCGGTCCGGGGGCCAGTTCACCGTCCCGATGACGATCCGCACGCCCTTCGGCGGCGGGATCCGCGGAGGCCATTACCACTCCCAGTCGTCCGAGGCGTATTTCTGCCACACGCCCGGCCTGAAGGTCGTCGTCCCCTCCACGCCGAAGGAGGCGAAAGGCCTGCTGACCGCGTCGATCCGCGATCCGGACCCCGTCATGTTCCTGGAGCCGAAGAAGCTGTACCGATCGTCCCGCGAAGAGGTGCCGGAAGGGGAGGTCCTCGTGCCGATCGGAGAGGCGGCCGTCCGGAGGCCCGGCAAGGATGTCTCGCTGATCGCGTACGGATACATGGCGCAGGTGTGCCTCGAGGCCGCCGCGAAGGCCGCGGAGAAGGGCGTCGAGGCCGAGGTCATCGACCTGCGCACCCTCGTCCCGCTCGACGAGCCGAAAATCCTGGCCTCGGTCAAGAAGACCGGCCGCGCCGTGGTCGTGTACGAGGCCCCGCGGACCGGCGGCTTCGGCGGCGAGATCAGCGCGATCCTCGCGGAGAAGGCGATCGAATACCTCCGCGGTCCCATCGTCCGGGTGACGGGCTTCGATACGCCGTTCCCCTACACGCTCGAGGACGTCTACATGCCCAACGGGGATCGAGTGCTCGCCGCGATCGACAAGGTCATGGCATTCTGAGGGCGATCACATCGAGGCGCGGCTTCGCCGGAATGCGCGGCTGACGCTCAGCAGGTAGATCAGCACCGCCACCCCGATCACGAGCGTGACCGCGGAGGTGAGGCTGAGCGACGCATCCGGGCGGAGGAAGGCGTTGTACCCGACGTAGACCAAGGTGACGAGTGACGCCAGGATCGCCAGGCCCCAACCCCACGCGCGCATCTGAATGAGCCCGAAACTGGCAGCTCCCAGCACGATAGCGATGCCGAAGAACAGCAATCCGTTCAGCAGGAGCGGGCCTCCCTGTGCCGGGAAGGGGAGCAGGAACGCGAGCCCGACGATGAAGCTCGCCAAGGAGATGAGGAACGAGATCAGGGCCGCGAGGCCGACGAGTCCGCCCAAGATCGTGATGCCGAGCGGCCGGTCCATCTTCGAGGCACCTCAAGGAAAGGAGGAGCAGGACGGGAATCGCTCCGGCGCAAGGCGCCGGGCACAAATCACGCCCACCGGTCTGTGCCACTCCTCCACGTCACCACTCCTCCCCGATGAGACATTCGCCCGCGGCCATAAGAATGATTCGCTTCGGCGCGGGAACGACGGCGCTCCCGAGGTGCAAAATGTTAAGGCACGTGCGGGTCTTGCGAACGATGTCGACGTCGGAATGAGGGACGATGGCGCGCGAGTTCAAGCTCCCGGACATCGGGGAAGGGGTCCACGAGGGCGAGGTCGTCAAGTGGTTCGTAAAGGAAGGCGACCCCATCCGGGAGAATGACCCGGTCGTCGAAGTGATGACCGACAAGGTCACGGTTCAGATCCCCTCGCCGGTCACGGGCAAGGTCCTCCAGCTCCGGGCGAAGGAGGGAGAAGTCGTCAAGGTCGGCGCCACCCTCGTCGTCTTCGGCGAGGACGGAGAAGCGCCTCCCGCGACGCCGTCCGCGCCGGCCGCGCGACCGACGTCATCGGCTCCTCCGCCCGCTCCGACCCGGGCCTCGGTCCCTCCCCCGCCGCCTCCTTCCTACGGAGAGGCCCTCGCGGCTCCCGCGGTCCGTCGTCTCGCGAAGGAACTGAACGTGAACCTCGGGGCGATCCGAGGCAGCGGTCCGCAGGGGCGCATCCTCGAAGACGATGTCCGGCGGGCCGCCGCCCAGGCCTCCGCGGTCGCTCCCGCGGCGACGATTTCAAGGCCCGCTCCGGCGCCTCAAGCGGTCCGACCTGCGGTCCCCCAGGCCCCGTCATCCGGGGCCCGCGGCGGCGAGGAACGGATCCCGATCCACGGCCTCCGCAAGCGGATCTTCGAGAAGATGGCGAAGTCGAACGTGACGGCGGCCCACTTCACGTACGTCGAGGAGGTGGACATGTCCCAGCTCGTCCACTTGCGGGAACACCTCAGGGAGGCCGCGGAGCGGAAGGGAATCAAGCTGACGTTCCTCCCGTTTTTCATCAAGTCGGTCCTCGGCGCCCTCAAGGAGTTCCCGGCCCTCAACAGTTCCGTCGACGACGAGCACGGCGAAATCGTCGTCAAGAAATACTACAACATCGGGATCGCGACCGCCACGGACGAGGGGCTGACCGTCACCGTCGTCCACGAGGCGGACAAGAAGGACCTGTGGGGCCTCGCGAAGGAAATCGAACGCCTCTCGAATGCGGCCCGGGAAAAGAAGCTGGCCCTCGAGGACGTGCTCGGGTCCACCTTCACGATCACGTCCCTCGGCAAGGAGGGAGGCGTCTTCGCGACGCCGATCATCAACTGGCCCGAAGTCGGGATCCTCGGCATCCACAAAATCGAGAAGCGCCCCGTGGTCCGGAACGACCAGATCGTGGTGCGGGACATGATGTACTTGTCGTGCTCCTTCGACCATCGCGTAGTCGACGGACACATCGGGGCGGCGTTCGTGCAATCGGTGCGCAACTCGCTCGAACACCCGGCCCTCCTGTTCGTTGGACTCGAGTGACCTGTCATACCCTTGAGCAGACCGCCTTGTCGAAGCGGCGGTCCCGAGGTCCCTCTCCTGAATCACTACCTTTAACGGTTGGTCGGTCAATGTACGACAGGAGGGCTGTCTTGACGCCCCGCGGAGTCCTCGCCATCGAGATGAAAGCCGAGCGGCGCGTCACGCTCGTCCTTTGTCTAATGATGGTCGCTGCCGTCTCGGCCGGGCCCGCGGCCGCGACCGCCTCCGGACTCGGCTCCTCTCCCACTCCTGAAAAAACCGTTTTCCAGAAAGCGGGCATCGTACTCCCTCACGGCTCGCCGGGCGAGGCCGACTCTGTGTATGCCCGCGCGCCCTTCGTATTGCGGGACGACGACGGAACATACAAAATGTGGTATTCCGGGTACGATGGTAGCGTCAACCGGATGCTCTACGCGAGCTCTCCGGACGGGATCCGGTGGACGAAACACGGAGTCATTCTCGACGTGGGCGTCCCACCGTACAACTGGAATAGCGTCGGCGGGCAGAGCGTGCTGAAAATCCAATCGGTCTATCACATGTGGTTCTCGGCGGGTTACTGGAGCGGCGGGCCCTTCGTCTACTGGGCCCAAATCTACCACGCGGTCTCCATGGACGGTTTCTACTGGAACGTCACCGGAGTCGTCCTTCCCCCGAACCAGTTCTGGGACCGCGGGATGACGAACTCCCCGTGGGTCGTGCGGGACAGCGCCGGCCTCTTCTGGCTCTTCCACTCCGGCTGGGACGGTTCGAACACTCGCATCGGGGTCGCCACATCGGGGGACGGAATCTCCTTCACGCCGTACGCGGGCAACCCGATCCTCGACCTCGGGCCCTCCGGCTCATGGGACCAATCCGACGTGAATACTCCCTCGGTCATCCCCGGCTCGACATGGCTCTTGTATTACGGAGGGACGGATCGCATGTCAGGCGCCCTCGGGACCGCCACGTCAAGCGATGGACTTCATTGGTCCAAGTCGCCGGGCAATCCCGTGGTCGGCCCCGATCCGGCCCCTGCATTCGACTCTCGTGTGTTGTGGTTCCCGGACTGGCTCGCCGACCCCTCGGGACCGCGCCTCTACTACGTGGGAGGAGACGGGAGCACTCTCCAGATTGGCCTGATCAAGAACACGACAGTGAAGGATGAGGTGCCCGTGCCCCTTACCCTGGACGACACGCCGCGCATCGCGGCCCTCGGAACCGTGGCGGCGATCGACGCGGCGGTCGTGGGCTTGGCGCTGTTCGTGGGGCGTCGACCTCCCAGGCGGCCTTCCGCCCCGCCACCCCAAGAATGGCCCCGGATCCAACCGCCCGGGCCATCCTGAGATTTCGACGATCTGGAAAGGGCGTGAACCAAAGGCATATGCGCCCGGCGCCCTTTTCGCGCATCAATGGGCCGTCAGGTCGACGTCCTCGTGATCGGGGCGGGCCCGGGCGGCTATCCTGCCGCGATCCGGGCGGCGCAGCTCGGGAAACGAGTCCTCCTGGTGGAACGGGACAAGCTCGGAGGCGAGTGTCTGAATTACGGCTGCATCCCGAGCAAGGCGCTCATCCACACCGCGGGCATCGTGCACGCCTTGGAGCAAGCGGCTGAACGCGGGGTCGAGGCGGGGCCGGTCAAGGTCGACATGGGACGCTTGCAGCAGTGGAAGACGTCCGTCGTCCAGCGCCTTTCGAACGGGGTCGGCCAACTTTGCAAGGGAAACAAGGTCGAGGTGCTGATGGGCGACGCCTCCTTCACCGCCCCGGAGAGGGCCGCGGTCCGGACTTCCGCGGGGACGGAAGAGATCGAGTTCAAGGACGCGATCATCGCGACCGGCGGCCGGCCATCGGACCTTCCGATGTTCCGGTTCGACGGCAAGCGGGTCCTTAGCACGAAAGAGGCGCTCGAGCTGCCGCGGATCCCACTCAATCTCGCCGTGATCGGCGGCGGCATCTCCGGTTTGGAGATCGGGACGTTCTACGCCAAGCTCGGTACCCGCGTCGTCGTCGTTGAGATCTTGGACCAATTGCTCCCCGGCACGGACCCCGAGGCCGTGCGGATCGTCGCCCGCCGACTTCAGAAGCTGGGCGTGGAAGTCCACACGAAGTCGCAGGCCCGCGGATGGCGCATCGACAAGGACCAGACGGTCATCGACATCCAGACTCCGGAGGGGCTCATCGCCCGGCGGGCCGACGTCGTGCTCGTCGCGGTCGGCCGCCGGCCGAACACGGACGAACTGCACGCGGACCAAGCGGGGGTCGAGTTCGGACCGCGCGGGTATGTCAAGGCGGACCGTCAGCTGCGCACCTCGAATCCCCACGTCTACGCCGTCGGCGACGTCGTCGGGCCGCCGTTCCTGGCGCACAAGGCGACGAAGGAAGGCCTGACCGCGGCGGAGGTGATCGCGGGCCATCCCGCGGAACTCGACTACCGCGCCCTGCCGGCGGCCATCTTCACGGATCCCGAGATTGCGACCGTCGGGCTGCAGGAGCCCGAGGCGACCGCCCAAGGTCGGAAGATCCGCTTCGGGAAGGTGCCCTTCGCGGCGATCGGCCGGGCCCTGACGACCGGGGAAACCGACGGCTTCGTCAAGCTCCTCGCCGATCCGTCGACGAACATCCTCCTGGGCGCGACGATCGTGGGCCCGGACGCGAGCGACCTGATCAGCGAGCTCTCCCTCGCGATCGAAATGGGCGCCTCGATCGCGGACATCGCCCTCACGATTCATCCGCATCCGACCTTGCCCGAGGCGATCATGGAGGGCGCCGAAGCGGCCCTCGGCGAGGCGATCCACGTGCTGAATCGCTGAGACCATGTTGGCGACGACGGAAGGAGAACGTCCGATCCTCATCGTGCGGGACGCGTGGTTGCTCGACCTCGGTCGGCGGCCCTACCGCGAGGTGTGGGAATGGCAGAAGTCGCTCGTCGATCGCCGTGCGGACGACCGGATCCCCGACGGACTCATCTTGGTCGAGCACGAGCCGATCGCGACGTTGGGGCGCCGCGGGAAGCGGGAGGACGTCCTCGACCCGAACCTCGAGATCGTCGAGGTGGAGCGAGGCGGCGAGGCGACGTACCACGGGCCGGGACAGTTGGTCGGCTATCCCATCCTCAAACTCCCGGACCGCCTGGAGGTCAAGCAGCTCGTCACGGACCTCGAAGAAGTCCTGATCCGGACGTGCCGCGATTTCGGGATCGAGGCGACTCGGGAGGGACCGGAGCGCGGCGTGTGGGTCGGCCGCAAGAAGATCGCATCGATCGGACTCGCGGTGCGGCGCAGCGTGACCTTCCACGGGTTCGCCCTCAACGTGACGACGGACCTCCGGGAGTTCCTCAAGATCCGACCGTGCGGCCACGACGGAGGGATCATGACCTCGATGGCCGAATCCCTCGGACGGAAGTTTGACCTGGAGGACGTGAAGGCCTCGGTGATCGCCCATTTCCAGGGCGTGTTCGGCTTCACCTTGCGACGCGTCGACGTCAGCGAGCTTCTGCGGGAACGGCCCGCCGATCCGAAGCGTCACCGCCCTTGAGGGCGTCGAGCTGGCGGACCAATTCCGGGACGATCTCGAACAGGTCGCCGACGATTCCGTAGTCGGCGATCTCGAAGAGCGGGGCCTTCGGGTCGATGTTGATGACGAGGATCTTCTCCGCCTCCTGCATCCCGGCGAGGTGCTGGACGGCGCCGCTGATGCCGACCGCGATGTAGAGCTTCGGCCGGACCGTCATCCCGGTCTGGCCGACCTGGAGCGTCTTCGGGACCCATCCGCTGTCGACGGCTTTGCGCGACGCGGCGATCGCTCCGCCGAGCCGATCCGCGAGCTCTTGCAGCAAGGCGAAGTTCTTCGGGTCGGCGAGCCCGTATCCTCCGCTTACGACGATGTCGGCCTCCTCCGGCCGCAAGCCGCCTTCCTTCGTGAACTCCTCGAATTCCAGGAGCGTCGCGTCGGCGTCCTGCGGGCTCAACTCGACCACCTCGCGGACGATCTCGCCGCGGCGCTCCGGGTTGTGCGGTGGCGCAACGAACACGTTCCGCCGGACGGAGGCCATCTGAGGCCGGTGCTTCTTGCAGAGGATGTGGGCGAGGCTTTTCCCGCCGAAGCTCGGCCGGATCATGTCGAGATTTCCTTCCGCGTCGATGTCGAACTTGACGCAGTCCGCGGCGAGCCCGGTCTCCAAAATCGCATGGAGACGGCCGCCGAGATCCCGACCGTTCTTCGAGGCGCCGAAGAGGACGATCTCCGGTTTGTGCCGCCGGATGAGCTGCGCCATCACTTGAGCGTACGGACGCGATCGGTAGATCTCGAGGATCGGATCGTCCACGACGATCACCCGATCGAGGCCGTAGCCGATCGCTTGCTCGGCGAGCGCGTCCACGCCTTTTCCGGGGAGGATTCCGGTGAGGGGCGTGCCGCGCAGGTCCGCGAGCCTCCGCCCTTCGCCGATCAGTTGTGTGCTCACGTCGCGGAGGTGTCCCGCGCGTCCCTCCAGGAAGACCCACACACCGCGGAAGTGGGACTTGTCCTCGAGTCCATGGCCGTCCGTCACGGCGCGATCACCCGATCCCGGATCAAGGCCTCGAGGAGGGCCCGCACGGTTTCTTTCGGCTCGCCGGAGAAAATGTGGCCCGCCCGCGGCGGGAGGCGGATCGTGTCCACCTTGGCGACGATCGTCGGGGAATTCAGCAACCCGACCTTCTTCGGGTCGATGCCGACGTCCGCGCACGACCAGTGCGCGATGACGCCCCCGCGCTTGACGCGGATCTTGCCCGTCAAGGTGGGAGAGCGGGGCTTGTTGCATCCGAAGTTCACGGTGCACAGGGAGGGCATCGCCGTCTGCCACCATTCGGTCCCGTCTTCCGCGGTGCGGCGGGCGCGGACGGTCCCATCGACGATGCGGACCTCGGAGACGTACGTGATCTGGGGAAGGTCGAGGTGGCCCGCAATCCCTGGGCCGACGTGACCGGTGGAGGCGTCCGTGGTCTCCTCGCCGGTCAAGATGAGATCGTACCCGCCGATCTTCTGGATCGTCTCGCTCAGCGCGTACGCCGTCGGGACCGTATCGGAACCGCCGAGGATGCGGTCCGTCAGGAGGACCGCCCGGTCCGCGCCCATCGCCACCGCCCGCTCGAGGCTCTCGTCGAAGGATGTGGGGCCCATGGATAGGACGACGACCTCGGCCGCGTGCCGGTCCTTCAGTGTGAGGGCGATCTCCAGGGCGTTCGCATCGGGAGGATTGATCTCGCTCGGCACACCGACGCGCTTGAGGGTCTGCGTGACCGGGTCGACCTGGAGCTCCTGCGCTTTTGGCACTTGCTTGATGCACACGAGGATGCGCAGCGGGCGCGCGTTCGAATCCGCGGGGCTCACATCGATCGGGCCCCCTGCAGGAGATCTAGGAGGAGCTTCCACTTCGGGACCTCCGCCGCGCCCGCCTCTCGCAAGACGATGTCCGCGAGGCGCTCCTTCCCGCTGCCGTCCACCGTGTATAAGCGCTCCGCGATTTCGAGTAACATCCGCGGGTAGACGTCGAAGAGACGCTCGTTCTTCATGTAGAGGGGCGCGCGCCGGAATCGTTCCAAATCGGGGAGGACGTTCCTCGACCGGAGGAATTTCTCGTACACCTGGAGGTTCGCCGCCCGCGGGCCGCCGGCCGCGCGAGCCGCCTCGACGGCCTCTCCCGCGGCGATCCCAGACGCGATTGCGAGGTCGACGCCGCGAAAGGTGTACCCGTTGTTGATCAGGAATCCCGCGGCGTCGCCGGCGACCAGGACGCCGTCCCCCCAGAGCCGCGGCATCATGCCCGCCCCGAGCTCGGGGACCAGATGCGCACTGTACTCCGTCACCTTGCCACCGCGGATCCACCGCTGGACGGCCGGATGCATGCGGAACCGCGTCTGAACCTCCTGGATCTCGACCTTCTCCCGCGCCAGATCCTCTGACGACACGACCAGGCCGAGCGAAATTGTGGACTGATTCGTGTAGAGGAAGCCTCCTCCTCGAAGGCCGAGCGAGGCCTGCCCGGCGAAGACGAACGCCGCGCCCTCCTTGTCCCCGAGGCCGAACCGTTCTTGGATCGCCTCGGCGGGGAGCTCGATCGTCTCCTTGACCCCGACGGACACCTCGCGGGGCTCCAGGTCCGCCTTGAGGCCCGCGCTGCGCGTCAGGACCGACGTCGCTCCTTCCGCAATGACCACGACGTCGGCCGCGACGCGGTCGTTCGGGGCCACGAGGACGCCGCGGATCCGTCCATCCTCCTGCCAGAGGCCGTCGACACGAATCCCCGTCACGAGGACCGCCCCCGCCTCCTGCGCCTTCTTCGCGAGCCACGAGTCGAACTTCGCCCGCAACGCCGTGAAGCTCGCGCTCCGACCTTCTCCGAGCTTCGGCGAATCGAACGAAATCGTGAGGGCGGTGTCCTCGGCGAGGAAGGCCATGTTCTCGTGGACGACGTACCGTTCGACCGGGCAATCCTTCGCCCAGTCCGGGAGCAGGTCGTGGAGGGCCCAGGAGTAGATGCGGCCGCCGAACATCCCCTTCACGCCCGGCGAGCGTCCTCGCTCCACGAGGAGCGTGGAGAATCCCTTGCGGGCGAGGGTCAGGGCGGCGGCCGAACCCGCGGGGCCGGCTCCCACGACGATGGCGTCAAAACGCTCCACGGTCCCGCTTCCCGCGTCGGAAAAGCGGGGCGGGTAAAAGGCTTTCCGCGAAATTCACAGAGGACTCAGGGGCCGCAGCTCGAACTCGCAACGTCCATGGCCCTGGGCCTCACAGGCCGTCTCCTCGCAGAGGACGTCGCGCTCGAGGAGATTCCGTCCGAGGCCCGCGATCCATCCCGTCAGGAAGTGGCACACGGGTTTCTTCGAGCTCCCGTAGGCCCGGGCGAGTGGGCTGTTGGAGACCGTCAGGACGAGGCGACCATGCTCCGGGTCGAACAAAGAGATCTCCAACCGGCCCCACCCGAGGAGCGCCGATGCGTCCATGAGACGGCGAGCGTTCGCCAGCGTCAGGGGCGCCCGCGTCGACAGGATCGAGTCGAATGGGTTCATCCCCTCCTGGGCACTCCGTTCTCCGGAGAGATACAGGATGCCCTTCGACGACCCGCCGATCGTCAACTCGAGCTGCCTCTGGATATTCACGATCGCCTCCGGCCGGACGATGACCGAGGGCACATTCGAGAGGCGAAGGACGCCCGTCTTCGCATTGGCTTCCAGGGCGGCGGCGAGGAATTCCCTCGCGCGTTGCGGGCTGAGGTCGGAAAGGTCGGCGGTCAAGTCGATCGTGGTTGTTCTCCGGTCGCGGGCGGGCATAGGTCGGAACCGTTCCGTCGACGAATGCGGCGGACCGCGGCGATGCCGCCGGTATCCTATAGAAGGTTTCCTCCTGGTTGTCTCCCCTGATAACGGCCTCGTCCGGAGGCTCCCAACCCTTTATTACCCGACCCTCATCTTTCGACGACGACCGGATGCCGGAACCCCCGAAAGCGGATGCGTCAAAGCCCTTGACGGTGGACGATCGCGTCGGCCTCGATCGGTTCGAGTTCGACGAAGAACCGTTCATCACCGTCGACACGGACGTGTGCCGCACCTGCGACACGAAACCTTGCCTGTACGTGTGCCCGTCCAAGGTGTATCGCCTCGAGAAAGGGGAACTCGTGTACAACACGGAGGGTTGCATCGAACTCGGTGCATGCGCAATCGTCTGCAAGCATCTCGGCAAGAACGCGATCCACTGGAGTTACCCGCGCGGTTCCTACGGCGTCGAGTTCCGGTTCGGCTGAGAGCAACCGCTTCCCGTGGCGACGCCGGGGAGGGTTCGCCTCGTCCACCGGGCTCGCGTTCGGGTTAGCTAGATAAGCAGCCTCCGCTTTGTCAACGCGCCGATGCTCGCCGAACGGAAGCCGGAGTGGCTCCGGGTACGACCGCCGTCGGGCGAGGCATATGCGCATCTGAAAGGCCTCTTCCGATCCCTGGACCTCCACACCGTGTGCGAGGAGGCCCACTGCCCGAACGTGTGGGAATGCTGGGGCGGCGGGACCGCGACGATCATGCTGATGGGCGACACCTGCACGCGAGGCTGCCGTTTCTGCGCGGTCGCCTCGGGGAACCCGCATGGGGTCCTGGATCTCGACGAACCACGGAAGGTCGCGATCGCGCTGTCGGAGATGGACCTCACCTACGTCGTCTTGACATCGGTCGATCGGGACGACCTCGCCGACGGCGGCGCGGCGCATTTCGCGAAGACCGTCCGAGAGATCAAGGCCCGCCGGCCCGACATGCTCGTCGAGGCGCTGATCCCCGATTTCCAAGGAGACCTCGACGCTGTCCGAACGGTCGTCGACGCGGGGGTGGACGTGCTCGACCACAACCTCGAGACGGTGGAACGATTGCAAGCGGCCGTAAGGGACCGCCGCGCGAACTATGCGCAGAGCCTTCACGTGCTCCGGGGGGCGAAGGCGATGCAGGCCGGCCTCTTCACGAAGTCGTCCCTGATGCTCGGCCTCGGCGAGACCCGCGCGGAGGTGCTCCAGGCGATGCGGGATCTTCGCGCGGCCGGCGTGGACATCGTGACCCTCGGCCAGTACCTGCGTCCGAGCGGATGGCACCTCCCTGTCCAGGAGTTCGTGCGTCCGGAGGAATTCGACCGTCTCCGGGAGGCGGGCGAGGCGATGGGCTTCGCCTACGTGGCCGCCGGGCCCCTCGTCCGCTCGTCGTATCGGGCCGGCGAGTTCTTCGCCGAGAAGATGATCCGAGACCGCCCGGATCGGAAGGGGTGAGAGGACGACCGAGGAAAACCTCCTCCGCATCGTCGACGTCGACGGGACCTACGATTCGAAGTTGGAGCCGAAGCTCTCGCCGGATCTCCTCCTGACGGGGTATCGAAACCTCGTCCTCGTCCGCACGCTCGATTCGCGGATGCTGTCCCTCCAGCGCCAAGGGCGCATCGGGTTCTACGTGCCGAGCACCGGGGAAGAGGCGTGCCAGGTGGGGAGCGCGATGGCCCTCGAGAAGCGGGATTGGGTCTTCCCGGCGTACCGCGAACCCGGCGCGGCGATCTGGCGCGGCTTCCCGATCGAGACGCTCATCGCGCAGGCCTACGGAAACGCCGCGGACCCCCAGCGAGGCCGCCAGATGCCGAACCACTTCGGGGCGAGCGACATCCATTACGTCACGACCTCGAGCCCCGTCGGCACGCAAATCACGCAGGCCGTCGGCGCCGCGTGGGCCGCGAAGATCCGCCACGAGGACGTCGTCAGCCTGACGTTTTTCGGAGACGGGGCCACGAGCGAGGGCGACTTCCATGCCGGGATGAACTTTGCCGGCGTCTTCAAAGCCTCGACGATCTTCTTCTGCAAGAACAACCAGTGGGCCATCTCCGTGCCCGTCGCGAAACAGACCGCGGCCAAGACGATCGCGGAGAAAGCGCGCGCGTATGGGATGGACGGCGTCCGGGTCGACGGGAACGACTTGCTCGCCGTGTATGCGGTCACGAAGGCCGCGGTCGACAAAGCGCGGGGAGGCGGCGGCCCGACCCTCATCGAGGCCCTCACCTACCGGATGGGCCCGCATTCGTCGAGCGACGATCCGACCCGCTACCGCTCCAAGGACGAGGTCGAGGCCTGGGCCCGGCGGGACCCGATCGACCGGATGCGGAAATACCTCGAGCTCAAGGGACTCTGGTCGAAGGACCGCGAGGACGCCCTGCGCGCCGAGCTCGATGACCTGATCCAGAACACGATCAAGGAGGTCGAGCGGCAACCGCCGCCCGCGATCGAGACGCTCTTTTCGGACGTCACCGCGGAGCTGAGCCCGCAGATTCGCGAGCAGATGGAGGCCTACCTCGCTTCGGGGGAGCGCCGCCGGCCGGAGATGCTCGACAAGTTCCCCCTGTGACCTATGGCGGATCCGTTGCGCGCGGAGCGCGTGACCTTGAGGGACGGTCGGGCCGTCGTCGTTCGGCCCGCGTCGGTCGACGACGCGGAGGAGACGTTCAAAAACATCAACCTGATCGGCGCGGAACAAGTCTACATCATGATCGACCGGATCGACAACGTCGACGAGGAACGGCGGTGGCTGTCCTCGTTCGACGGAATCCGGAGTGTGCTGCTCCTCGCGCTGGCCGGTCGCGAGGTGGTGGGATCGGCGGACTGCCATGGAGGGACGTATCCGAAAGACCGCCACGTCGGAGGGATCGGCATCGTCGTCCGGGACGGGTGGCGGGAAGTCGGACTCGGTCGCCTCTTGATGGAGCGAATCCTCGAGTGGATGCGAGCGCAGGGCCTCGAGAAAGCGGAACTCGCGGTCTTTGCGACGAACGACCGGGCCCGCCGGTTGTACGAGTCCCTCGGCTTCGTCGAGGAAGGCGTCCGCCGCGGACACGTCCGGATTCGCGGAGCCTACGTCGACGAGGTCCTCATGGGCCTCTGGTTGAAACGGTCGGCCCGCTCCGGCGTCCCGTGAGTCATCCTTAAACGTCGGACCTGTTTTGCACCTCGGGGAGTTTTCAATGGCTCGACGAGCAAAGCGAACGACGACGCGAAAGAAATCGAAAAGCACATCCAGGCCGCGGGCGGCGGCGAGCACCGCCAACCCCGCGGGACAGCGGACCGTGACGCCGTACCTGGTGATCGACGGAGCCTCGAAGGCGATCGAGTTCTACAAACGGGCGTTCGGTGCAAAGGAGGTCAACCGGTCTCCGATGCCGGACGGCTCAATCATGCACGCCTCGATCCGGATCGGCGATTCGATCATCATGATGTCCGACGAGTTCCCGGGCGGCGATTCGAAATCCCCGACGTCGGCGGGTTCGACGACCGTGAACCTGCACATCAACTCGAAAGACGTCGACAAACTTTGGAACCAGGCCCTGAACGCGGGTGCGAAGCCAACCCTCCCGCTGGAGAACCAGTTCTGGGGAGAGCGATACGGCAAACTCCAGGATCCCTTCGGCCACATCTGGTCCGTCTCCATGCCGGTCCAGATGAGCGAACGGGAGAAGGAGGCGAAACGGCAGGCGGCCTTCGCGATGATGGGAGCTGGCGAGGAACCGGCCTCCGAGAAAAGCTGGCCCTAGCCGCATCCGAATCTATCTTTATAGGCATCGTTCGCCTGCACCGGCGCGTGACGGACGAGCCCCTCCAGGCAGAGGACGTGCGCAAGGTATATCGCGGCCGCATCGGACCGCACGTCGAGGCCTTGCGAGGGGTCTCCCTTTCCATTCGTCGAGGGGAGCGGCTGTCGCTCCTCGGGCGGAACGGCGCCGGTAAGACGACCTTCCTCCGCATCGCCTCCACCCTCCTCCTGCCGACGTCGGGTCGGATTCACGTCTTCGGTTTCGACGTGGTCGATGAGCCAGAACGCGTGCGGCCTCTGATCGCGGTCGTGCCGCAGGAAGGGAAGCCGTTCTTCCATCTCACCCCGCGAGAACAGGTGTACTGTTACCTGAGGGCCCGCGGCATCGCTCGCGAAATCGCACGGGCACGGACCGAAGAGGCCTTGGAGAAGATGGGGCTCCTCGAGGTCGCGGACCGCCTGAGCGTCACGTTGAGCGGCGGGCAGAAACAACGCGCCATGGTCGCAACGGTCATGGCGACGGAGGCCCCGCTCATGTTCCTCGACGAGCCGACGATCGGCCTGGACCCGTTCGCGCGTCGGGCCGTGTGGGACGTCCTGCGGGAACTCACGAGGAAGGGATCCACGGTCTTGCTCACGACGCATTACCTCGACGAGGCGGAGGCCCTCTCCGAGAGGCTCTACATCGTCGAGGAAGGACGGATCCTGTTCGAAGGGACCGCGGCGGATGCGAAGCGGCAGATTGGAGGGACCTTGCGCGTGTCGATCGAGAACGGCGGCCCGGTCCGGGACCTGTTCCGCTCCTTCGGACAGACCGTCGAGGAGGGGACGGCCCTCTCCGTGATCACGGGTCCCGAGCGGATCCACGAGATCATGGACATCGCCCTCCGAAATCGGTTGTCCGCGACCGTCGGCCCCGTGACCCTCGAAGAGGCTTTCCTCACGATCGTCGGACGATCGATCGACGAGGAGTGATCGCATGGCCTTCCGACTTCATTGGGCGGGCTCGGGCGTCTTCCTCGCGACGGAGGTCCGCGTGCAGCTCCACGAATGGCTCGCGATCGTGACGGGCACCCTGACGCCCGGCGCGCTGATCGTGTTCGTCGCGATCCTCGCCCCCGAGCTCCTGCCGGTGACGCTGGTCGGCGCCCTCGTCTACTCGATGTTCCTCATCGGACAGCGGGTCTTGAACGAGGCCGCCTACGTCCGCATCGACCACAAGCTGAACGAGCTGTACCATGCGAGTCCCCTCTCGCCGGAAGGGTACTTCGTCGGCATCGCCGGCGGCATGCTCGTCGCGTACCTCCCGCCGAGCCTCGTGCTCCTCGGGATCTTGCAGATCCTCCATCCCCTCGACGCGGTCGCGGGACTCACGCTAATCGTCTGCCTCCTCGCGGTCTGGGCCGTCTCGTCGACGATCGGGTACGTCGTCTCGACCTTGTTCAAGGACATGAAGACCATCTGGCCCTACTCGGCCCTCCTGACGAATCTGTTCGGCGTCGTGCCGCCCGTGTTCTATCGACTCGGGAGCGTGCCGGTCGAGTGGCGGTCCGTGGTCCTCCTGCTCCCGACGAGCGCGGCCGCGGTCCTGGTCGATTCCGCGGCGGGACTCGAGCCCTTGACGCGGACCGAGGCGACGACCGCGGCGGTCGCCCTCGCGGCGGAGGCGCTGGTCCTTTTCGCATTCGGCATCTATTGGGCTCGGCGGACGGCCCGGGAGCGGTGAGGATGGCCGCGGAAATGCCGCTCCGATCCCACCCGCAACGTGGTCGAGTCCTCCCGGCCTGGGCCTTCATCGGTTGGAGATGGGTCTGGCGGAGCCCGGCCGCGGCGATCGTGCCCCTGCTTCAGCCGTTCTTCTTCCTCTACTTCCTCCACGTCATCGCACCGCGGGAGCTCTTCCCCTTGCAGGTCGCGGGCGCGATGCTCTTCTCCACCCAGAACATCGGCAGCTGGTGCCTGTCCGATTCCGCCGTCTTCCGGATCGAATTGCGACTGCAGGACATCTTCGTCGCGTCGCCCGTCGACAAGGTGCGCTACCTGGTCGGCATCGCCTTCTCGAACCTGATCCCCGCGATGCCCGCGATCGTCGTCCTCGGGATCATCCTCTCGATGGTGACGGCTGTCTCTCTGTTCGGGTGGCTCGTGTTGATCGCTTGCATCCTCACGATCTGGATCCTCTACTCGGCCATCGGCATCGCGGTCTCGAGTCGACTGCGGAGCCAGCGCGAGGTCTGGCCCGTCGGGAATCTGATTTTCACGCTCCTCGGGATCCTCTCGCCCCTCTACTATCCGATCTCGCGGCTTCCGTCCGGCTGGGGGGAGATCGCGAGGCTGCTGCCCGCAACGTACGCGGCCCTCTTGGTCCAAGGGGCGCTGGGACTCGAAAGGTCCACGAATTTCGCGGTCGACGGCGGCCTCCTGATCCTTTCGGCGGCCGTGGGGCTCGTCGCGGCCTGGTGGCTCTACGAATGGAGGGAACGCTAGGCTATGGCCGACCCTTCGCGATGGATGGGATCGACGCGGCGATCGCGCTCCCGACCTCGCTGCATCGAGCCGTTCCGCCGAGATCGTATGTGAGGGCTTTGCCTTCGCGCAAGTGACGCTCGACCGCGGCTTCGACCGAGACGGCGGCCTCCCGCAGGGCCTTGTCCTTCTTTCTCCGACCGAGCCAGTCGGCCATCATCTGGACCGCCAGAATCATCGCGATCGGGTTGACCTCGTCGCGGCCGGCGTGTTTCGGGGCGCTGCCGTGAATCGGCTCGAACATCGCGTGCGCGTCGCCGATGTTCCCCCCCGCCGCCATGCCCATCCCGCCTTGGAGGACCGCGGCCAAGTCCGTCGCGATGTCACCGAACACGTTGGAGGTCACCGCGACGTCGTACGCCTCCGGCGAACGAACGAGCCACTGCTGGAACGCATCGATGTATGCGTAGTCCCTCCGGATGTCGGGATACCCGGCCGCGACCTCGTCGTAGATCCGTCGGAAGAGTTTGCAACCCGCGGTCACGTTCGATTTGTCGACGCAGGTCACCCGGCGCGTCCGATCCGCCGGCGCACCCGACCTCTGCTTCGAAAGTTCGAAGGCGAAACGGATCACGCGCTCGGCGCCCTTTCGGGTGATGATCCGGCTGTCCACCGCGAGCTCGTCAATCCCGCCGCGCGAGAGGAACCCGCGAGCCGGCGTGTAGAGGCCCTCCGTGTTCTCCCGGACGATGACGAAATCGACTTTGCCGGGCTCCCACACCTGCTTGAACCCGTCGTGGACCTTGTGCCGCACGTTCGGATAGAGCTTCGTCGGACGCACATTCGCGTACAGGTCGAGTCCGAATCGGAGGCCGAAGACCACGCCGACGCCGGCGACCTCGCCGTTCGGAAGGGTCGCCTCCGGCAGACCGACCGCGCCGAGGAGGATCGCGTCCGCCGATTTGCAGGACTCGAATGCGCCATCGGGCCACTCGGCTCCCGTGTCGAGGTAGTACTGGCCGCCCGCGGGGAAGGGAATCGTCTCGAAGGAGAGGCCGAACGAATCCTGGATCGCCTTGAGGACCTTCACGCCCTCTCGCATGACCTCGGGGCCGGTCCCATCCCCCGGGAGGAGGACCAGCTTGTATGCCATCGGGCCGGCGGAAGGTGAGAGCCAGCATAAGGGTTCGGAACGTCCGCGTGACGCAGGCGCAGAACGCCCACGAGCTCACGCTTCTCCTTGCGTCCGATCCTCGCGAGACTCAACCGGTGCGGGTGGTCTTCAGGCGTCCCACTTGACGATGAAACTCTTGAGCCCGCTGTCGGGGACATCAAAGTACTCGGCGCAATAGTTGAAATTCCCCGCCGGGAGCGCCATGGCCGTGTTGTTTTGGAGCTGCAAGGCGCCCGTCCGGACGGAGCAATTTCCGGTGATGACATTCCCGTCGGCCTTGTAGAGCCATAGGCTGACATAGGGAGCCCGGAATGTATCCGTGAACGTGGGCGTCGCGGTAAGCGGGCCGGTCATTGTGATCGCGCTTGACGTGGGACCGCACCAGAAGGTCTCCTGACCATTCGTCCCCACCGTCACACCCGGCGGATCGGCAATGGTGGGATCACAATTACGCGTGATCGTCGCGCTGACGGAAACCCCCGGCATGTGATGATAGAACAACGTGACTGCGATCGCCGTCCCGATTCCCACCGTCATGGCCACAAGAAACGCCGCTAGCGTCAGCATCGATCTGTTTCGCTTGTTCAATCCACTCCCCCCTTCAAACCCCTTAGAAAAGGGATCCGAACTGGTCCGTCGAACGGAATTCCCGCTCGGCGCCATGCAGCAAGTGGTGGCCGCTCGCATATAGTTACCGCCCCGGGACAAGGGCCACCTCACCCCGCAGCGTCACGGCCTCGTTTTCAGTAGCCAGAATCAGGATCGCTTCGTCGAGAGGTCCGAGCGAATCTTCGCGACCAGGCCCCCCGCCTCCAGGATCTCGAGCACGTTCGGCGGCAGCGCGGTGAACCGCATGACCTGACCGTGCGGGATGCGGACCTCTCCGCCGGCCATGTCGACCTCGATCACGTCGCCGGGCTGCACCTTCGCCCGCAACCCGGGGCACTCGAGGACGGGGAAACCGAGGTTGATCGCATTCCGGAAGAAAATGCGGGCAAAGGAATTCGCCAGGATTCCCGAGATGCCGAGGGTCTTGAGGGCGACCGGGGCCTGTTCGCGGCTGGAGCCGCAGCCGAAGTTGTCGCCCGCGACGATCACATCTCCGGGCTGCACCTTGCTCGACCAAGTCGGGTCCACGGCCTCGAACGCGTGCGCCGCGAACACCTTCGCGTCCGTCGTCCCGAGGTACTTGCCCGCGATGATGTGGTCGGTCGAGACATCGTCCCCGAACGTCCACACGCGTCCGCGGAACTCACGGAGCATCAGTTTCCTCAAGGGGCGGGGACGAATAAAGCTGGCGCGAAGAACCGGACCCGGCGAAGCCCTCCGGCCGGTTTCGACCGGACGCGCTAGACTTTTCGCGGATCCGTGATTTCTCCATGGATCGCGGAAGCGGTCACGGTCCAAGGAGAGGCGAGGTATACCTGCGCCTGAGGCGACCCCATGCGCCCCGGATAGTTTCGGTTCGTCGAGGAGATGCAGACTTCGTCGCCCGCGAGGGTGCCGAGGTGGCCCCCGAAGCACGGGCCGCAGGTCGACGAGGTGAACGTCGCCCCGGCGTCCATGAAGATCTCGATCAAGCCTTCCTCGAGCGCCTGGCGATAGATGATCTGCGAGGCAGGGGTGATCTGAAACCGAACGCCCGGTGCGACCTTCTCGCCCTTCAGCAATTCCGCCGCGATGCGCAGGTCCTCGATCCGGGCGTTCGTGCACGAGCCGAGGAACGCGACGTCGATCTTGGTGCCCTGGACCTCCTCGACCGGCTTGAGGTTGGCCGGGTTCGAAGGACATGCCACCTGCGGGCCCATGCCGTCGACGTCGAAGGCGAAGGACTTCGCGAAAGTCGCCCCGTCATCGGACGAAATCGGCCGAAACGGGAGGCCGTTGTGGGCCAGATACCGCTTCGTCGTCTCGTCGGCGGCGATCATCCCGACCTTCGCCCCCATCTCGGTCGTCATGTTGCACAGCACGAACCGCTCGTTCATCGGGAGGGCCCCGACGGTCGGCCCCGCGAACTCGACGGCAGCGTATCGAGCCCCATCGTCCCCGGTCGTCCCGATCACCTTCAGGATCACGTCCTTGGCCCCGGTGCACCGACCCAGCGTGCCTCGGATGTCGACACGGATCGTCTCCGGGACGCGCAGCCACAGACGGCCGGTCGCCATCACGGCGGCCGTGTCCGTCGCCCCGATGCCGGCCGCGAACGCGCCGAGGGCGCCCACCATGTTCGTGTGGCTGTCGCTCCCGATCACCAGGTCCCACGGATGCGCGTAGCCTCGCTCCGCGATGAGCTGGTGCACGATGCCATGGTCCCCGACGTCGTGGAATCGTTGGATGCCCTGCCTCCGGCAGAAGTCCCGGATCGTCTGATGCATCTTCGCGATCTCCGGCGTCGGTGGGGGGACCCAATGGTCCAGAGTGACCACGATCTTCGTCGGGTCCCAAACCTTCGCGGTCCCGATCTCGCCGAACGGGATCAGGGCCATCGCGAGCATCTCGTGCATATACAACAGGTCGACGGACCCATCGACGATCTGGCCCGGTCGGACGGATTCGTTTCCGCTCGCCTTCGCAAGGATCTTCTCCGACATCGTGAGCGCGGGCATCGTCCGGTGTACCTCATCCCCGACGCGGCTCATAAAGCTGGTTCAGTAGGTTACGAGAGGATGCGACGACGATTCGCTGAACAGGACCGATTTCGCGGCGTCCGACGGGACCAAGGCTAAAAGGCAGAGAGGCTTCGGCCCGCCGTGAACCCCCGACTCGTGCGAGGCGCGGCGTTCGCGATGCTCTGCGTCATCTGGGGATCGACCTGGCTCGCGATCCGCATCGGGCTGCAGGGAGCTCCGCCATTCCTCGCGGCGGCCCTCCGGTTCACCGTCGCCTCGGCGACCTTGGCGGTCCTCGCGCTGCCGTTCCGTTCGAAGTGGCCCGCGAACCGGATGGAATGGAGGCTCGTCGTCTTCGTCGGCCTCGTCCTCTTCACCGCGGACTACGGCCTCATCTACTGGGGAGAGAACAACGGGGTCGAAAGCGGTCTTTCGGCCATCCTGTTCGCGACGTTGCCGCTCCTGACGGCCGTCGTCGCCAATGCCTTGCTCCCCGGAGAGCGAATGACCGTCCAGAAGCTGGCGGGCATCGGCCTGGGATTCGGGGGCATCCTCCTGATTTTCCGCGGGCAGATCGCCACCGCGGGCGCGGACAAGGCCTTCCCCATGACCGCGATCGTGCTCTCCGCGACCTGTGCCGCGGTCGCGACCGTGGCCCTCAAGCGCTGGGGAGCCGGGACGGATCCGGTGACGTTCAACGCCGGGGCGATGGCGGTCGGAGCCGCGAGCCTGGCTGCGCTCTCCGTCACGGCGAGGGAAACCTGGCGCGTCCCCTCCTGGCCGGAAGGGATCGGGGCAATCCTGTTCCTCGCCTTGGCCGGGTCCGTCGTCACGTTCGTCACCTGGCAATGGCTCCTCAAGACCGCGGAGGCCACTTCCCTGTCCTTCGTCGCCCTCATCACGCCCATCACCGCGATCCTCCTCGGGGCCACCGTGGGGAACGAGACATTCGACGCCGTGGATCTCATTGGCTCCGCGATCGTCCTCGGCGGAATCTACGTCTCGATCTCTCGCCGGATCGCGCTCGTGGGGCGGGCGGTGTCCGCGCGATCCGCGGCGGCCTCCGCGGATCCGGTCGACCCGCCGGACCCGCCGAGCTAACCAAGGTCAGGACTTCGGCCGCTTCCGGGTCGCGATCCCGGCCTTCTCGGCGAGCGACCAGAATTCCTCGTCGGTCACGCCGCGTTGGCGCTCGACGCGGTCCCGAAAGGATGCGATGAACGCCTGCTGGTCCTTCTTCGACCGCGCTTCCGCGAAATCCTTGATGTGGGCGACAAGCCGCAGGACCTGTTCCGGCGCCGCCTCGATTCCGGCGGATCGAAGTTTCTCCGCGACCGCTTGCGACCCGGTGTGCTTTCCGAAGACGAACGTCCGCTGTCGCCCGATTCGCTCGGGCTGGATCGGCTCGTAGGTCGCCGTGTGCTTGATGACCCCATGCGCGTGGATGCCGGACTCGTGGGCGAAGGCGTTGTGGCCGACCAAGGGCTTCCCGACGGCGACCGGGATGCCGCTCAACCGTTCGACGAGCTGGGACAACTCGTAGAGTCGGGAGATGTCGATCCCCGTGTCGAAGCCGTACAGGGACTCGAGCGCGAGGACGAACTCCTCGAAGCTCGCGTTGCCGGACCGTTCTCCGAGGCCGTTGACGCAAGTGTGGGGGACCTCCACGCCTTCTTCGACCGCGGCGAGGCTGTTCGCGACCGCGAGTCCGAAGTCGTTGTGCCCGTGGAACGAGAGTTGTGTGGGGGCGAGCCGCTCCTTCAGGCGACCGAAGAACCACCGAATCCCGGGGGGCGTCATCACCCCGACGGTGTCGCAGACCACGGCCCGATGGGCCCCGGCCTCGGTGCAGGCATCGTACAGGTCGACGACGAAATCCAGGTCCGCGCGGAACGTGTCCTCCGTGACGAACGAGACCGCGACGCCGTGGGCGATCGCATATTCGGTCTCGCGGACGGCGACCTCTTTCACCTGCTCCCTCGTCATGCCGAGCTTATGCCGGATGTGGAGGTCCGAGCCGGCGGTGAAAAGCGCGATCTCGTCGACGCCGCAATCGATGCACGCCTCGACGTCCTTCCGGACCGTCCGGGCGGCCGCCATGATCGTCGCGTCGAGCCCCGCGTCCGCGATCGCACGGACGGCGCGCGCTTCCTCTTTCGAGACGACGGGAATCCCGACGTCCATGATGGGGACGTGGATCTCGTCGAGGAATCGGGCGATCTGGACCTTCTCCTCCGGGCTGTAGGCGACGCCGGGAGTCTGCTCGCCATCGCGGAGGGTCTCCTCCCAGATCTCGATTTTCTTGGGCAGGTGACGGGCGAGGCCCTCCTCGATCAGGTAATTGTGGACCAGGCGTTCCTCCGGGATGGCGGCTCCCCCGTGTCCTCCGCTGCGTAAGGACCCGTGATGCCTTGAACCTCACGCGTCGTCGGATTTATCGTCGCCGCGGCGCTTGGCCGGTCGTTGACGCGTCCCATCAAGTCCGGGCTCGAATTCGAGGCCTCGTTTCCGGTGAAGGGACGGATCTTGCAAGCGATCATGTGCGAATGCGAGGAAGAGGGCGAGATCCGCATCCGCATTTCTCGCGATCCGCAGAAAGGATGGTCGTACGATCCGAAGGATCCGAAGACTTTCCTCGATGTCCACGCGTACGACCCGCGGGAGACCTATGCCAAGGTCCGGGCCGGCGAATGGGCGGACGGGCGGGTCATCTGTTACGGATACCTCAAGCGCGTCCGTGCCCGCCGAATCGAGTTGATCGGATCGGTCCTCGCGAGCGGCACGCGACTCACGGGGGCGGTGCACGTGGACGAGGCGGTCGAGATCGACTTCGGTCTCTTCCGGACGAGCCTCTCGTTCGAGAGCGAGGAGCAACGCCGGAAGATCCTGAAGGACGCGGGCATCCGGGACGGTTCTTTCGTCGCAACCGATGTCGGCGTGGACCTCGAACTCAAGCGGTGGGGACCGCGAGAGAGCGTGCTCCGTAAGGGCTGATCATCCATGCGCCGGAAGCCACCGAGGCTAGCTCTTTCCGCGCAACTTTGCGATGGCCGCGCGGTGGTCCTCGTCCCACAAGAGCTGGACGGCGTGTTGAGATTCGAGTAAGAAACGATTCCGGTACGGTTTCTCGTCGCCTTCCGCGAGGGTCCGCTTGATCGCTTTCACGGCCGACCGAGGCCTTTCTGCGAATGCGTCGGCGAGGGCCCGCGCCTGAGGGATCGCTTCGCCGGGCGCGGTCAAGTGGTCGACGATGGCGAGACGGAGGGCGTCAAGGCCGGGCAGTTCCTTCCCCGACAAAAGGAGTTCAAGCGCTTTCGAACGGCCGATGATTTTCGAGAGCCGGGCGGTGCCTCCGTGGCTCGGCATCCAGCCGATCCGCGCCTCGGGAAACGAGAGGATTGCTGTCTCGTCTGCGATTCGAATGTCGCAGGCGAGCGCGAGCTCGGCGCCCGCACCGCGGGCCACCCCGGTGACCGCCGCGACGGTCGGCTTCGTCAGATGCTCGAAGGCCCAGAAGGCGTCCTGTCCGCGGGTCACCTGCTCCTGTGCCTCCTTCGGGGCGAGTTTCGCCCACTCCTCCATGTCGACGCCGGAAGAGAACACGAGCCCGCCCGAACCCGCGACGACGAGGGCGCGGATTCCATCGTCCTTCTCGATCTCGGGAACGCGGGCCGCGAGGTCGGAAATCATCGAGAGGCGCAGGGCGTTTCGCGGGGGATTGTCGATCCACAGGACGGCGGTCGCACCCTTCTTCTCGATTCGCAGGCGAGGCCCGGACGGCATCGGGCCACGAGGGGAACGGGGCCGGATAATCGTTGCGGATTTCGTCCACACGCTTTTTCTAGCGGGCCGTCGATACCGACGTGATGCGGGGGGCGGCCATCGTCGAGAGGCCGTGGTTCGCGCGATGGCCTGCCGATGTGCCCCGCTCCCTGGATTATCCGGACATCGCGGTCCAGGAGTTGCTACGTCGCACCGCACGCGAACACGAGGACCGGCCCGCCCTCACGTTCTACGGGAAGACGCTGACCTATCGGGACCTCGATGCCGCCGTCGATCGTTTCGCAGCGGGCCTCCGGAAGATCGGCGTGAAGGCGGGGGATCGAGTCTCCCTCCTCCTCCCGAACACCCCGCATTTCGTCGTCGCGTTCTTCGCGATCCTCCGCGCCGGCGCCATCGTCGTGCAGACGAACCCGATCCTCACGCCTCGGGAACTCGAGGTCCTGTGGAACGACGCCGGCGTCGAGACCGTCGTCGCGCTCGACCTGTTCTGGCACAACTTGGTGAAGACCAAGCCTCGCACGGGGATCAAGCGGGTCGTCGTCTGCGATGCCGCGGAATTCCTGAAAACGCCGCTGCGACAGCTCTATCCCATCAAGCGGAGGAAGGACCTAAAAAAGGCGGGCCACTGGCCCCTCACGATCCCGCGGGAATCGTGGATCTCTCGTTTTGCGGATCTCGCGCGGACGCCTGCCGGATCAACGGAAGCGTCCGCGGATCCCGATGACGTCGCGGTGCTCCAGTACACGGGCGGGACGACCGGGACCCCGAAAGGTGCGATGCTGACCCATCGGAACCTCGTCGCGAATGCCATGCAGACCGCGGCCTGGTTCGCCACCAAGTCGCAGGGCTCGGAGCGCGTCCTCGGCGCAATTCCGCTGTTCCATGTCTACGGCCTGACGGCCGTCATGCTCCTCTCGATCGCGAAGGCGAACGAAGTCATCCTCTATCCGAACCCGCGGGATATCGACGCGATCCTCAAGTTGATCGACAAGACGAGGCCGAGCCTCTTCCCGGGCGTCCCCACGATGTATATCGCGATCCTCCGGAATCCGGACCTGGCGAAGTACGACTTGCGGTCCGTGCGCGCCTGCATCTCTGGCGCGGCGCCGCTGCCGAACGAAGTGCGGCGGCAGTTCGAGGCCGCGACAGGCGGGCGACTCGTCGAGGGCTACGGCCTCACGGAAGCGTCGCCGGTGACCCATTGCAATCCGATCAACGGCGTCGTCAAGGAGTGCATCGGCATCCCGTTCCCGGATACGGACGCGAAGCTCGTGGACCCCGAAGACCCATCGAGGGAAATGCCTCCGAAGGAAGCGGGGGAGCTGGCGGTGCGCGGTCCGCAGGTGATGAAAGGGTACTGGAACCATCCCGCGGAGACCGCGGCGGTCCTCCACGACGGATGGCTGCTGACCGGGGACATCGCGAAGATGGACGAGGATGGATACTTCTCCATCGTCGACCGAAAGAAGGACCTCATCTTGTGTTCCGGTTACAACGTCTACCCGCGGGAAGTCGAGGAAGTCCTGTTCATGCATCCGGCGGTGGCCGAAGCCGCGGTGATCGGTGTCCCGGACGCCTATCGCGGCGAGTCCGTGAAGGCGTTCGTCGTCCTCAAGGCCGGAGCGACCGCGACGGAATCCGAGATCATCGCCTTCTGCAAGGAGCGACTGGCGGCGTTCAAGGTGCCCAAGGCAGTGGAGTTCGTGCAGGACCTGCCAAAATCGTTGGTGGGCAAGGTCCTCCGAAGGGAGCTGCGAGAGAGGGAGCTGGCGGCGTCGCGCGCGAAGGCGTAGATCTCCCTTCGGGCCGGGCTCCACTTGTGTTCGAGGCTAACCGGGGAAGATATGCCCCTGGTTCGGGCGTATCATCCCCGTGTCCGAGCGGGTCGGGCGCAACCCCCCCGATTCATTCGCAAGAGGGCAGAGCCGCCATCGGCTGACGAAGATCTTGGCGACCTTGGCATTCGTCTCCCTCGTCGTTGCAGCAGTGCTTGGAACGTCGGCGCAGATCGGCCCAAGGATCGATCGCGCAGTCGGTCGCATTGAACCAACCCTGCTCCCGACACCGCCTTCGCCCCCGCAGAACCTGGCGGCGGTCGGTGGCGACGGCCAGGTGAGCCTCACATGGGATCCTCCCCAGGACGATGGCGGATCTCCGCTGCTCGCCTACCTCGTTTACCGTGGAGATTCCCCCGGTGGGGAATCGCTCCTCGCCGGAGTGGGGCTGGTAACGAGTTGGATCGACATCACCGTCACCAATGGCCACACTTACTACTACGAAGTCGTCGCGACGAACCTGATCGGGAACAGCGATCCATCCAACGAGGCGTCGGCGACCCCGGGCCCTCCCCCGACACCTCCCGACCCACCGCAAGGCCTCACCGCAACTGCCGGGGACGGGACCGTTGACCTGGCGTGGTCCGCCCCTGGCTCGGACGGCGGGTCGCCGATCACGAACTACAAAGTCTATCGAGGGACCTCCTCCAACGGAGAATCGTTCCTCACGGAACTTGGCGACGTCCTCTCGTTTTCGGATTCCGGATTGACCAACGGCCAGACCTACTACTATTACGTGACCGCCGTCAACAGCATCGGAGATAGCGGTCCGTCCAACGAAGCCTCTGCAACGCCGAACGCCCCCGCCACTCCTCCGGGCGCTCCGCAAAGTCTCACCGCGACGGCGGGTGATGCCGCCGTCGTCCTCACGTGGTCTCCGCCATCGTCCGATGGAGGCTCCCCAATCACGAACTACAAGGTCTACCGTGGCACGTCCCACAATGGGGAGACGTTCCTCGCCGATGCGGGGCCCGTCTTGGCCTACACCGACACGAGCGTCACCAACGGGCAGACGTATTACTACGAGGTGACCGCCGAGAACAGCGTCGGAGAGGGCCCGCGGTCCAACGAGGTCTCCGCGACGCCGAACGCTCCCGCGACCCCTCCGACCGAGCCGCAGAACCTGGCGGCGACGCCGGGCGACGGACACGTCGACCTCACGTGGGATCCGCCCGCCAATGACGGCGGCCTGCCCATCCTCGAATACCGGGTCTACCGCGGGACCTCTTCGGGCGGTGAATCGTTCCTCGCTTCCGCCGGGTTATCCCTCACCTTCACCGATTCGTCGGTGACGAATGGGCAGACGTACTACTATCAGGTCACGGCCAGGAATGCGGTCGGGGTGGGGCCGCCTTCGAATGAGGCCTCGGCGACTCCGAACCCGCCCGCCACCCCGCCGGGCGCGCCGTCGGGTCTGAGCGCGACGGCCGGCGACGGCAGCGTCTCTCTGAGCTGGTCCGCTCCTGGCTCGGACGGCGGCTCGCCGATCACGAACTACAAGATTTACCGCGGCGGGTCTTCCAACGGCGAGACGCTACTCGACACGGTCGGGGATGTCCTGTCGTACACGGACACGTCCGTGACGAACGGGAACACGTATTACTACAAAGTCGCCGCCGTGAACTCGGTCGGAGATGGACCTCTGTCGAACGAAGCCTCGGCGACCCCGGCCGCGCCGCACACCGCCCCAGGGGCCCCGAGGGACCTGGTCGCAACGGCGGGAGACGCGAGCGTCTCGTTGTCGTGGTCGCCTCCGTCCTCCGACGGCGGGGCGCCAATCACGAATTACAAGATCTACCGCGGGACCGTCGCGGGCGGCCAACTTTCCCTGATCGCGACCGTCCCCAACGTCCTGTCGTATACGGATTCTCCGCTGACGAACGGGAAGACCTATTACTACAAGGTGACCGCGGTGAACGAGGTCGGGGAGGGCCCGCCGTCGAACGAAGCATCCGCGACGCCGGTCTCAGGCGATACCGCGCCGAGTCCGCCGCGGAGCCTCTCGGCCGCCGCGGGCGATGCCCGCGTGGCCCTCGGATGGCTCGCGCCCTCCTCCGACGGCGGCTCGCCGATCACGAACTACAAGATCTACCGCGGGACTTCTTCGAACGGCGAATCCCTCCTGATCACGGTGGGAAATGTCTCAACGTACACCGACACCGGCGTGTCGAATGGCGTGACTTACTACTACGTCGTGACCGCCGTCAACGGGATCGGAGACAGCGGCGCCTCCGGCGAGGCCTCGGCGACCCCCACCGCGGGACCCACGGCGCCCGACGCGCCGCAGGGCCTCCACGCCAGTCCGGGAAGCGGGAGGGTGGACCTGACCTGGTCCGCGCCAGGCTTCGACGGCGGCTCGCCGATCACCGGATACCGGCTCTACCGCGGGACGAACAGCAACAACCGGTCGTACTCCGTGGACGTGGGGGACGTCCTCTCGTACCCGGACACCGGACTTACGAACGGACAGAGGTACTACTACGTCGTGACCGCGATCAATGCGGTCGGCGAAGGCCTCCCGTCCAGCGAGGCCTCGGCGAGGCCCGCGACCTATCCGGACGCCCCGCAAAAGCTCCAGGCGATCGCGGGCAACCGGCTCGTGACGCTCCAATGGTCCGGCCCGGGGTTCGACGGCGGCGCCCCGGTGACGGGATACAAGATCTACCGGGGCACGACGTCGGGCAGCACGACGTTCCTCGCCACGGTCGGCGGAGGCAACGATTCCTACGCGGACGGTGGGCTCACGAATGGCCAGGCTTACTACTATCGGATCAGCGCCGTGAACCGGGTCGGAGAAGGAGGGCTCTCGGCGGAAGTGTCGACCACGCCGTCCTCCGGCCCTGCCGTCCCTGCCGCGCCGCAGAATCTCGTGGCGACGGCCGGGAATCGGGCGGTCACGTTGCGATGGTCCGCTCCCGCATCGGACGGTGGCAGCCCGGTCGAAAATTACACGATCTATCGCGGGACGTCGCCAAGCAACCTGGCGGTCCTGATCGCCGGTTCGAAGTCGCTGTCCCTCTTCGATGGCGGGGTGACGAACGGGGTGACGTACTATTACGCCGTCGCGGCGGTGAACGCGGTCGGGACGGGACCTCGGAGTCCTCCGATCTCCGCGACCCCGAAGGGGTCGAGCTCCGGCCCGGACACGACGAGCCCGACCATCGCGATTGTCTCCCCGGGCCCAGGAGCCCTCGTCGCCCCCGGGCCTCTGAACGTGTCCGGGACGGCGTCGGACGATGTCGGCCTCGCATGGGTCGAAGTGAGTGCGGATGGCAGGAACTGGACCCTCGCCACCCTAGGAACCGCATCCTGGAACGCGATCCTCAACTTGACGGTTGGACCGAGGACGATCTACGCACGGGCGATGGATGGTTCGGGGAACAGCGCGGACGCGAACGTGACGGTCACGGTCTCGCCCGATGCGGGGACGAATGCGGCCGGCGGCGACCCGTCGCGATCGTTAATCGCCACCGCGGTCATCTCGTTCGCCATCGCGGCCGCAGGCGCATGGTTCGTGCTCGACCGACGTCGCCGAGAGGGGGGCCCTCGACCGGTGATGTCGAAGCGGCCTCCGGACGACCCCCTCGCCGGAGCGGGGGAGAATCCTGAGGTCAAGAGTCCTGTGGCCACTGTGACCACGCAACAGCGCGTCGTCGTCGCGCCTCCCACGGCAGAGAAACGACAGGCGTCCCGTGATTCGCCGCCGAAGATCATGGGGCGCTGGCGAAAGTGACCCGGATTTCTCCGGCCTCGAGAAAGCGGCCCAGATCATGGGCGTCCCGCTCGACGAGGTCGCGGAGGCCCGACCCCAGGCGGCGGAACGGTTCGATCGTCAGACTGAGCCGCGGTCCCTTCGAGGCGTGACTCCACACGCCCGCGACCCGTCCATCGATGAGGAGCACCGGCGAGAGCCAACCCTGAGGCCGGTACACCCTCTTGTAATGGGTCGCCTCGACGAGATGCCCGTGGTCCTTCTGGCCGAGGAGGAACGAGTCGAAAAACGGAAGCAGACGCACGATGGGCCCCTTCAGACGGGCCCGTTTCAGGATCGGCAAGTCTTCTCGCAAGACCCATGTAATTCGACCGTCGGCGTCCAGGGGTGCAAGATCTTCGGCGTTCCGATCCCAAATCGCGCGAGCCGCGGTCGCGGTGACATAGGTCCACCACGCGAAATCCGTCGGCGTCGCGGGACCGTGGGCCCTCAGGTAAACGCGAAGGAGCGCGTCTTCCGCGTCCCGCACACTCAGATCCCGCCACCGAGGAAACCAAACGTCGGGTCGGACGAAAGTCCCCTCGTTTCCCTCGGGAGGCCCTGCGCAGGCGATGCCCCGGACGCACGCGTAGGAGAGGAGGCCGCCGACGGACACAGGGTGGCCACCGACCTCGAAGGCATCGACCTCTCCCTCTTTTCCCCACCCGCGGCCGGATCGGACCCGTTTTGTCCTGAAGGATTCGCCCAACCGCGCCGCCACTTCAGTCCGCGTCAGTGGACGATCCAAAATTCCGCCGATGTGCTTCAACAGCCGTTCAATCATCTCGATCGATCGCCCGCGCCGGATCATCCACCGCGCGTCGCGATCGGCCCGCCCCGCGCAGCCGCGGACGAAAACGGTGTAGTCGTTCGAGGGGACGAGATGGACCGTCCCTCGCATGCACCAAACCTTCGCCAAGGTCCGATCGTGCCATAGGGCCTTCTCCACTTCCGATCGGCGGAGGCCTCGGGTGCGCGTCCACAGGGACATCTGCGCGGCCGACATCACTTGCGCTTGGGCTCCGGCCATGTCTCCCGCCACATTGACGAGAGACGACGCAGGAACGCGCGTCGTAAGGTGGTGCCGCGCGAGTCGAAAGGCCGCGATCTGATCTCCCGAAACCGGAGTCGTCTCTTCGGGACGATGCCCTGTCGACATCGGGGAGACGGTCACGACCCGGGACCGATAAGCCTTTCCAACCCGGACGCGAATCTGCGGACGGCGCTCCGAAACCTTAAGGCAGGCCGTGGTCTCCTCGGCCTTCGGCCTGGGGGCCCACCATGGGGACGATTGAACGGCCCAGTCTGGAGAGCCTGGTCATGGACTTCGCGATGTCCCTGACGCGCCGCGCAACGTGCAAGCGGTTCCAAGTCGGATGCGTGATCACGTCGGAGGACATGACCCAGATCTATGGGTTCGGATACAACGGGACAGCCAAAGGTCTCTCGCACGATGACTGCAAGGCGGACCAACAGGGATCCTGCGGCTGCGTGCATTCGGAGGTGAATGCCCTCATCAAGGTCCGGGCGAACGACCCGCGCAAGGTCGTGTTCGTGACCGCCCAGCCGTGCATCACCTGCGCCAAGGCCATCGTCAACTCCGGCGTCTCGAAGGTCTACTACCGCGCGACGTACCGATCCGACGAAGGCCTGGATGTCATCCGTAAGGTCGGTATTGACGTCGAGCGCGTGTGATGTCCGCGCGGCGGGGTCCGTCTCAGAATCAGACGTGGGCCCAACCGGAACTCGGAACGGATCCGGGAGCCGCGGTCGTGCGGGATGCCGGAGCCGGCGAGCTCGCCTCGGTCGTGGTCGGCGCCTTCGGGAGCTTCGAGATGAGATCGCGGATCACCGGGGTGAAGGGGTCCACGAGCCCTCCCGCGAAACCTTTCTCCCCGAGGCGCAGCACATCGGACTCCTGCAACCCGCCTCCGACGTACAGGGCGAGGTCGATTCCCTCCAGGGTCGCAAGGAACGCGGGATCGGGCCCGATCTCGGTCCCGAGGCGGCGGAGGTCTACCACGCAGGCGGATCCAAAACCGATTCCCCGCAAGACGTTCGCGACGTCGTGCAGCTCAGTCGGACCGGCGTGGCCTCCCCGCCAGAGGACCTTCCCGTCCCAGTCGATGCACGGCAAGACGTCGTTCGAAAGAGCGTAGAGCCCCGCGAACGCATCGGGCGACGGCAGGGTTTTCGTACCCGCGACGACTCGCTCGACGTCGAGCATGTAGCCGTCCATCACTTCCTCCGGTTCGCGGCCGCCCGAATCCAGCCAGACGTCGGACCGCTTCACCAAGTGCCGCGTCACCTCGAAGTTCGGGTTCGCGCGGTTGATCCCCGCGAGATCGAGCATCAAAACGCGGCTCGCGTTGTACCGCGGCCCACCGATGGCGTCCCAGTACTCCTGATACGAAACGCGATAGGCCGTCGGACCCAGTCGGGCTCCGTCCCATCGGACGCCGGTGACGGTGGCGACCCGACCGGGGAGGTGCTCGAGAATCTTGATCGGGAGCAGGGGATCCGTCTGAATCGGGAGGATCGGAATCGTGAGGACCTGGGGACCGGAGGGCTTCGACTCCTCGGCCCAGATTCCCTTCTTCTCGCGTTCGAACTGGGCCCTCGCCTCTTGCGTGTCGAAGAAGATCGGAAGGCCCTCATGGCCGCAGGCGCGGCAGACGTACGAGCGGCTGTCGCTGTCGATCCCGGCGATGGGGCCCATGACGAGGAGCTTGGGGTGGACGCGGCCGCTGCCGCATCGCCCGCAGGCCGCGAAGTCGTTCGGTCCGAACCGGCTCGGCATCGCGGGGACCTCAGTCGACGCGGATGACCTTCACGCGTTTGCCAATCCAATCCGGAGGCAGGTAGACGCGGCCGGAACTCCCGCTCTTG
>VBLT01000014.1 GCA_005878615.1 Methanobacteriota archaeon
GGGCGGCCCGACCTTCACCGTGACTTGCGCTGAGACCGCCGGGTTCAGCGGCGTGTGGTCGTTGTTCCGCAGCTCCGCCCGGATCGTGTGGGTCCCGGTCCCGAGGGCGGGCACATCGAACCACGTCGACGTCGACGTCCCGAGAAGGTTCGCCCCCTCATAGAAGTGAACGTGGCCGTGGCCGGGGATGTTCGCGCCGCCGTAATTCTCCGGGTCGATCACGAGGCCCGCCACCGCGACCGTGATCCGGAATCCGGCGTTGCTCACGGCGGCATTCACCGCGGGTGACACGATCGCGAGGCTCGGGTTCGAGGCCGTGACCGCGATGGAGGCGTTGAAGCCGAACGGATGGGTCGCGTCCGTGAAGAGACTGTGATCGTTGTTGTGCAGTTCCGCCTTGATCGTATGGGCTCCCGCCGTCAGCGGGCCCGTGTCGAACGTCGTGCTCGCGGTTGCGCCGAGCAACGTGGTGCCTTCGTAGTAGTGGATGTGGCCCTGTCCGACCACGTTCGTGCCGCCGTAGTTGGAGGCGCTGATATCGAAGCCCTGCACGCGGACCTCCATCCGGAAGCCGGCGGTCCCGACCGCCGCGTTGTTGACGGGGTTCAAGATGGCGATGGACGTGCCCGCGACGGTCACCGCGACGGTCGCGTTGAAGCCTTGCGGGTGGCCCGCGTCCGTGTAGAGCGAGTGATCGTTGTTGTGGAGCTCCGCCTTGATCGAGTGCGGCCCGATGGAGAGGGAGGCGAAGTCGACGAACGGGCTGGTGCTCGTCGCCGCCAGGCTGCTGCTTCCGTCGAGGTAGTAGTGCAAGTGCCCATGGCCCGGAATCTTGGCTCCGGCGTAGTTCTCGACATCCAGTTCGATGCCGGTGACGGCCACGGTCACCCGGAAGGCCGAGGAGCTCACGGTCCCGGCGCTCGATGGTGAGACGATCCGGACCGACGGGATGACGCCGGTCGCGGCGATCGTGTCGTTGTACCCGAAGGGATGCGTCGATGTCGCCACGAGGCTGTGATCGTTGTTGTGCAGTTCCACGGCCAGCGTGTACGGTCCCGTTGGCAGACCCGTCAAGTCCGCGAACGTACCCGTGCTGGTGCCGGCGAGCGACCCGTTGATCAGGATGTGGACATGGCCTGCGCCGGGGATCCGCGGTCCGGCGTAGTCCGCGGGATCGAGGGCGAAGCGCGTGATGGTGTAGGCGAGTCGGATCCCCTCGGTGCTCACACCCAGGGGTCGCCCGGGGTTCTGGATGACGACGGACGGCTCGCCTGCGGTGATCGTGATGTTGTGCCAGACTTGCGGGTCGAAGGACGAACTGTCCGTGCACACGAGCTGGGCGCCGATTTTCGTGTCGCTCGCGGCGAGGGACGGGAGGGACGTGTTCGCCTCGCTCGTCTCCCGGACGAAGACGTCGTTCACGTAGAGCCGGATCCGGCCATGGTCCGTCGCGACACACGGCAGGGCGCTGGGGTCCAACACAAAATTGGAGACGGCCAGCTGGACCCGCGTGCCTTCGATGCCGAGGGCCGCCCCGTTGAGCGGATAGACGACTTGCACGGTCCCCGTGGTCGATGCCGCGGCCGCGCGGCCGGAGGCGAACAACGGCGCCGACAGGAAGACCGCGAACAGTACCAGTCCTAGAATCCAAGCTCGATGCATGAGCATAACCCCCCGGGAATTCCGTCCGCGACATGGCAGGGAACATAAGAGCCTTTTCCCAAGTCGGACTCGGGACTTGCGGTCGATGCGATGCGCGGAATTCGACATCTTCGAGCGCTGCGGCGAGCGGCCCGACGATTGTAACAGGAGCTGTTACACATGACGAAATACGCCGATGGCGCTGCGCCCCGGAGAAAGGACCGAGTGGACCGGGTCGATCCATCTCGTCCACCGGAGGGGAATTACATGGTCGAAGAACCGAAGAACAAGATGTCTCGACGAAAATTCTTGCATGGGGCGGCGATGGGGGCCGCGACGGTCGGAGCCTTGGCGGCGGCCCCGAGCGTCCTCGGCCTCACGGAGAATGCGAGTGCCGGCACGATGCCCTCGGACCCAGGCACCCCCGTCATGGCCTACGTGGCCGACGCGGCGACGGGGACCGTGGTCGTGATGTGGGGGACAAAGGAGATCGTGACCAAGGACTCCCGCCTCGCGTCCCGGATCCTCGGGTATGCGCAAGGGTGATCCCCGATGTCCTCCCACCGCGAAGCGCCCGCGATTTCGAAGGATCCGGTCGCGGATAACACGGACCTGTACGCGTTCGTTGATCCCGCCGACACGTCCAAAGTGACGGTCCTCGCGAACTTCATCCCCCTCGAGGAGCCCGCGGGCGGGCCGAACTTCTTCCAGTTCGGAGACGAGGTCCTCTACGAGATCCTGATCGACAACGACGGGGACGGGGAAGAGGACGTCGTGTATCAATTCCGTTTCAAGACGGTCGTCCAGAATCCCGGGACCTTCCTGTACAACACGGGACCGATCTCCTCCCTCACGGATCCGAACTGGAACGTGCGTCAGTCGTACACCGTCACGAAAATCCAGGGCCTCCGCGATGAGGGCCGCCGGACGGTCCTCGGCCGCGACCTGCCGACGCCGCCGGTCCGCATCGGACCGCGCTCGACGCCGGATTACGCCTCGTTGGCGGACTCCGCTGTCTCCGACCTCGGGAATGGGGTGCGGACCTTCGCCGGCCAACGCGGGGAAGGCTTCTACGTGGACCTCGGCTCGATCTTCGATCTGGGGGCCCTTCGACCTTTCCAGAACCTCCACCTGATCCCCTTGCCGGCGGCGCCGGGCGTGAACGGGACCAAAGGCTTCAACGTCCACACGATCGCGCTTTCCGTGCCGAAGACGGACGTCACCCGCGGCGGATTCGACCCGACGGATCCGGCGGACCCGCGCTCCGTGATTGGCGTGTGGTCGGCCGCGCGACGGCGGAAGGCGCTCGTCCGCGAGAAGAACGGTCGCCTGGTCGAGACGGGGCCCTGGGTGCAAGTCTCGCGCCTCGGAGAGCCGCTGATCAACGAGGTCGTCATCGAGCTCGGGGAAAAGGACCGATGGAACAGCCGACCTCCGAAGCGGGACGATCTGTTCCTCGACGACTATGCGCATCCGCAACTGCAGAGCCTCCTGCCGATCCTCTATCCCGGCGTCTTCCCGAACCTCGCGGCGCTGACCGCCTCGGGAGCATCGCGGGCCGACCTCGTCGCGATCTTGCTGACGGGGATCCCGGCCGGCATCATCCCCGGGTTCCAGAACTCGAATGGGCCGACCCCGGCGGACGAACTGCGCCTGAACCTCGCCTTCGCGCCCTCCTACGATCCGACGGATTCCGGGATCAACCCGCCCGGGGACAGTGCGAAGCGGTTCGGCCTCCTCGGGGGAGACCTCGACGGCTTCCCGAACGGACGCCGCGTCTTCGACAACGTGACGGCGGTCGAGCTGCGGGCCATTGCCGGCGTGACGTACCCGCTGATCGACAACACCTTCACACCGGACGCGGCGGCGGGGCTGTTGATGGACGGGACGAAGGAGGACCTCCCCTTCCGGTCGACGTTCCCGTACCTCGCGACCCCGTACGAAGGCTTCGAGCACTCACATGACTGAGCCCGCCGAAGCGAAGGTCGTGGGGCGCCGTGCCTGCGGCGAGCACAAAGGCGCATGATTGGGGCGGCGGACTCAAAAGGCCCCCGTGGCATCAGGTAGAGGGAGGAAGGGTCCGTGCCGGTGATGGATGGCTCGACCCCGGAGATCGTTGCGCGATTCGCCGCGGTGTTGAGGCAAGAGGAGGTCCGCGAAGAACTGGAGCGGCTGTTCCGGTCCCGGTGGCCCGGACAACCGGCGGGGGAGATGAACCTCCGAGTCCTCAAGGCCCATAAGCGTCGGTGCACGTTCGACACCTCGTTCGGGTCCGAGGATTCCGCCCGAGGGATCATCGCGAAGGTGTACCAACGCGATCGCTCGGATGTGTTCGCCGCGATGGAGTCCCTCGTCGCCGCAGGATTCGGCGGCACGTCGGAGTTCGCGATCCCGTTGCCCTTGGCATATCTGGCGACGCCGCACGTCCTGGTGCAGGAGAAGGTTTCCGGAATCCAGGCGATGGAGATTTTCATGGGCGATGAGGCGGAGAAGCAATTCTCCGCGGCCCGGCGCTGCGGGGCGTGGCTGGGGCATTTCCAGATGAAGGGGCCGCAGGAGGGCCATCTCAACGATCCGGGAGAACTGCTCTTGAGCGTCCGGTATTGGGCCGGCGCGCTCCGGGACGCCGGCGGGCCGCTCGCGGCCAAGGCCGACTTGCTGCTACGCAAACTCGAAGCCGCCGTGCCGGCCGCGCTCGGCGGGTTCGAGCCGCGAGCGGGGCATGGGAGTTACATGCCGGAACACGTGATGCTGAGCGGATCTCGCATGGTGGGGATCGACCTCGACGAGCACGATCTGGCCGACCCGGCTCGCGACCTCGCGTGGTTCATCGTGTCGCTCGAGCGTCTTGGGCTCAAGAAGCAGGGATCGCTCCGGATTCACGACCGCGCCATCGAAGAGTTCCTCCGCGCCTACGTGGCTGCGGGCCCCCCGAAGGCCCTGAGTCATCTCTCGTTCTACAAGGCCGCGGAATGTTTGCACCGGGCACACCGCGACCTGTACGGCCGCAAGCCTCCGATCCCGGAGTGGAGTGCGATCATGCTCGACGAGGGCCTCGGCGCGCTCGGATGGGTTCGTCCGAATGGCGACCATCCGCCGTCCCCGCCCTGAACGGAACGGAGGCGACGGCGAGCGTGTTCTCGGCGTCGTGAAGATCCTTCAGGAACCTCTTCGCCCGCTTCCGTAGAAGCCGATTTCCGCCCCGCCCAATCGGCAGCACCATCCGTTTCGGGTCGCCGAGCCAGCGGAAGTCCACGTAGAGTCGGGCCGCGGCGACGATCTCATCGAAGACTTCCGGCGTTCCTCCTGGCCATCGCGATTTCTTGTATTCGCGTTCGCATCGCTCTTGGACCGGCGTGGGGAAGGAATGAGTCAACGAAACGAGATCGATCTCACCGGGGGCGACCGCGGTCGATTGCCAGTCCAAAGGCCGGCTCGTCCCGTGCGCTGCGGCCACCCGCGGTAGTATGCTTCGTCGTATCTTCGTAGGAATGCCAGGCTTCGACTCCGGGGGCGTCGCTCGTTCGCGGCATGAAACCTCCCGATCCATCGCGCCGCCTGAATCATCGCCTTCGGATCGGGGCACTGGCTGGTCCGGATGCCGCCTTTCACATATTCGATGATCAACCACGCGACACCCGGGTCTCCGGTTTCGTAGAGGCCGTAGAACGTGGGCGTTGACATTCGGAGGGGCTGAAGAACGTCTCGATAGACACGACCCTCGAAGGCCACGTCGCCTCGATGACCGAATGCTCGATTGAAGTGACTCGTGCCGTACTTGATGAAGAGACGCAGCGGGCTACGTCTCCCGCCCACCCGGCAAGTGACGATTTCCGTCGGGAACGTGCTCTCGTCGAAGTTCCTCTCTCGCGCGAGGACGGTCACGCGTTCCGCCGAGCCATCGGGCCGAAGGGCCGTCGCGAGCCCGGCCGCAAGTCGATCCAGGCTCGGGAGGCCAGGGTCCGACCCATCCGGCTTCAATGGGCTCCCCCATCGGCGAGCCCGACCCCCGATCCTTCCGCGCCGACCGAGGCCATGCGAAGCAGGCTGGAACCGACCTCGCGGGTCATCCGGCTGTTCCCGTTGGGCTCCAAGAGGAGGAGCGAGTCGCACGCCCTCAAGGTGCTCGGTCGATGCGCGATCATCAGGGTCGTCCGGCCCTTCACGAGCCGATGAAGGGCGTCGATGATGGAGGCCTCCGTCTGCAGATCGAGCGCGCTGGTCGGCTCATCGAGAATCAGGATGGGGGCGTTTTTCAGGAAGGCACGGGCCAGGGAGATGCGCTGACGCTCCCCTCCCGACAATTTCATCGCCCGCTCGCCCACCTGGGTTTCGTAACCGTCCGGAAGGCCCTGGATGAAGTCGTGGGCGTTGGCCAACTTCGCTGCCGCGACGATGTCGCGATCCGTCGCGTCCGGCTTTGCGAAGCGGATGTTCTCCGCGATCGTCGTGGAGAAGAGCAAGGTGTCCTGGAGGACCACGCCGAACTGGTTCCGGAGGTCCGCGATCCTGTAGTCGCGGAGGTCGATCCCCTCGAGGGTGATCGCTCCTTCGGTCGGGTCGAAGAACCGGACGAGCAGGTTCGCGAGGGTCGTCTTTCCGGACCCGGTGGGCCCGATCACCCCGAGGCAGGTGCCCGCCGGGAGTTCGAAGGACATGTGCCTTAAGACGAGACGATTTTCGTCGTAGCCGAAGGAGACGTCCTGGAAAGCGACGTTGCCCGAGGCCCGGACGAGCGGCCGCGCATCGACCTTCTCCGGGACATCGACTTTTTCGTCCAAGATCTCGAGGAACCGCTCCATCCCCGCCATGGACATTTGGATGTCGAGGACCTTCTTCCCAACGTCCTTCAGGGGCGAGTAAAGCTGGGTCAGGTAGTAGTTGATCATGAGGAGCCCCCCGGGGCTGAGGGCGCCCGCCTGCACATGTTGGATGCCGAGGAACAGGACCGCGGCCAGGCCTAGGGCCGTCACCACGCCGATGACCAGGCTGTAGATGCCCCCTTCGACGACCACCTTGAGAGCGGCCGACGCGGTTTCCGTATAACGGGAGCGGAATTGCTCGTTTTCCCGCTCCTCCTGGCCGAAGACCTTCACGACCCGCGACGCGCTCAACGACTCCTGGGCGGCGGACATCGCCGCGCTCTCCGACGTTTTCACTTTCCTCCAGGCGGCGCGCATCCGTCTCCGATAGAAGAGCGTCAGAAGGAACATGAACGGGGTCACGACCAGGGCGATCAACGCGAGCTGCCAGTCGAGGCTCGCCATGACCACGATCATCCCTCCGAGCGTCAGGAGGGCCGCGATGAGCGGGATGAGGCCGTCCGCGGAGAGGGAGCGGAGCGAGGTGGCGTCGTTCTGGATGC
>VBLT01000118.1:0-19768 GCA_005878615.1 Methanobacteriota archaeon
AAACCTCGGCCAATCGATCCTCCGGCCTCGCGTGGCAAGCGCGATTCCTCGATAAGAATGTCTCGGGGTCTCCATTCGCCCCTAATATTGTGAGGTCGCTCTCAATCGTGACCGCTCGTCCGGCATGGTATAAATATCCCTCGACCATCCCGACTCCCGAGAGGAACCGCGCAGGAGGGACCACCTCGCCCGACGCCCTTCCGATCGTCGCCCTCCCGTACCAGGCGGCGGCTCCGGCCACGCCGATCGTCTTCTGGTTGCTGCTCCTCGGGCTCTACATCGCGTTCTTCCTCGTCGGACTGTGGGTCTATCAGGACGCCCGCCTGCGCCGGATGCGGGGACCTTTCTGGTTCGCGGTCTCGTTCGGCGTCCCTATCTTCGGATTCGTCGGATATCTAATCTTCCGCCGTGAGCGACCTGTGTGATCAGGGCTGGAACGATCGCATCCTGGGCGTTGTACCAGTTCGAAGATCGCGCCAAAAACCGTACTTCGAGCGAGCGCCGGCCAGAACGTTTAAAATAAGGACGCTACATGTCGCCCGGGATTATCATGGAGGAGCAGTCGTCCTCCTCGGGGGAGGCCCCAAAGCCGGCCCCGAGGGGCAGAGCTTTGTGGATCGTGGTCGCCGTTCTGATTGTGATTGTCGTGGTCGTCTTGGCGGCCGCCGTCGGAGGGCTCTTTTCCCCGACCGCACCGGCGAAGCCGCAGCTTCGGATAGGCGTCCTCCTTTCCCAGACCGGAGCGCTAAGCCAATACGGACCCGGTGACACCAAGGGCGCCAAGCTGGCGGTCGACCAGATCAACGCCGCGGGCGGGGTCCTTGGTCAGCCCGTCCTGATGTTCGTGGAGGACGACCAGACGGACTCGACCGCCGCAGTCGCGGCGGCCACGAAGTTGATCACCGTGAATCACGTGAACGCGATCGTCGGCGCCCAATTCTCGGGCGGCTCGATCCCCATCGTCTCTTCGGTCGCGAAGAAGAACTTCGTACCCATGGTCTCTCCGTCGGCTACCTCGCCGGCCCTGTCCAATCTCTCCCTCACGGGCGGATACTTCTTCCGGACCGCACCGTCCGATGCCCTCCAGGGCGTCGTGGCGGCGAACTATCTGTATGGAAATCTCTCCTACCGATACCTCGCGGTCATCGCCCGCGACGACTCGTATGGCCGAGGGCTCGCGGGCGTGGCGACGACCAAGTTCAGGGCCCTCGGTGGGACCATTAACCAGACCCAGCCCGTCATCATCAACCCGAGTGCGGCGAACTTCGACGCCGACCTGACGAACCTCTTCTCGACGAATCCCGAAGCCGTCTACTTCGTCGGGTTCCCCGGCGAGGGGATCACGGTGATGTCGAACTGGCAGAACGGACTCTCCAGCCACCCCGGATGGAACCGACCCTGGATCTTCTCGGAGGGCCTGAAGAGTCAGGCGTTCATGGACCAGCTGCGGACCGCGGGCCTCGACGTCACGAAGATCCTCGGGACCGCGCCGGTCTCGCCGTTCGGGCCCATCGAGGACTCCTTCGTCGCCCAGTACAAGGCGAACAACAGTGGCCAGACGCCAGTCCTGTACGCGGACTACACCTACGACGCGGTCTACCTGATCGCGCTCGCAGCCCAGAAGGCCGGCTCGGTGAACGGGACCGCGATCCGAGACCAGCTCCGCACGGTGTCGATGGCCCCCGGGACTGTCATCAAGCCGGGGCAGTGGGCGTCGGCCCTCACCGCCTTGAGCGGTGGTGGCGACGTGAACTGGGAAGGCGCGGCGGGTTCGGAGGATTTCGACGCGAACGGTGATGTGCGGGGCAGCTACGAGGTCTGGGGCGTGAACTCGACTTTCCAGATCGTGCGGGTCGCCTTCATCCCGGACTCGAGCATCCCGACGTCGGGCTTCTACGGCGCCCAAGGCGTTTCGATGCCGCAAGCCAGTTTCCTTCAGGTCCAGGCCGTCGGGGAATCCCGGCGGCACTGACCCCTTTTCTTTTGGTTTCTTTCCTCGTACTAGCGGAGCTCAGGCCGCCCCTCCGAGGTAGAGTCGGCCGACGTCGGCGTTGTGGAGCAGCCCTTCGCCGGTCCCCGTGAACCGGTTCCGGCCGGTCTCGAGGACGTACCCTCGGTCCGCGATGGCCAGGGCCTTCTTCGCGTTCTGCTCGATGATGACGATTCCCGTGCCCCGCTCGTTGATTTCCACGATTTTCGAGAAGACGGCGTCGACCAACTTCGGGGCGAGTCCGGCCGAGGGCTCGTCGATAAGGAGGATCTCCGGGTCCAGCATCATGGACTTCGCGAGGGCGACCATCTGCTGCTCGCCACCGCTGAGCGCGCCCGCCGGCTCGCGGAGTTTCGGCTCGAGATTCGGGAACATCTTGATCGTCTCGATTGCCCTTTTCCGGATCTGGCCGTCGTTCATCATGCGGGCCCGGGAGCGAGCGTCGCCACGACGGACCCACGGCAGGGGGAGAGGCGAGATCCGACGGGTGATTGCGCCCATCTCGAGGTTCTCGAGGATCGTGAGGGTCGGGAACGTGTTGTTCGTCTGGGGCACATAACCGAGCCCCATTATGACCAACTCCCGCGGCGGGCGAGCCGTGATGTCCGTCCCTCGGAACAGGATCCGCCCGCCGGAAACGCGGATGAGTCCGAACATCGCCTTGACCAACGTGGACTTGCCCGCTCCGTTCGGCCCGATGATCGTAACGAGTTCTCCCTCGTCCAGCGTCATCGACACTCCGTGGAGGATCTCCATTTCCCCGTATCCGGCGTGGAGGTCCTGGGCTTCGAGGAGCATCGCTAGCCTCCCAGGTAGGACTCGATGACGGTGGGGTCCGTCTTCACCGTCGCAGGCGGGCCTTCCGCAAGCTTGCGGCCTTGATGCATGACGATGACTCGGTCGCATCGGTTCATGACGACGTTCATGTCGTGCTCGATCAGGAAGAAGGTCCGCCCTTCGCGCCGGAGCCGTTCGATCAAGTCCATGAGGCTCCCCGTCAACGCCGGATTGACGCCCGCGACCGGTTCGTCGAGGAGGACGAGAGTCGGGTCGGACATCAAGGCCCGCGAGAGCTCGAGCAGCTTTTTCTGGCCCCCCGAGAGGGTCCTCGCATGCTCGTTCGCCAGGTTGTCGAGCTGCGTCAACTTGAGAATCTCCCTCGCTCGGAGGCGCCATTGCTTCTCGTCCTGCTTGACCGCCCGCGGCCGGAAGAATAGATTTAGGAGGTGCTCTCCCGAATTCCCTTTCGCGGCCAAGACGACATTCTCCAGGACCGTCAGGTTGCGCAACTCGTGCGGGATCTGCCACGTCTTCGTGAGCCCCAGGCCGACGATGTCGTACGGAGGCAGGCCGTCGATCTGCGTACCGTTGAACCAGATTTCGCCGCCGTCGGGCCGATAGAGGCCTGCGATGATGTTGAACAAGGTCGATTTTCCCGCGCCATTGGGTCCGATCAGGCCCGTGATGGACTTGGGAGCCACGTCCAAGGAGCATCGGTCGACGGCGCGGATCCCGCCGAAGGCTTTCTCCACCGCGTTCACGGTCAACAAAGGGCTCGTCGCCAAACCGAGGCGTCACCTCAGGACTCGTTTCTTCTCCCGAAGGATTCCCTCCGGGCGGAAGATAATGAGCAGGATCAGCAAAGCGCCGATGATCATGAGGCGAATGTAGAAGAAAGAATCCGCGACGGCGTTGGGCGCCAGCTGCTGCAAGAGGATGAAGGCCCACCCTACGCCATAGAGGGTCGCGGCGGCGTAGATTCCGGCCCGCGCCCTCCTGCTTTTCTTGGCCCGGTCGACCACGAAGGCGAACCCGAAAAGGAGGACGAAGAGGGCGAAACACCACCCGATGGGGAGTGCGCCGAGGGCTGCGGGGGCCGCACCGAAGGCGCCGAGGATCGCCGCGATGAGGAGCCATGCCCTTCGACGATCCAAGACTCTCCGGCCAACGAACTGGACCGCGAGGACGGCGAGCAGGGCGCCAACCCCGAGGGCGATGAAGAGCACACTCATGAGCAGGTAGTTCGCGGCGAGGCCCGAGGCCGCTTGATCCCGCACTTGCACGGACAGCCATTCCATTCCGTAGATCAGGAAGGCGCCCACGAAGGCGCCCCGGTTGTTGCCCGAGCCCCCGACGATGACCATGACCCAGACCGAGAATGTGACGGCCGGTGCGAAACTGGACTCGGGCGAGAGGTAACCGAGCGTCACCGCGTAAAGGGCTCCGGCCAAGCCCATCAACGCACCTCCGAGGGCAAAGGCCTGGAGCTTGTAGCTGAAGGTGTTCTTCCCCAGGGCCATCGTCGCTTCCTCGTCCTCTCGGACGGCCCGCAGGACGCGACCCCACGGCGACTCCGACATGAATTGGAGGATGACCAGCAGGGCGAAGAGCACGAACCCGCCAATTCCGACCATCGTGATTGCGTTGAGGAACGAGGCGTCCGTGCCTTGGAAGAGGATCGGTGGAGGGACGCTCGTGATCCCAATCGCGCCCCCGGTGATGTTCTGCGCGTTCCTCGTGACGATTTGGAGAGTGACGGCAAGGGCGAGGGTCGCAATCGCGAGGTAGTCCGCACGAAGCCTCAACGCGGGCAGGGCCACCACGGCCGCAGCGCCACCCGCTGCAACCATGGCGAGCAGCACGCCCACGACGAGCGGCAGAGAGAAGCCGCCGAGGTGGCCAGGATAGACGACGACGTCGCCGACGACGATCGGCGGCGCCGGAGAGGTGATTGCGATCGCCGCGACGTAGGCGCCGATCAGGTAGAACCCCGCGATCCCGGCGTTGAACAGGCCGGTGTAGCCCCACTGGAGGTTGAAACCAAGCGCCAACACGGAAAAGATGATGGCGACGCTGACGTAGAATCCGAGGTTTGTCAAGATTCCTTTCGGAGTCGCGCCCGCGATGACGGCCGAGATGATCCCGATGACGACGATACCCCCTATGAGGCTGAACACAATGAACTCATTCAAGGGGAACCCCCCCGGCTCGACGGCGGGACCTTTCTTCGGCGCGGCCGCGGTCATGACTTGCCGGCCTCACGATCCGCGGCGACGGCCTCGGACGAGACGGGGCGTTCCCGGAGGGATCGGGTGATGCGCTCGAGGAAGAAGGCCCTGGGCGCGAAGACGGGCTTCCGGCCCGCGATGCCCCACGGCCGGAAGATCAGGACGAGGATCAGGATGATGAACGGGACCGCGACCTTGTAGTTCGCCCCGAATTGCAAACCGAGCACGTCGGGACGCTCCAACCAGACCAAGACCGGTACGGACATTTCTTGCGACATGCCGACGAGGAGCCCTCCGAGCATGGCGCCGTAGGGCGAGCCGATGCCGCCCACGATCACCGCGGCGAAGATTAGCAGCAGACTTTCGAATCCCACCGTCGGGCTGAGGGCACTGCCGAGGCCGAGGAGGACGCCCGCGATCGAGGCGAATGAGCAGCTCACCGCCCACGCAGCGTACGTCACCCGCCGCGTGTCGATGCCGGTCGCTTTGGCCAGCTCGAGGTTGTCCGCGGTCGCCCGCATCGCCTTGCCGAGGTTCGTGTACTTCAGGAGGACGTGGGCCGCGACAACCAGGATCACTCCCACGGAGAGAGTAAGGATCCCGCGAATCGGGTGGATTCCCAGGCCCGGCACAATGACGAAGTCCTGGCCTAAGGTGACCGGGTAGAGCCACTTCTGCGTCCCCGCGACCGCGCGGATTCCGTTCTGGATGATGAGGCCGACCCCGACCGACGCAACCAGTGGCGCCACGACCCCGCGCCCTTCGAGGCGGGAGAAGATGGCGAATTCGAGGAAGACGCCGAAGGCGGCCAGGAGGAGGAACGTGATGATTGCGCCAAGGACAAGAGAGATTCCGCCGAAGGTGAGGACCAGCGCCACGTACCCGCCGAGGGTCGCGATGTCGCCGTACGCGAAGTTCGCGAACCCTCGAATCCCATAGAGGACCGTGAGGCCGATCGCGGCGACGATGACACGACGAGAACGACGACTCCCGCCCGCGCGAGTTGCGCCCGGAATCGCGCGGTGGGTCGAAGCGCCGAGAGCCGCGACCTCGGACGCGCCACCCACGACGCTCCCGGTTCCGGTGTGGCGGCCATGGTCAGTCTGGCGGGAGCGGAACCGACGTAACCCCATTAAGGTTTCTCCAGAGAGGCGGAAAGCCTTTCGCTGGGGACGCGTTCGGACTGCCATGGAACCGGACCGCGTGGTCTTGCTCGAGCCCTCCGGGCGCAAGCACCTCGTGGTCCTCGACCGCGAGACGATCAATGTCCCGCGGATCGGCGTGGTCCGCGCGGAAACGCTACGCGGGTCCATCGGGCGCCGGTGGCGGATCGGCAACCGGACGTTCCTCGTCCTGACGCCCTCCGTCCGGGACAAGGTCGAGACCATCCGTCGACGGGCCCAGATCATCGGCCCGAAGGACGCTCCATCGATCGTCTGGAATTGCGACGTGAAAGCGGGCAACATGGTCGTCGAGGTGGGCGTCGGTTCCGGCGCGCTGACAATCGCCCTCGCGCAGGCCGTGGGTCCGACCGGACGCGTGGTGACCTACGACCTGCTGAAGGAATCGCTCGATGTCGCCCGAGTAAATGTCGGAGACGCGGGATTCGAGGGCCGTGTCGAGTTCAAGCGGGGAGATGTCCGCGCCGGCATTCAGGAGCGAGACGTCGATGCGTTCGTCGTCGATATTCCGGACCCGTGGGCCGCGGTGAAGGTCGGGAGCGATGCGCTCCGTCCGTGCGGTCACTTCGCATCCTACTCACCGAACGTCGAGCAGGTCAACCGGACGATCCAAGCCCTCCGGGCCGGGACGTTCGTGGAGATCCGAAGCGTCGAGATTATCGAGCGGGAGATCGTCGCGCATGAGGCGGGGACCCACCCGTCTTTCGCGCCGCTTGGCCACACCGGGTATCTGACGTTCGCGCGAAAAGTGCTCGACACCTTCTAATACGGGCCGCTGTCTCGGCCGCGCCGGAATGGCGGCGGACCTCGTCAGTTTTGCCATCACGACCTTCGTCGCACTCTTCGCGATCGTGAACCCCATCGGCGCGATGACCTTCTTCGTGGTCCTGACGCGATCGTACCCGAAGGAGATGAAGGGCCGGGTGATCCAGAAGGCGATCCTCGCCGCGACCATCACGCTGCTCGTCTTCGCGTTCGTCGGGAACTACATCTTCTTCGTCTTCGGCACCTCGATCCCGGCGTTCCGCATTGCCGGAGGGATCTTGCTCTTCACGATCGCCTTCTCGATGATGCAAGGCGAGCGCTCCCGGACCCAGTTGACCGCGCAGGATCGCGCGGAAGCGCTCGAACGGGAGGCGGCCGGCATCGTGCCGCTCGGCATTCCGATGATGGCGGGCCCGGGGGCCATCACGACCGTCATGGTCCTGATGGCCGAGGCCTCCTTTCCGACCTTCGACATGGGCCAGATCGCGGTGATCGTCGGCTCTATCCTGGCCACGATGGGCATCACCTGGGTCCTGCTGTACCAAGCGGACCGCGTCTTCAGTCGAATCGGCCGGATGGGGGCCTACGCGATTTCGCGGATCATCGGCCTCATCTTGGCCGCCATCGCGGTGCAGTTCGTGATCCTCGGAATCCAAGGGGCCATCGTGTCCTACTTCCGCTAGGCCGCGCGCGCCGATCAGTCGAGGGTCATCGGCCGCGCGACGGTCGGTTGGACGACCCGCGGGGCGAAGCTCGTGAACCTCTCCGGGTACTCCGTATGGATCGGGATGACCGTTTTCGGACCGATCGCGCGGATCATGTCCGCGATCTCCCGCTCCGACATGTGTCCGCTCGCGTGGTACTGAAACCGGCGGAGCTTGAAGAACCGGACCCAGTTCGCGACGGCCTCCTCGACCTCGTTATCCTCCTCGATCGGCTCGCTCTTCGAGTGGATGAAGGTGCTCCCGGGTACCGGCCGGATGTCGATCAGCTCCGGCATCGTCGTGAAGTCCAACTGGACGACGAGCTCGTCCTGATGGTCGCGGACGTAATCCGACGTCACGACTCGATCTCCGAGTTGGGCGAACAGATTCTTCTCCCATGTGTCCTGGCGTTCGAACCGGCGGTCGTACACGAGCAGGTCCTGGTCCCGCAGGACGTCCGGGACCTGGATCCGCGCGTCCTGGGAGAGGGAGACGAGGAGGTGGGCGGCCCGGGCCTGCACGACGAACTTCCGGCCGACGGCCTTCGCCACCTCGACGAAGGTCCGCATGCGGTCCACATCCCGCGGGTAAAAGGTCGCGAAGACGGCCTTGCCTTTCGCGCGCCCGGCGGCCTCGATGCTCTTCGACTTCACCTGCGCCTCGGTGAGATTCGACCGCGGGTCCTCCGGCGTCACCCGCGTCCCTTCCGTGATCAAGGCGATCGGCTCGTTCGTCCGCGCGGCCTCGATGAAGTCGTGGGTCATTTCCGCGTGCGGTCCATGTTGGCGCAGGTCCCCGGTGTAGGCGACGGTCCCGGCGGCCGTGTGCACAGGAAGCCGTAGGCGGCCGGCGCCGAGTGATCCACGTGTATCGGTTCGACCTCGACGCCGTCCACGTCGATGCTCCCGCCCGTGCGGAACGTGCGGTAGTCGTGGGCCAGGAGGTCCATCCCGCGGGTCGTGATCTCCCAGGAGTCCAGGATGATCTTCGTCCCGATCCCGAGGTGGACTGGGATCGCGGCGTCGAGGAACCGCAGGTGGTTCGTATGGTCGAAGTGGATGTGGGAGATGAACGCGGCCGAAAACCGCGGCGCTTCGTGCGGCAGGCCCGCCGACTCGAGCCAGTCCGCGGCGTAGAGCCCGGGCAGCCGCGGCAGGAGTCCGAGGGCGAAATAGTCCCGGAGGCCGAACCGTTCTCGCGGCGTGAGGTATTCGACGAAGTACTCCGAGCCGAAATCGAAGGTGGACCCCATGTCGAGCCAGATCCGAGCGTCGCCGTCTTCGAGGAGGACCTTGTTGCCGCCGATCTCTCCGACGCCGCCGTAGAAGGTCAGACTCGTCATCGCCACACGGGTCCGCGCATCAATCGGCGAGCTGCGTCATAATCACATCTTTCACCGCCTTCATCGACCGGAAGCTCAGGACGAGCCGGCCTTTGGGGTCCGTCTGGAACAGGCGCGTCTCGACGGACTCCGCCGGGGCGACAAGGAGGGACTGGATCCGGCCGGTCTTGAGGTCGAACAAGAAATCCTCGAGGATCCCGAGGAGCTGGCCGTCCTCGGTCATGACCGTCTTGCCGCGCAGCTCCGTGGCGAAGAACTTCACGCCGGCCTCCCTCGCATATCCCGCGGGGCTTATTTTTCCTTTCTGGCCAACTCCTGGCCGGACGTTGGAATCAAACCGTCGGATGATTATTCCAACCATTCTTCGCGACTCGTGACGGCACTTTCTTATACGCCGAGGGGGCTGCAGCCGGGCGCCTGCCCAGAGGCGGACCTTGGACCCTATCGTGATCGAGCGCAGCGCGTTCCTCGGCCTGGTCACGTCCGCCGTGGAGGCCTACAACCGCGAGACGAACGGGTTCCTCGTCGGGAACCGCGGAACGCGGCTCGTCCGCCAGCGGCCCCGCGAGGTGACCGTCCTCCGGGCCGCCTATCCGCTTCAAACGGAGGATCGCAAGCCGAACTGGGTCTCCCACGGCAACGAGAAGGCCTTCAAGAGGGCCCGCGGGGCGATCGAGCATGCGGACGTCGGATATGCGGTCCTCGGCGGCTTCCACAGCCACACCGGGCACGACGGCGCCGCGAGCCTCTCCCGGACGGACCTCGACTACGTCACCGACGAACTGCGGCGGATCTCTCGGGACCGTCCCGAGCGGCGGGTCCGGTGGCTCGAGGTCGTGATGGCCCTCAAGCGGCGGACGTGGTCGCAGCCCCACGAGACGGGCTGTTCCACCCGGCGCTACCGGCGCAAGATTGGTTGCACGGTGGCCCTCGACGCGAACCACGGATACGACATGACGATCGGCGGCTACTGGGTCGAAGGAGAGCCCGACGGGGAGCCGGGGATGTGGGACGTCGCCGCCACGCACGAGGCGCAGTTGATCCTCCCGTGGACCGGGTGACGAGGCTTCCTGAACAAGTCGTCAGCGGTTCGCCGGCGGCTGGCCGGGGGGCGTTTGGCCGGTCCACGCGCGGCGTCCGAGCCGGTTACTCAAGAGCTCCTGGACCTTCGCGGGATGCCGGACCATGTCGATCTTCAGGGTGTCGTCCCCCGTGTCCACGACGATCGTCCCGATCTTGAGGATTCGCTGGCCGAACGTCTGGTGGAGGTCCACCCGCTCGAGCTGGGTATAAGGAATCATCTGCGTGTTCTTGTTCAGGATCCCGTCCTCGCGAATGATCTTGTTGTCCGTGATGATGTACCTCGTCGTCTTTCGTTTCAGCTCGGCCGCGAAGAAGGCGAGGAGCGCGAGGAAGAGGAAGAAACCGGCGAGGATCGTGCTTAGTTCAACGCCCACGATCGTTGGATTCGGGAAGGTCGACGAGAACCGGCTCGGGATGCGGAGGCCCAGGACCGCCGCCAGGATGAGGGCCAGCACCAACGCACTCCAATATCGGAGGGCGATCAGCCGCGTCGGTCGCGTCACGAGGAGGGTCTGCTCCCCTGCGTGGTCCGTCGCCATCTCGGGAATCATCTAGGGAGGACGATAAAATGGTTTCGACCGTGCCTGGATTCCGCACGACGCCGAATCGGGGACCGATTCGAAGGAAGAAACTTCTTATTGTTAGAACCTGGTGAACAGGGAGGCATGACGGGCCATCTCGACCGTGTCGTGTTTTACCACAGCGACCATGCGAAGAGCCGGGACGCCCGGTCCAAGGTCGTGGAATTTTGCCGAGGGTTGGGGGTCCCGTGTACCGCGTTCGAGGTCAGCGACGCTTATGACCTCCTGCAGGTCGCGGGGCAAATTCGAGCCGATGTGCGCAAAGAGAAGTCCACGGGGATGGACCTTCGATTCAACATCGCGGGCGGCACCCGACTCATGAGCAGCGCGGCGCTCCTGGTCTGCATCCTCGAGGGGATCCCCGCGACGTACGTGCACGACGAGACGTATCGCGAGCTCGCGCTCCCGCTCCTCCGGATGACGTACGGCGAAGGACTGACGCGAAAGCAACGGGAAGTCCTCGCGTTTCTCGTCAAGAACCGCGAGAAGTCGTTTTCGGAAACCGCCTTGGCCCGTGCGCTCGGGGTCCACAAGGCCACGATGAACCACCACCTGCGTAAGCTCGAGTCGATGGGCACGATCGAACGCCAGGCCGATCCGGTCGACGGCCGCCGGCTCGTGATCGTCCCCGCGCCCGGCATCGAACTGCTCCTCGGGTGATTCGACGGACGTCGGGGCGCTCATCGCCACGATCGGGTTCGACGACAGGCATGTCCTCCCCAGCCTCCGCCAGCTTCCGTACGATCGGCTCCTTGTGGTCGGCGGCCGGGATTCCTTTCGATCGCCAGCGTTTCGCCGTCTACGCGCGTTCGAGCCGAGCCTCCAAAGCGTCCGCGTCAATCCGTTCGACTTCGGAAACTGCCTTGGCTCAATCGAGAAGGTCGTCGAGCGGGAGCAGGAGAAAGGCCCGGTCCGGATCAGCGCGACCGGCGGGACCAAGATCCTCACGACGGCGGCGATTCTGGCCGCCTTTCATGAAGGCGTCGAGGCCTGGTATTGCGACCCGGATCCCATTCGGCTACCGATTCTCCGAGGCGTACGGATCGCGGCCGACTTCTCGCCCGCGGAAACGTTCATCGCCCAGCGGCTCCGACGAAGCATCCCCACGACCAACTTGATTCCCTTGATGATGTCGGCGGGATTCGCGCGGCGGACGATCCTGACCGCGGTGCGATCGCTTGCGACGAAGGGACTCCTCGAGTCGGAGATCGAGTCTGGCCACCCGGTGCTCCGACCCACCGCGAGGTTGGGCCTCCTCCGGCCACATGTCCGGGCGGGACCTGGAAAGGCCTAAGTGGCCGGAGCGGATGCCCGCCGCGGTCAAGCCCCATGGTGCGCGTCCGCGTCGAGGTCCACTTGCGGAAAGGCGTCACGGACCCGGAGGGCGACAACGTCCAAAAGGCCCTGACGCTCCTCGGGTTCAAGGGGATCGGAGGGGTCCACAGCGCGAAGCTTTTCCTGATCGACCTGGCCACCAAGGATACGAAGGTCGCGCGGAAGGAAGCCGAGGAGATGTGTCGTCGGCTCCTCGCGAATCCCGTGATCCACGAATATTCGATCGCCGTCGAGAAATAGGAAGGAATCGGAGCCTCAGGCGTACCCGCCGATGCGTTCGCGTCGAGGGGCTTCCTGCAGGTGATCCGTCGACAGGAGCGCCGATTTCTTGAGCTCTCGTTCCGCGGCCCGGGTGAAGTCCTCCATCGTGATCCGATGCCTCTTGCCGCGGCGGAGCGAGCTCCGCATCGCCTGGCGGACGACGTTCAAGATCGAGCCGCCGCTCAGCTGATACTTCGCCGCCAGTGCATCGAAATCGATCTTGGCGAGCGGCGCCTCAGATGGCACGAGTCGCTCGAAGATCTTCCGGCGAAGGGGTGCATCGGGGAGCGGGAACTCGACGGCGATGTCGATCCGACGATCCAAGGCGCGGTCCATCACCCGCGCGAGGTTCGTCGCGAGGATCACGACCCCCGCGTAGTTCTCCATCTGGGAGAGCAGGACGTTCACGTCCCGGTTCATCCACGGCGTCGCCATGACCCCGCGCCGTTGGAAGACGGCGTCTGCCTCGTCGAAGAACAGGACGGCGCCGGCCTCGAACGCGGCGCGGAACACTTGCTCGATGTTCTTCTCCGTCTCCCCGACCCACATGTTCTCGAGCTGGGCGTAGTTCACGACGTGCATCGGCCGGCCGAGTTCGCTCGCGATTGCCTCCGCCGCCATCGTCTTCCCGGTGCCCGGAGGTCCCGCGAACAGGAGGCTGAGCCCCTTCGTCTTCTTGACGACCTTCTTCAGGCCCCACCGACGGTACATGAGGCCCTTGTGCCGCAACTCGGCGAGGGCGTCGAGCAGGCCCTCCTTCGTCGATTCGGCGAGGACCAGATCGTCCATCGTGTATCGGGGCGTGACGAGCTGCGCGACGGGACGGACCGGCTCATGCAGGTGCGGCTCCGAGGATTCCCGCTCCTCGTCCGCCTGGTAGACCTCGACGCCGGCGTCGAGGAGGCGGACGATCCGACGGACGTCCTCCCGCGAAACGTGGCGACAAGATTCGCGAATGCGACCGCACTTCGGGCACTTCACAATCCATTCGTCGCGGTCCGTCTTCCCCGTTCCCATTCCTCCCAGGCATCGCGGGCGAACTTCGCCGCGGATGCGCGGCCAAAAACCCCGTATCGTATTTAAACATGGGCCGCGGGCGGAGATTTGGCATCGCGCCAGGCGGGAAACTCGCGGGCGATCTGGACCGCCAAGTCGAAATTGTGAAGCGAGACTTCCTCGACGTTCACTCCGAGAGGGACCGCGGGCCGGGACGTGGCTGCGGCCGCGTGGAGATGCGACCACAGAGTCCTCGCGACATCGATCGAGGATCGACCAGGAGCGGCTTCCCCGTTCGCGACGAGCGCCTCCTCCGTCCGGGGCGTGACGGATGCGCCGAGCCACGCAAGGAACTCCAGGTCCTGGTAATCGGACACGGGCGCGAAGCTCAGCAGGACGGTCGCGGGCTTCAGGCCCATCGCGGCGCAGCGCTTCCCGTAGGCGCGCAGGACGGTCGCCATCGGCTCCGCCTCGAACAAGACCTGCGTCGTGAAGAAGTCGCATCCCGCCTGCGTCTTCTCGACGAGCCGATCGACCTCGTTCTCCCGGTCGGGAATCGTGATGTTTCCGAGGGCGACGTCCGGATGGCCCTTCGCGGCCGCCCGCAGGATCTGGTTCGCCTCGAGCACGGAGGGGCCGGGATACCGAACCCGACTGCTCGTCCCTCCGACCAGGACGAAGCTTCGCAATCCGTCCTCGAGGCTCTCCTTCACCCAGCGGCGGAAGCCATCGCGGGACGGCGCGTGCGCGACGACGTTGTTCACGATCGGATCGACTCCGAGATCGTCCCCGAGCCGCTCTGCGAAGTCCCGCGGATCGAGATTGCGCAGGAAAGGTTGGCCTTGGTGGTTCTCTTCGAGGACCTGCGGCAGGTTCAGCCCGTCCAGGTTCCCCAACGTGCGGACGGCGTCACGCACCCGATCGACCAAGGCGGAAATCGCCTTCTCGCTCGCGCGACGGGAGGGCGGCACGATCTCCAGGACGAGCGGCGTCGCGGACAGGGACTTGCGAAACGCCCGGCGCATTCGGGAGGAGATGGGCACGCGGAGCTACTTGAAGGTTCCATTCCGGGCGGCATTTCCTCCCGCACGGGAAGCATAATGTAGCGCGGGCGTTTGACCTTCCCTGAGGCGAAGGGGTGGACGACCGACTCCGCAAGCGGTCCTCGCCGTTCCCCCTGTACGAGATCCCCCTCCGGGATGCGAAAGTCGGCGATCTCAAGTCGTTGAGCGAGAAGCTCGGTCTGTCCCTCAGCATCGAGGAGATGGCCCGCATCCAGGAATATTTTCGGCGGATCGGTCGGGAGCCGACCCACGTTGAGCTGCAGAGCCTTGGTCAAGCGTGGTCTGAACACTGTTGCTACAAGTCCTCGAAGGTCTTCCTGAAGGAGTTCATCTTCCCGGTCCAGGCTCCCTACGTCCTCGACCGCGGCGATGCCGGCGTGGTCGAGTTCGATGAAGACCATGCGTACGCCTTGCGGATCGAGAGCCACAACCATCCGTCCGCGATCGAGCCGTACGGAGGCGCGAACACGGGGATCGGCGGGATCCTCCGGGACGTGCTCGCGATGGGCGCCCAGCCGATCGCCCTCGCCGACCCGCTCCACTTCGGACCCCTCGACACCCCGACGGAAGGCTTGCCGAAGGGCACGCGGCATCCGAAGTACCTGTTCGGCGGCGTCGTCGCGGGGATCCGGGATTATGGGAACCGCGTCGGCATTCCCACCGTCGCCGGCGGCATCGTGTTCGACGAGGGATACCTCGGCAACATCGTCGTGAACGTCGCGTGCGTCGGCTTCGCGAAGAAATCGCAGCTCGTGCGCAACCGGGCCTCCTCCGTGCGCGACGTGTTCATCCTGTGCGGAGGCAAGACGGGCCGCGACGGGATCCATGGTGTGACGTACGCAAGCGTCGACCTGACGGATCGGTCCGTGCGGGAGTGGGAAGCGGGGGCCGTCCAGCTCGGGGACCCGATCCTGAAGGAGCCGCTGATCCACGCGTGCATCGAGTCTGCGCAAGGCGGGCTGCTCGACGGCATGAAGGACCTTGGAGGCGGAGGCCTTTCGTGCGTCGTCGGCGAGATGGCCCTGGCGGGAGGGTTCGGCGCCGAGGTCGATCTCGAGAGGGTCCCGCTGAAGGAGGAAGGCCTCGCCCCGTGGGAGATCTGGGTGTCGGAGAGCCAGGAGCGAATGATGCTCGCGGTCCTGCCAGAGAGCGTCGAGAAGGTCCTCCGCATCTTCGAACTGTACGACGTGCCCGCGACGGTGATCGGACGGGCGATCCCGGAGAAGATCTGCCGCGTCCGATATCGCAAGGCGACTGTCCTCGACCTGGACCTGGAGTTCTATACGGTCGGCCCGGAGTACACCCGCGAATATCGTCCACCCCGCACCGTCGCCATGAAAGATCTCAAGCTGCCGCCGGAACCGACGGACTATCGCACGACGATCCTCCGGTTGCTCGCGGCTCCGAACATCGCGTCGAAGGAATACGTGATCCGTCAGTACGACCACGAAGTCCGTGCGTCCACGGTCATCAAGCCCTTGCAGGGCGTGATCGGAAAAGCCGCCCACGGAGACGCCGCGGTGGTAAGGCCCCTGGTCGACTCCTGGCGGGCCCTTGCCATCGCAACCGCCTCCACCCCGCACGTCACGTCCCTCGATCCTTTCTTGGGAGGCGCGACCGCGGTGGACGAGGTGTGTCGGAATCTCGTGGCGGTCGGGGCGCGCCCGCACTCCCTGACGAACTGCCTGAACTTCGGCAATCCCGAGAAGCCAGACCGCCTGTGGTCCTTCCGCGAGGCCGCCCGCGGGCTCGGGGCGACCGCGAAGGCCCTCGGTTTGCCGATTCCTTCCGGCAACGTGTCGTTCTACAACGAGTCACCGCTTGGACCCTGTCCGCCGACGCCTGTCGTCTTAGGCGTCGGCATCGTCGAGGATTTGCGCAGGTGCGTCACGACCGATTTCAAGAAGTCAGGCGACCCGGTCGTCCTCGTCGGGACCACGCAAGCCGAGCTCGGCGGATCAGAGTACCTACGCCTGCAGAAGAAGGGCCAAGGCCCGCCGCCTGGCGTCGATCCGAGGGCGCTTCGCGCGGCCATCGATCATCTGCTCGCGGCGATAGGCGCCGGAACGGTCGCGGCCTGCCACGATCTGAGCCACGGAGGCCTCGCGGTGGCCGCGGCCGAGATGGCCCTCGGCGGGGACCTCGGGGCGGATCTCAAGACCACCGCGATGGACCCGATGCGATGGGACCTCCAGTTGTTCTCCGAATCGAACGGCCGCTGGCTCGTCGAAGTGCAGAAGGATCGATACGAGGAGTTCGGCCATCTCATGGAGGGGACGCCCGCCACTTTCCTCGGCACCACGGGCGGCACGTCGCTGCACCTGGGCAAGGGGCGGCAATGGACGTCCCTCGCCCTCCCCGTCATGCGGAAGGCCTGGGGCGAGACGATCCCCCGGCAGGTGGTCGTCACATGAGGCGCTCCTCGATTCGAGTCGGCGTTGTCTTCATCGAAGGGACGAACTGCGAGGACGAGTCCGTCGCATTCTTCCGGCATCTCGGCGCGCAGGCCGAGCGGGTCCACTTGAAGCAGCTCACCGGGGACGTGCCCGCGGAGCTCCGGCGGGACCTCGACGATTACGACCTCCTCATGATCCCGGGCGGCTTCGCGGCGGGAGACTACGTGCGGGCGGGCACGATTTTTGCCGCGCGATTGCGGTCCAAGCTCTCGAAGGACCTCATCGCCTTCGTCCGATCGGGGAAGCCCGTCTTCGGCGTCTGCAATGGATTCCAGGTCCTCGTCGAGGCGGGCCTACTCCCCGCTTTGGGCGCGACGATGACCGCCGCGCCGGAGGCCGTCCTCGCGACGAACGACTCCGGTCACTACGAATGCCGCCCGAGCCTCCTCAAACTGGAGAACGGCGGCTCCTGCGTCTTCACTCGCGGGATGAAACCGGGCCGAGTCGTCACGTTCATCTCGGCTCATGCGGAAGGCAAGTTCCTCCTTCCTCAAAACCGCGAAAAGAAAATGCTGAAGGAACTCGTCGACAACGATCAGGTCGTGTTCCGCTTCGTCGACGATCGAGGGAGATACGCCGGCTACCCTTGGAATCCGAGCGGCACGACGTACAACATCGCGGCGATCTGCAATCGCGAGGGCAACGTGTTCGGGGTGCAGCCCCATCCGGAACGCTGTTTCTTCCGGCACCTGGAGCCGAGTTGGACGCGCGAGTCGGGGGGCGATTCCCAGTACGGCGACGGAAAGGCACTGTTCGAAAGTTCGCTACAGTACCTCGAGAAGCGGTTCTAGATCCGATGTGTCGCCCGGATCGGCCGCTCCTGCAATGGCGCGCCGAACACCTAGAGCGTGACGGCGAGCTCCACGATGTCGCCGTCCTTCAGGCCCAACGCGTTCCTCAGGTAGTGCTTCGAGATCACCTCCAGGACATCCGTGTGGTGCGTACGGATCGGCATGATGACCGCGCAGTCGACATGGCCGGAGGTCGCGAGGAAACATTTCGCGCCGCCGAAGGTGCGGCCCGCGGCTTCGAAGCCCGAGATCTCGATCCCCGGGCTCTCCTGAAGGATCTGCAGCTTCGCCAGGTCCGGGCCGCTGATCTTCAGATTCAACGTCCCTTCGTACGGCTCGAACCAGAGCTTCTTGCGGAACTGGTCCTTGTAGCCTCGCTGGCGCATGTAGAAGGCGCCCTCCCCGAGGCCGCTGGTGACGGTCCCCGAGATCGTCAGGGTCTCCTTCACCTCGTAGATCCGCTGGTAGTCCGCGTACTCCTTCCGCAGGACTTCGCCGCCTTTCGGCGTGAGGCGGATTCGTTGCCGACGGGTCGCGAGGTCCCGGGCAACCAAGCCGTCGCGGATCATCTCGAGGATCCGCTGGGACGCGCTCTGCTGGCTCACGCCGATCAACTTTCCGAGCTCGCCCGAAGAGAGATTGACGTACTCCTTCAGCCCGCCCATGAGGGCGATCGCCTTGAGCGTCTCGACATGGTAGGGCTTCACGGGCGGTCGAGAGGAACGTCGCCCGGATATGCCTTTTCCCAGGGTCAGAGGCCCTCCGCCACGAGATGGTTTCTCGAGCGGAGGAACAGTCGAGGGACCCCTTTCTCTCGAAGCCGCTCGAGGAGCGGCTGGTCGTTCGTGACGACGACCGCGCGATTCGTTCCCGCAAGGTCCAGCAGAGCGTCATCGGCGGAACCCGTCGCATCGATCACACGATAGCGGCGCGCTAGCCGCAGGCCGGCGCGGGCCTCTCGGTCCCGCTCGGCCAGAAATTCCAGTTCGGTCAGGACGGGTTTCGGGACGGCGACATCGGCGTCCCCCAGCAATCGCTGGATCTCCCGATCGAGGTTTACGTGGAACTGGAAGGGCATGAGGAGCGCATTCGCGTCGAGCAGGACGAGCCGAGGCACCGTTTTCGTCCATCGATGCCGACGTATTTGGCGGTGCGGTGGAAATCGCGGGCGCGGGATTAAGTACTGGAGGATACATAGCGTCGCTATGTCCATAGTGAGGTTATAACGCCCTCACGAAGGAATGGTGAACCCGATGCGGACTTTGATGGTGGCATTCGTCGTGGCCGCGATGGTGTTCGTCCCCCTGGGAATCGTGGGGACGGCGAGCGCCGCCAGCCCGACGCGCAACTTGGCCCCCGTCGTCATCGGGCCGGTCAGCACGGACCGGTTCGGCGGCGGGGATTTCGTCGGAGTGAAGGCAGGAGACGCCCTGTTCGGCGTCCGGTATGGGACGACCGCCCATCCGAATGACGTCGTGATCTTCGCTGAGTACAAGCGGTTCCTCGGCGGGGCCGACATCGTCGACGCCCGCGGCGATCACCTGGCGACTCGCGGGATCCCGGTGTACACGGTCCTCGCGCAGAGCCTCTCGCGCTTCATCGAATTCCGGCAGCTCAACGCCACGGAAGGATTCGACCTGACGAGCTTCGACCACATCTTCCCCGTGCCGCTGACCCGGAACGTCCCCATGAAGGGATTGTCCTTCAACACGTCCTGGACTTTGACCGGTCCGACGAATGAGACCGTCGAGGGCGTGACGTACGTGAACTTCACGGTGTCGGCGACAAACTTGACCTACGCCCGGGTCGCGAACAACACGTCCGTCGGCGACGGAAAGCTGAACCGCGTCGCGTTCACGTTCCACCTGACGGTCGACACGAAGGACAAGACCTTGCAGGTCCCCTGGTACCGCGTCACCGTCGATGACGCCGACCGGAGCGCGATCCGGCACGTCGAGTTCCTCGGCTACCGAAACGTCACCGGCCCCGCGGTCTCGATGGCCGCGAAGTACGACCACGACATCGAAGGTTGGGACTTCGCGTACCCGCAGGACAAACTCGCCCTCGAGACCCACTTGATCGTCGGGAACTACATCCCCGAGCGGACCGCGATATTCATCCACGACGCCTACGACCGCGAGCACGCGACGGACGATCACAACGCGACCGTGCCCACGACGACGGCGCTGAACGAGACCGCTCCGCCCCGCC
>VBLT01000118.1:19789-45752 GCA_005878615.1 Methanobacteriota archaeon
CGGCCACGATGACCTTCAACATCCAGGGAGGCGGACGCCTGATGCTCGCCCACGACGGCGCGTACTTCCTCGGATTCTGGCTGAGGGCCGCGTTCGTCTATCCCGCGGGCCAAGTGATCGTGCACGACCCGATCCTGTCGACCGAGTCTCTGGTCGACCTGCCGTCCGGCGTGAATCTGACCCCCGTCACGATCCTCGCGGCACAACTGGCGGTCGTCGCCGTGGCCATGGGTCCCGCCCTGTATCTGCGATCAAAGGCGAGGCGCAAGTCCTGAGCGCCTCCCTTCCCCCTTTTTTCTCGTGTCGGAAGACTGCATTCTCCGGAGGGATCAGGACCAATGCCGACCGCCGAAACGAATCCGTCACAAAGGGCGACCGAAAACCGATATAGCGATCGTCGGTTACGAGGGCGACCGGATGCCGGAAATCTCCCCCGAGTGGACGGCGGAGCTGAAGAAGGGATCGATCCAGCTCTGCCTGCTCGCGCTCCTCGCGAAGGAGGAGAAGTACGGGTTCCAGATCCTGCACGAGCTGAAGGACCGGTCGAACGGGTTCTTCGATCTCAAGGAGGGGACCCTGTACCCGGCGCTGCGGCGGCTCGAGGAGCGAGGCTTCGTCTCGAGCCGCTGGCAGGAGCCGACGAGCGGCATGCCGCGGAAGTACTATCGGCTCACGGACCGCGGTCGCGTGGCGCTCCGGGAGGCCCTCGCGATCTGGGACGCGATGACGCGCGGCGCGGAACGGGTCCTGGGAGGCGCCCGATGACGGCGGCGGACGCATACTTGAACGAGGTCCGTCGTTCGATGGCCGGGATGGCGAACCCGATCCGCGAGGACATCCTCCGCGAGCTGCGGGGCCACATCGCCGAGTCGTCCGCCGCGAACGGAGGCAACATGAGTGCGTCGCTCGCGGCGCTCGGCTCTGCCCGCGAGGTGGGCCATCGCTATCGCGAATTGTACGGCTACGGCACCTTGTTCAAAATCCTGTTCTCCGCGATCGCGATCGTTCTTGGGATTCTCTCTCTCCCGGCGCTGCTCATCGGGACCGACGGCGCGTTCCCGTTGTTGCTGTCCCTCGTCTTCGTCATCGCGGCCGCGGCATGGATTCTTTGGGTCAGTGTGCGAGCGGGGTACCGAGTCGGGATCACGGTGGGCCTCGCGGCGATGGCCGGCCGATTGATTGCGTTCGGGGCCGTGGTGGCCACGCAGCCGGACGCCATCACGACGTCCGGCGGCCTGAGCATCCTCTTCGCCGTCTCGTTCCTGTTCGTCCTCCTAGGATGGATCCCAGGAACCGCGAAGAAGGCTTGGTCGGCCCCGCGGGCGGAACTCTAAGCTCGCAACCATACTCGGAGGATTTCGTTGTGATCGAAGGCCATCCGCGGAGGATCGTCCGGGTCGATAAGGACGATCGCGGCCGCATCGCTGCCCGCCTGCAATTTCCCTCCGACCGCGTTCAGTGCATATGCGATTGAAATCGTGTGCCCTCGAGGATCCCGTCGCGGATCGGAAAAGACGCCGACGAGCCGGTCGACGTCGGTCTCGAGCCCTGTCTCCTCGCGGACCTCGCGCACGACCGCGGCGACCGTCGTCTCCCCCAGTTCGATGAACCCGCCGGGCAGCGCGGGCATCCCGCGAAATGGGTCGTTCCCGCGCCGAACGGCGACGAGCTTGCCATCCACGACGACGAGGCCATCGACCGCGACCGCGGGATGTCTCGGCTCGGTCATCCGTTCACTCGATCGACGGGGTGCGGATGTCGTGGTCCTTCGCGAACCGGATGGCCTCCTCGTATCCCGCGTCCGCGTGCCGGACGACCCCCATGCCCGGATCCGTCGTCAGGACGCGGCCGATCCGTCGGTCCGCATCCTCAGTCCCGTCGCACACGACGAGCGCGCCCGCATGGGTCGAATATCCGATCCCGACCCCGCCGCCGTTGTGGACCGCAACGAGGTCCGCTCCCGCCGCGGTGTTCAGGAGCGCGTTCAAGAGCGGCCAATCCGCGATCGCATCCGACCGGTCTCGCATGCCCTCCGTCTCGCGATAGGGGGAGGCCACGGAGCCGGCGTCGAGATGATCGCGCGTGATGACGATGGGACCGCTGAGTTCACCGGACGCGACCATCCGATTGATGACTTGCCCGAAGCGGGCCCTCTCGCCATATCCGAGCCAGCAGACCCGGGCCGGCAGGCCCTCCCATGGCACGAATTCTTCCGCGAGGCGGATCCACCGAGCGAGGGTTTCATCCTTGGGGAACTCGCGGAGGACGACGCTGTCCGTCTTCCGGATGTCGTCCGGGTTCCCCGTGACTGCGACCCATCGGAACGGGCCTCGGCCCTCGAAGAACAGGGGCCGAATGAACAGTGGCACGAAGCCCTGGAAGGAGAACGCGTCTTCGACGCCCGCTTCCTTGGCCTGGGCGCGAATTCCATTGCCGTACTCGAAGACGATGCTCCCCTTGCTTCCGAGAGCGATCATCGCCCTCACGTGAATAGCGATGGACTTGCGCGATCGTTTGAGGTACGCTTCCGGATCCGAGACCCGAAGCCCTTCGGCCTCTTTCACAGATAATCCGATGGGAATGTAACCACCGAGTGGATCATGGGCGCTCGTCTGATCCGTGACCACATCCGGCTTCACGCCTCGTTTTATCAGTTCCGGAAGGATTTCACCACAGTTCCCGACGAGGCCGATCGATAGAGCCGTGCCGTCCTTTTTCGCGGATAGGGCTAGGTTCAGAGCCTCATCCAGGGAGCGGACGAGCGCATCGCAGTACTTGTTCGCCACCCTCCGCTTGATCCGCGCCTCGTCCACCTCGACGTCGAGGCAGACCCCGCCGTTCATCTTGATTGCGAGCGGCTGCGCGCCTCCCATCCCGCCCATTCCTCCCGTGACGACGAGGCGGCCCTTCAGGGATCCGCCGAAATGTTTCCGAGCGCACGCGGCGAACGTCTCGTACGTCCCTTGGACGATGCCCTGCGATCCGATGTAGGACCATCCGCCCGCGGTCATCTGGCCGTACATCGTCAGCCCGAGGGCCTCCAATTCGTGGAAGGTCTCCCAGTTCGACCATTTCGGGACCAGGTGCGCGTTCGCAATGAGGACCCGCGGCGCGTCGCGGTGGGTCTTGAAAATCGCAACCGGCTTGCCGCTTTGCACAATCAGCGTCTCGTCATCGCGCAGACTGCGGAGGGAATCGACGATGCGATGGAACGCCTCCCAGTTGCGGGCCGCCTTCCCCGTCCCGCCGTAAATGATGAGCTCGTCGGGCTTTTCCGCGTTCTCGAGGTTGTTCTCGAGCATCCGCAGGATGGCCTCTTGCCGCCAGCCCTGGCACCTCAGTTTCGGCCCGCGACCGGCCTTCACCCGCTCCATGCGGCGCACGATACACCGTGAAACGGCTTGAGCCTTTCTCACTCGAAATACGTCGCGAGGTCCGCCTTAGAGCCGACCCGTCACCACGGCCATCGCTTCGTGTCCGATTTCGTCCGCGCGTTTCAGGAGGCGGTCTACCCGTTCCTCCGCGGTGGACCGGAATGCCTCATCTCGGATGGACGCCAAGTTGATCGCGCAATTGAGACTCGCCCCGCGAATCGCGGACTCGGCGAGCAAGATTGCGACCGCGGCGTCCGTCGTGGCGCTGCGATTTCCTTTCTTCGCGGCGGCTTCCGCCAGCTCGAGCGCCTCGATGCATCGCTCCATCGTTTCGAGGGGGATCTCCGTCGCCTTGCGGTAGGCGGCTTGCATCGCTTCGACGCGTGCCGTCTTCTCCCGGTCCGAGGATTTCGGCAGGCGCATCGCCGCGATCACCGCCTCGTAGGCCCGCGCATCCTCGTCGATCAGGGCCTCGAGACGCGCCTGGATCGCCTTCCCCCTCGTCTCGATCTGCGCGAGTTCCGATTCAACCGCTTCGTACCCCGCTTTGCCGCGAGCGAGGCCGGACACCATGCGGCTGAGGGCGGCGGACAGCGCCCCGGCGAGCGCGGAGACGCTCCCGCCTCCCGGGGTCGGCGTTGGTGCCGCGACCGCGGCGAGGAAATCTTGTACGGTCAAGTCCTTCAATCCCACAACCGCGTCTCCAAGATTTGCTCGCGATGGAACCGAGCGAGCTTGAAGTATTGGGTCGCTCCCGCCAGGATCGCATCGAGAGGGACGAGTCCGATGATCTCGCTCTCGATGATCTCCACTCCCTCCTTCGCGGCGAGACTGCGGATCGCCTCGAACACCTGGACGAGGGAGGTCCGCTGGTAGTCGGTCATGTTCATCGAGACCTGGACCAGCCCGCGGTCCGCCAGCTCGAACCCTTTCGCCCGCACGGCCGGCAGGCCACCGTCGCTCTCCCGAATCGCCTTCGCGATCCGCTTCGCGATGGCCACGTCTTTCGTCCCAAGATTCACGTTCCACGCGATGAGGACCGGACGTGCGCCGACGATGCAGGCGCCCGCGGTCGGATGCAACCGGCTCGGCCCGAAGTCGGGTTTCCGGTCCGGGTCCTTCTCGATCGCGACCTTGAGCCCTTCGTACTCGCCCCGCCTGAGGTTCGGCAACGCCCTTCGATCGGGCCGGGTAGCCGCGGCCTCGTACAGGTACACGGGGACCTGCAGTTCGTCCGCGATGCGTTTTCCCACGGATCGGGCTAGGGCGACGCAATCGTCCATCGTGACCCCGAGGATCGGCACGAACGGGAGGACGTCCAGCGCGCCGACGCGAGGGTGGGCCCCTCGGTGCCCGTTCATGTCAATCCGGGCGACCGCGGTTCTCGCGCCCTGGAAGGCGGCTTCCGCGACGCCAGCCCGGTCCCCGATGAACGTGATGACGGACCGATTGTGATCGGGATCCATTTCCGCGTCGAGGACCCGGACCCCCGAGACCGACGCGATCGACTTGGCAATTTCGTCAACGACTTCCTTGCGTCGCCCTTCCGAGAAGTTCGGCACGCATTCGACGATCTCCGCCACGATGCCGCTCCGGAGGCGCCGAAGGTCCCAAGTCCTTAAGACCTTTCTCGGAGAGGCCCGCTCTGATTGGCGAAACTCCCGTAGCCAGCCTAGCTCGGGAACTGGCTGTCGAAGGCAATGTATAGGTAAATCGAATATCTTTGCCGGGGCCGGATTCTCCGGAGGGGCGAAGATGCAGCGGTGCGCTCGGACCATCGCGTGCATCGTCCTCTTGGGATTGCTGTCCATCGTCGCGTTCGGATCCCTCTCCGTGATTGCGCCTCCGCCCATCGCCATGCGGACGCAAGGTCACGCCCTCGACCAAGGGGGTTCGCCGCTCCCGATCGGGACGCCGATCCGCACGTTCGTGGACGGCGTGAACTACACCGGCGGCCGCTTCCCGGGGGACACGATGGCAATCCGAGACGGCACGGGTTCCTTCGCGCTCCTGACGCCGGGGAACTCGAAGACGAATGCGAACGCCTCCGACACGCCAACGGTTCAGGAAGGCGCGAACCTGGGCGACACGGTTCTTTACGGCGCGGGAGACTTCACCGTCGCAACGCCAGTCTTCCAGGAAACCTCGACCTGGGCGCCTGAAACTATCGTGACTCAAGACTTGCACCTCGGCTCTGCGCCTTCCACCCCCCAGATCCTGAAGATTGAAGGCATCGTCACACAGCCTGCGCAAGGCGGGGACCAGTTCGTGTTCCTGTGCAATCCTACAGGGAGTACGGTCTCCCTCGCCGACTACTATCTGGAGCGGGACGCGCTCGGGACCTACCATGGCGGGAGCATCTCCCTCGCCGGCGTCCTCGGTGCCTCGTCGAAGGTCCGCACGAACCTCACGTCACCTTCGTGGCTGTCCGTCGGCGGCGACGCCCTGAAGCTCGTCTACAAGAATCCCGGCGGCGCGGCCGCGCCCGCGGGAGGCCGGGACGTCGTCGTCGATCGGGTGGAGTTCAACGCGACGAGCGGCGGCACCTTGACGTGGGAACCCGGTAACACGATCATGGGCGACGCGCCGGCTCCCGGTCCGGGCCGAATTCTTCAGAGGGACGCAGCCTGTACGGACACGAACGATCCGGCGGACTTCTCCCTCGCGACGGAACCCGGAGTCCCCGCGAAGGGTCCGCCACCCGGGGTGGCGATCATCGTGCCTTCTCCCGGCCAGACCCTTGAGGCGGCAACCTCCGTCACCTTCTCGTGGACAGTGTCCGATGAAGTGTTCGTGTCGTCCTACCTCCATGTGTGGGCCAACGTGACGATCGGTAACGAGACGATCCCGCTCCTGACCGACCAAGCCGGAGCGACCTCCGTCGTCTGGACGACCCGAGACGTCGCCGATTCAAACGTCGTCCTCCGTGTGGATGTCGAGGATCCCTTCGGCGCCCATGGAAGCGCATCGCAGACGTTCGCCCTGACCCGCCAGTCGCCGATCGCCCTCATTGCGGCCGTCCTGATTGCGGTCGTGCTCCTGGTATTCCTGATCTTCGGCCTTCGACGGGCGCGAAAGCACGAAGAACAACCGCCGTTGCCCCCGCCAGCCCCTCCGACTCCTCCCACCGCACTGGCGGGGGTCGCCCCTCCACTCGGAGGACCGGTGTCGGTGGCCGGCAAGAAGGTGTGTCCTCAATGTCACACCGCGGTGGACATCGCGGACGTCAGCTGCTTCTTCTGCGGCTACCGTTTCTCCGAGCAAAAGTGATGCGGATACCGGAAGCATATTATCGGCCACTTTCCTTGGCCCTCGCATTCCCATGCGCAAGGACGAAGAATTCAGCGAATGGTACAACAGCGTCATCGAGCGGGCGGAGCTGAGCGACAAGCGGTACCCGATCAAAGGGATGAACGTCTGGCGCCCCTACGGTTGGGCAATCATGAAGCTGATCGACCAAGCGATGCGCGAGGAGTTCGATTCGACCGGCCATGGCGAGGTCAACTTCCCCGTCCTGATCCCGGAGACGGAGTTCCAGAAGGAGGCCGAGCATGTCAAGGGCTTCGAAGGGGACGTGTTCTGGGTCACCCGCGGCGGGCTGAACGAGCTCGACGTGAGACTCGTGCTGCGGCCGACGTCGGAGACGGCGATGTATCCGATGTTCCGCCTCTGGATCCGGAGCCATGCCGACCTGCCGCTGAAGGTGTACCAGATCGTCCCCGTCTTCCGCTACGAGACGAAGATGACGCGGACCTTCATGCGCGTCCGGGAGATCCACTTCTTCGAGGCGCACACCGCCCACGCGACGTACGAGGACGCCGAGCAGCAAATCCAGGAAGACCTCCAGATCAACGAGCGGATCATGCGCCTGCTCTGCCTGCCGTACCTCATCTCGCGGCGCCCGGACTGGGACAAGTTCCCCGGCGCCTACTACAGCCTCGGCACGGACACCCTCCTGCCGTCCGGCCGCGCCGCCCAGGTCGCGACGTTCCACCAGTACCGCGACAACTTCGCGAAGGTCTACGACGTCACCTATGAGACCGAGAAGGGGGATCACCGGTACGTCTATCAGACGACGGACGGGATGAGCGAGCGCCTGCTCGGCGCCACGATCTCGATCCACGGGGACGAGAAGGGACTCGTCCTCCCTCCGGCCGCCGCGCCGGTGCAGGCCGTCGTCGTGCCGATCCTCGAGAAGGGACGCCAGGAGGAGATGCTCCTGGAGGCCCAGCGGTTGTTCCTGGAACTGAGGGAGCGGATGCGCGTCACGCTCGACGACCGCGACATCCGTCCGGGGGAGAAGTACTACGAGTGGGAGGCCCGAGGGGTGCCCTTGCGCATCGAGCTCGGGCCCCGCGATCTCGCGAAGAACGTCGTCACCGCCGTGCGACGAGACACGGGGGAGAAGCGGGAACTGCCCCGCGAGGGCCTGCCCGATCGGCTCCGCTCCGTCCTGGACCTGATGCAGGTCGCGATGTGGGATCGCGCGGACATGCTGATGAAGGACAACACGTTCACAATCACCTCCTTGGCGGATGCCCGCGACGGCTTCAACCGGATGGGATGGTGCGGCAAGGAATCCTGCGGGAAGGCGATCGGCGAGAAGACCGGCATGAGCGTGCTCGGGACCCCGTTCTACCCGGAGCCGTTCGACGGCAAGTGCATCGTCTGCGGAGAGCGGACGAAGCAGGTCGTGTACGCCGCGAAAGCTTACTGAGGTCTCGCCGACCTACTTTCGATAGAGGAGCATCCCGACGAGGCCGAAACCCACCAGGACGATCGTGACCGCGTAAGCCCCGACCCATTCCGAGCGTAGCAGGTTCCAAGAGCCGTAGGAGAGGCCCCAGACGACGTAGAAGATGACTCCCGCGGCGAAGCTGAGGGCGTAGAACCAGAAGGCGATGGCCCGCGGGAAGGCGACCTCGGCCATGGTACGCGAGCAAAGGGGGCGCGACTAAAAACCTTTCCCGTCAGGTCTTCGAACGTCGGTGCGGCCGGAGGGGCGCGATCGTCCGCGCGAGCCGTCCGCGGGTGCGCGCCCACCACGTTTCGACCCGGGGGAACGTGCCGGGGTTCTCCTCGACCCAGAAGAGGAAGGCCAGGAGGAGGAAGAAGACCACGAGGGCGACGAGCAGATAGAACGGCCATCGCGGGATCGGCTCTTTCACCCCGAAGGCCGAATCCGGGAGGATGCCGTCGACGCCGAGCACCGTCAAGTTGACGTTGCCGCGGCACCCAGGCGGTTTGCAGGGATTCGTGTAGTTCGCGCTCGTCGCTCGCTTCCAGGCTTCTGTCGTGAAGAAGCCAGGCGAGGCCATGCGGAACCGCGTCGAGTTGCCATTCACCGTCCCGTTGAATTCGAGCCAGAACCGCAGGAAGTAGCTCGACTGGGAGAAGATCGTTCCGTGCGGCATCTCGTGGCTGTCCGGCGCGGTGAGGATCGTGAACTCCAGTGGCGTCGAGGTTCCTGGGAGAATGGACGCGTTGGTCCACACCCACTCTCGGCTGCCGGTCTGCGCAATCCGTGGATAGGGATACGTCCACGAGGTGTCGACCGCGATGCTTTCGTCGATCGTTGCGTAACGATAGATACTCGCATTGAGACGGACATTCAGGATCGTTTCCGAATATGTCGAATTGAACAGGAACCGGACGCGACCGCTCTCGCCCGGCGCGAGCTGCGGCGTGTCCTGGATGTCGATGAGCTTGTTCACCTTACCGACGGCGCCGAAGTCTTCGCCCGCGGACAAGGGCGCGAGGAACGCGGCGAGCAGAAGGAGGGAAAGGGCCAGGGCGAGGGCCCGCATGTAACGCGCCGAAGAAGGTCACCCCTCATATAGATATCGCGGAGAGCATCCACGAAAAAAGAGTGAAGCCCGCGATTCCATTCGTCGAGGCGATGCGAGTCCTGGCCGTGCGGCACGAACAAGCCGCCAACATCCTCGGAAAGCTCCGGACCCAAGGCCTCGTGGATCCCTCGGTGAAGATTACGAAACGAGGGCACGAGGTCCTCATTCCCGTCCTCCGCGAGCCCTCCTTCTCCTTATCGGACTTCGCGGCTCGATGGGAAACGGAAGCGCGGCTTGCCCCGCGAGCATCGCTGCGAGATCCGCAACGGGTATTGCACGAACGTTTGCAGTCATCCGGAATTCCGCTGGATCTCGCGCCCCGTCGATGGAAGCGAGTCGGGGAAATCGTCGTCCTCCGGCTCCGCCCCGCTGCGCAGGAGTATGCCAAGGAGATCGGGCGGATCTATGGGTGGGTCCTCAAGGCGCAGACCGTCCTCGAAGATCGATCGGGAATTCACGGACCGTTGCGTACGCCGGACGTCCGCGTGCTGTGGGGCGACGGGACCGAAACGGTGCACGTCGAGGCCGGAGTCCGCTATGCGCTCGATCTCGCGCAGGTGATGTTCTCCGCGGGAAACATCGAGGAGCGGAGCGCGATCGCGGGGAGGATTCGACCGGGCGCCGTGGTCGCCGATCTCTTCGCGGGCATCGGCTACTTCACGTTGCCCATCGCGGCCCGAGGTCGCGCGGAACGCATCTACGCATGCGAGCTCAATCCGACGAGCTACGCCTACCTGGTTCGAAACCTGCGGTTGAACCGGGTGACGAACGTCGTCCCGCTTCAGGGGGATTGTCGCCTTGTCATGCCGCACGGAGTCGCGGACTGGGTGATCTTGGGACACTTCGATGCCCGCGAGTACCTCGACGTAGCCTTCCGCGTCCTCCGGGGGCGGGGGACCATCGTGTATCATGAACTCGGTCCGAAGGAGCAGTTCCCCGAAGCGATGACGCGCCGACTCGCTTCGGCCGCGCGCGCTCACTGGATGCAGGTCGCCTCGATCCGGACGCGGATCGTGAAGTCCTACGCCCCCGGGATTGTGCATGCGGCCGCCGATGTGGAGGTCCGCCCTCAGGCTAGGTCGTGAATCGAAATTTACTTGAGGGATGACCTCTTTGAATCCTCGGTGATGAAATGGACGATGCGAAATGTGTGCGGTGTGGGTCGGACTTCCCGCTGGGAGGTGTCTACTGCCCGGTCTGCGGAGCCCGCCGGAGCAATGTTGGCCGCTGGGTCAAGGAGGCCCGGAACGCGGCCACGCGAGCGATCGATGTCAGCGTCGAGGCGCTGGGTCGAGCATCGAAGGAAGTCGAGCCCGCGATGGAGCGGATCATGAATGCGTTGCAGCCCGCCGTCCAGGAGATCGACAAAGCGGTCCAACCTTTTGCCGAGACGACGGTGCGAACCGCGGGCGAGGTCGCCAACCGCCTGAGGCCGGCCGCCCAGGGGACGGCGAGGGCCGCCCGAACCGTCGCCGACAAGACCGCGGCGGCCGTCCGTCCTGCCGTGACCAAGATCGCGGAAAAGACTTCCGACGCGGCGCGGAGGGTACGCGAGGCCACGCGAAGGCGCGAATAGGTTTATCCCGGGCATCCCGGATGCGTGGGCCCGATGGCCATCGACGAGCGCGCGGACCGCGTGCTCCGCGGCACGGAGGAGGCCGTGACGCGTCCGGAACTGCGGGCGCTCCTGGACCGCGGCGGGACCCCGCGGGCCTACGTGGGCCTCGAGCCGTCGGGGCTCATGCACATCGGGACCGCGTTCGTGATCGGTTCGAAGGTCACGGATCTCGTTGACGCGGGTTTCCACGCAATCATCTACCTGGCGGACTGGCACGCGTATATCAACGACAAACTCGGAGGGGACCTGGACGCCCTGCGCGTTTGTGCGGAATATTTCAAAGACGGCTTCCGCGCCGTTGGCGTGCCGCATGCGGTTGAGTACCTCTACGCGAACGAGTTCGTCCGGCACCCGGAGTACTGGCAGAACGTGATTCGCGTGTCGAAGGCGTCGACCGTCGCGCGGATCCGGCGGGCCCTGACGATCATGGGCCGAAAGGAAGAGGAGGCGGACCTCGACGCGTCGATGCTCATCTATCCGGCGATGCAGGTCGCGGACATCCATTGGATGGACCTGGATCTCGCCCTCGGTGGCATGGACCAGCGGCACGCGCACATGCTGTACCGCGATGTCGCGCCGAAGCTCGGATGGAAACAGGTCGTCGCGTTGCACACGCCGCTCCTCCCTTCGCTCGACGGCGGCGGTCGCATGGACCTCATCGCGGGGAAGATGTCGAAGTCGCGACCGGACTCGAGCATCCTGCTGAATGACTCGCCCCAGGAGGTGGAGCGGAAAATCAGCAAGGCTTTCTGTCCGCCGAAGGAGACGAAAGGAAATCCGGTCTTGGAAATGGCCCGGCTGATCCTCTTCCCGCGGCGGGCGAGACTGATGATCCCCCGCGACGCGAAGTTCGGTGGGGATGTCGTATACGACTCCTTCGACGTTCTCGCCAAGGCCTACGCGAGCGCGGAGCTGCATCCGAAGGACCTGAAGGCGGGGGTCATCGCCGGGCTCAATCAGGAGCTGGGGCCCGTTCGAAAATATTTCGAGGCGCATCCGGACAATCTCAACGCGCTGCTGAAGATCCTCCAAGCGCGGTGAGCCCGTGCGCCCCAATGCCGAGGCGGCCTTGCTCGCCGGCCTCGCCGGAGCCCTACTCCTCGTGAGCGGCTATACCGGAGTCCGCTCGGTCGACCGGTTCTTCACACTCCTCGAAGGGGTGTTCGGAAACGCCGCGTTCTTGATCGTCCTAGCCTACGCCTTCATCGCCATTGCGTCCCTCGGAGGCTTCACGGTAATGTTCGGCGACTATCTGATCTGGAAGGACCGCGTCCGCCTCGGTCGGATCGTTATCCTCCTCGGCTCGGGAGCCGGGTTCTTCACACTCCTGCTCTTCCTGCTCGTGAACCTGCGGCGGGAGGAATTCTCGCTGCTCCTGAGCGTCCTGCCCGCGATTTTCGGCGTCGCGATTGGCGTCGTCGCCCGATTCCTGTCGGTCCCCAAGCCGCTTCTCCGATGACTCAGAAGACCGGGACCGCCGCCGGGGACGCCGCGCCGGAGTCCCGGACTCGTCGTCGGATCCCGATCAGGTACGCGAACCCCGTGAGGGCGAGGAACCCGAGCAGGTAAAAGGGAGCGGTGGACTCCAAGTCTCCGACCGTCCGGAAGGCGGACGCGAGACTGCCCGCCGCGAAGGAGCCCAGGGATCCGCCGAGCAGCTGGAAGCCGAAGAGGAGGCCGAACGCGGCGCCCTGGAGGCGCCGATGGCTCGCCTCGGCCACGAACGAGAAGAGCGCCGGATAGGTGACGAAGACCGCGGAGCCAAGCGTCCAGAACAAGGCGAGGGCGACGCCGACGCTCCCGGAGGCGACCCCCACGAGGCACGCGATCCCGATGAACGCGTAACTGGCGACCAAGGTGCGATATCGCCCGAACCGTCGACTCACGCGGCCGAAGGAGAACGCGACGGAGGCGCCGGCGAGGATCCAGATAGCGATGCCCACGGCCGACGTGATGTCGTCGAAGCCGAATCGGTGGTGCAGCAGCGGCGGGCCGAAGGTCGAGAAGATCGAGAAGGCGGCTCCTCCGAGCGCGAGCGGGAAGATCCAGAGTTTGACGTCGCGGATCATCTGGACGTAGTCCGGCTTGAGACCTGTCGGGCTTGGCGGGGCCCGATGACGCCGGACGAGCCACGACGCGACCGCGGCCGCGCCGAGATTGATCCCTCCCCAGAGGAGGAACGGCCACCTCCATCCGAGGGCGAAGGCCACGATCGAGGTCGTCGCCATGCCGAGGATGACACCGGTGTCGCCGAACGCGGACTGGAAGCCCATCGCCCGGTCGAGTTCCGGTCCCTTGAACTCCCGGCCGATCCACGAGATGCCGACGGGATGGTAGAAGCTCGCCCCGATCCGGGATAAGGAGACGAGGACGAGCAACATCCAGAAATTGGAGGATGTGGCAACGAGCATAGACCCGACCCCCAAGATGACGACGCCGAGGGGCAGGAACCGGGTGGGATCGCGGTGGTCCGACATCGCTCCGAAGACGACCTGAAAAAGGGCGGTGATCAGCAGGGCCGTGCCGCTGAGCAGGCCGGTCTCGAGGGCGCCGAAGGCGAACTGCGTCTGGAGGATCGTGATTTGGCCGGCAATCACCGTCACCGCACCGTCGTTCGTGAGGTGGTAGATCGAGTTCGCGAAGAGGACTCGCCGGGCACCGGCCACGGGCCCCCGATGCTCGGAGGACTTATAGGATTAGGCCTGACCTACCGCGATCGTCGGGCGCGTGGTGAATGGGAATCTCCCGAGGATCCGTGCATAGACGACAATCCAAGTGAGGAGCGATAGAATGCCGAACATCGGGATCGAGAGGTTGAGGATCATGGCGGCGTCAAAGTCGGAGAGAAAATACCCGGTCTGCGCTGCGATCGTGAGGATCGTGGTCAGTCCCGCGGCCGCGAGGCCGAAGGCGAGGGCGATCAGGCTCAGACGCCAGGCCGCCTGGTCGATTCGTCGCGCCGTCAGGAAGAGGTACACCCCGATGGACACCGAAAGCGCAAGCCATCCGGCAATTTGGACGGCGAAAACGAGTCGAACATAACCTGGGAGATAGACGAAACCCACGATGAGTCCTGGAAGGAAGAAGAGTCCACCCGCAACAATAGACGCTAGGGCTGCGAGCCGCGGTCGGTCCCACTTTCGCCTCGTAGGCTCTTCGGTCCGTCCCCGGTTTCGCTCCACAATCGCAATTCCGGCGAAGCCAAGGAGGGCCGTTCCACCTCCGAGCCCCAGGGTGAGGCTCCCGAGCACCGCTACACGCAAGAAAAGGGAATTCGAATAGGGATCAGCCAACACGGTGGCAACGAACAGTCGAGGCCATACGATGCCCACCGTCGCAACGGCCAGGGACATCAAGACCAACCGTAAGCCCGTCTCGGTCCGGAATGGCTGCAGGGTCTCTTCCCTCCGGGTTCCCAGGCCGTTTCGATATTTGAGTTTTGCGCGGTAGCGGACTCGGAGCCCCATACGTCGGCAACTCCAAATAGACCTCCATGGATGGCGCGCGCGGCCAGGAGACCGCGGACGGCCGACGGTGGCCCTTCGGGGCCGCTGAGGAACGTCCCCCCTCCCTCGGAACGGTGGCCCCGTGCAAGCGGGGGGCCCGAGAGGACCGGCAAGGGCGCAGAAACGACACAGCCCGCGTCGAGGATGATCCGCCCGGCGGTGACGTTGACGCGGGATCTGGTGAGACGGCGACACCCCACCGGAGCAAGTCCAAGCAGGCGCAGCGCGCCAGGTAGGACGCTCAGTCCAATGCCGTCAGAACAGAAGGGGGCGTACGGCGGCCACCTGGCCCTATTCTGATGTCCGACACGGAGAGAACGCCTTGGAGCCGGCGTACGTTCTGTCCGGAAGGCTACCGTAGCCAGCGACTTCTGGATCGAGCTCTGGATCCCTCGCGGCGCCCACGGCCTTCTCGAACTCTTTCAGGTGCCGCTCGCAAATCCCAACGCTAGTAGACCGGCAAGATGTCGCGGCTCCAGATTCCTTGGGCGAACCGGCCCTCTCGGCTTCAATCGAAGGCGCACGGCGTCTCGCGGTCACGAAGCAACATCTTGCGGGCAAGTTGTCGACGGACCCTGCGATGGAAGCCATCGTCTCGGTGATCCGCGACCTCGGCTTCGTTCAGTGGGATCCCGTCCCCGTGGTCGCTCCATCGCATCACCTCGCCCTCTGGAGCCGGGTCGGCAACTTCCGGACGTCGGACCTGGACAAGCTCCTGTGGGACGAGAAGAAAGTTTTCGAACATTGGTCCCACGCCGCTTCGATCGTGCTCACGGAGGACTATCCGCTCCACCTTTCGCTGATGCGAAGGTATCCGGGATCCCTGTCGAAGTCCTGGGGCGGCTGGAGGGACCGAGCACGGAAGTTCCTGGCCCAGCATTCCGAGTTACGGAAGAAAATCCTGCGAGAACTCAAGAGGGGGCCTCTCCAACTGAATGAATTCCGGGATTACGCCGGACGCAAGAGAAGCGCGGACGGATGGGGCTTCGGGAGCGATCTTTCCACCATGCTCTTCCACCTGCAAATGAAGGGAGAGGTGATGATCGTCGGCCACGATCGGAACCGGAATATCTGGGGATTGCCCGAACAGTTCCTCCCGCGCTGGGTGGAAAGGAAGGCGCTGTCGGAAGAAGAGGCCGAGCGCGAAGGTACCGAGCGGTCCATTCGAGCCCTCGGTGTGGCGTCCCCGTCCAATATCAATCGCTATTTTCTGCGCGGTCGCTACCTGAATCTGAAAAGAGCGTTGGACGGCTTGATGGAGGAATCCCGAATCCATCGCGTGCACGTCGAGGAGTTCGGTGGCCGGGGCGACCTGTACGTCCACGATCGGGACCTCTCGCTCCTGGAATCGTTGGAATCCGACGGCTGGGATCCTCGGATGTCCTTGATCGCTCCGTTCGACAACCTATTAGCCGTCCAAGAGTGGACGAGGAGACTATTCGACTTCCATTATGTCCACGAACAGTTCTTGCCCGAGGCCAAACGAAAATTCGGGTCCTTTGTCCTCCCTATCCTCTGGGGGGAGCGGTTCATCGGCCGGCTGGACCCTCAGATGGACCGGAAGGACGACAGGCTCGTGATCAATTCGGTCCACGCGGAACCGGGCGCTCCCCGGGACAAGGAGGTCGCCTCGAAGGTCGCGGAGACGATCGAGCGCCTGGGAGATTTTCTCGGGGCGAAGGAGATCGTCTACTCCGGTCGCGTCCCTTCCGCCTGGAAGAACTCTCTCCGCTGAGACGGGCCTCGGGCGGCAAAGCTATCCGTTGCGAGGGTCTCCGGAGCCCCGGGAGAACGCCGTGGCCGTTGACTTCGCAATCAAGACGACGCTCAAGTACCGAGTCGTGTCGGTCCGCTTCGTGGGGCCCTTCAACGAGAGACGAATCCGATCCGAGTGGGAGCGACTGGCGAAGTGGGCGAAGGCGAAACGATTGAACACGGGAAAGTGGTTCTTCTCCGAGGAAGATGCGGGAAAGGCCTACCGCTTCGATCTTTCCATCGAAGTGCGAGGTCGCGTCAAGGGAGAGGGCAAGGTGCGCGTTCGAACGTTCCCCGCCTCGCCGATCGCGACCGTGACCTTCGACCCCGACGTCGTCGCGGCGCGGGTCATCTACCATGGATTGTCCGATTGGCTGCGCTGGCGGAAGAAGGACAAGACGATCAAGCGGACGCGGACCTGGCGGGAAGTCTATTCGGGCAACCCGTGGACGGACAAGAAGGCCTGGTCCCACACGGAGATTCAAGTCCTCGTCTCCAAGTGATCTCGGAAAAGGATTAGGGCTCGCCCGCGGTCCCGACCTTGAGGTCCGAAGGATGCGGAAGAAGGTTGACGACTACGCGAGCGGTCGGATCGCCCCACCACCGGTCGCGACGGCGCTTGGCATCACGCTAATCCGTGCGGGAGACGGGACGGCGGATTTCGCGTACGTCGCGGATGGCCGTCACGCGAACCCGATGGGGACCCTCCATGGAGGGATCCTGTGCGATCTCGCGGACGCGGCGATGGGGATCGCCCTGGCCTCGACCCTCGACGAGGGGGAGTCGTTCGCCACGCTCGAGCTCCACGTCAACTTCCTGCGACCGGTCTGGAACGCGAAACTGACCGCGAAGGGAAGGATTGTCTCTCGCGGTCGCACGGTCGCGATGACGGCCTGTGACATCGTGGATGCAGACCAGCGCCATATCGCCGCTGCGACGGGGACGCAGATGATCTTGACGGGACAGATGGCGAACGGCCGTTGATCCGGCGTAAGGCCTTCGGTGAAACTCTATTACCGAGCCCGGCGATTGCCGCTCGACCAATGGCGCGCGTGGAGATCCGGGGCCTCCGGAAGGAGTTCGAAGGGACCGTTGCTGTCGAGAACCTGGACCTCGAGGTTCGCGACAAGGAATTCGTCGTCCTCCTGGGCCCTTCAGGCTGTGGCAAGACGACGACCCTCCGATGCATCGCTGGGCTCGAAGAGGCGGACGGAGGAGAGATCTACATCGGGGATCGCCTGGTGAACGATCTGGATCCGAAGGAGCGGAACATCGCGATGGTGTTCCAGAGTTATGCGCTGTATCCGCACATGACCGTCTACGGGAACATGGCCTTCCCTCTGGAGAACGCGCGGCTTTCGGAGCGCGAGATCGTCGACCGGGTGAACCGGACCGCCAAGTTGCTCCAGATCGAGGCGCTCCTGGGTCGGAAGCCGGCTCAGCTCAGCGGGGGCCAACGGCAGCGGGTCGCCCTTGGCCGTGCGATCGTGCGGGAGCCGACCGTCTTCTTGATGGACGAGCCGCTGAGCAACCTCGATGCGCAACTGCGGGTCGTCATGCGGGCGGAACTCAAGAAGCTGCAGAAGGACCTCGGCGTGACGACGATTTATGTGACCCATGACCAGGTCGAAGCGATGACGATGGCCGATCGGGTCGCCCTCTTGAACAAAGGATTGCTCCAACAATTCGACCCGCCCCGGATCATGTACGACCGACCGGCGAACCGGTTTTGCGCGAGCTTCATCGGGAGCCCTCCGATCAACCTCATCTCATGCGATGTCCGGGATGGTGGGACGCTCGACGCTGGCGACTTCCGGATCCCGGTCCCTGAGCATTTGTCCGAATGCGTGCAACGGACTTCGGCACAGGAGGTCATCCTCGGGGTGCGGCCCCAGGACCTGAGCGTGAGCGCCGGGGCCGGGACCGACGCCGATGGCGTCGTCCTCTACCGATTTCCGTCGTCCTCGGTGCCCGCGGAGATCTACACGACCGAACCGCTCGGAGATTCGACAATCCTCGACCTCAAGGTCGGAGACAAACTGCTCAAGGCCCTCGTCGGAGCGAGTTTCGAGGGCGATGCCGGGACGAAAGTGATCGTCCGATTCCCTCCGGAGCGGGTTCACCTCTTTGACCGGTCCTCCGGGCTTGTGATCCGGTAGCGGCGATCCGAATGGATCTCTCGGCGGTTCGGGCCCGCCTGTGGGACGACCTGAATCGCTTGAGGGCTTCGGCCGGCTATCTCCGAGCGGGCGCCCCGCGATACTCGACCTTGTTCGGTCGGGACTCTCTCATTTCCGCGTGGCAGATGCTCGAACTCGATCCGTCGATCGCCGCCGCGACCCTTCGGGTCCTGGCCGCGCATCAGGGACATCGAATGGATTCAAGATCGGAAGAGGAGCCGGGCAAGATCCTTCATGAGCATCGGTTCGAAAAATCCCAGCAAGCGGAACTACCGGATTGGGGATTCCCGTATTACGGCAGCATCGACAGCACGCCCCTGTTCCTGATCGTCGCCGACGCCTACGTGGCTGCCACCGGCGACGAGACGATGCTGAAGGAACTGTGGAGCGCGATTGGAGCGGCCTACCATTGGATGGTCGAGTTCGGCGACCTCGACGGCGATGGGTATCTCGAGTACTCCCGAAAGAACCCGCACGGTCTCTGGCATCAAGGCTGGAAGGATGGCTCGGAGGACCACCTTCGAATCGCACCGCCGGTCGCGATGGTCGAGGTCCAAGGATACGCCGTCGCGGCCCACCGGGCGTATGCAAGACTCGCCCGTCGGCGAGGCCTGGGCGACGCCTCTTTGCGGGCGGAGGCTTCCGCGGACAGGATCCGGATCGCGCTGAATCGAGATTTCTGGATGCCCAAATCGCAGTTCTTCGCCCTTGCGTTGGATGGATCGAAGCACTTGCGCACCGCGATCACCTCGAACCCCGCCCATTTGCTCGCCGTCCAGGCTGTCGGCGAAGAACGAATAGAACCGCTCGTGAGCCGGCTGTTCGCGGACGACCTCTGGACCCCCTACGGGCTCCGGACGCATGCTTCGTCGGAGCCGGACTTCGATCCGTACGGGTATCATCTGGGCACCATTTGGCCCCACGACAACTGGTTCCTGTACCGGGGGCTGAAGCTCCTCGGGCGAGACCCCGAAGCGCGTCGAATTCGAGATGCGATGTTGCGAGTCTGGGAAGAGCTGGGCTGTATTCCAGAACTCCTTGCGGTCGTCCACGGGAAACTCGAAGACCTGTCCCACGGCGGACACGGGGTCGGCGCGAACCCGCTCCAGGCCTGGTCTTCCGCGGGCCTCCTCGATATGATTGCGAGGGAATGACGGTCAGCCTTTGATCGTCCAGCCAACCATGCCCCGAATGTAGTAGCGCTGGAGGACGGCGTACATGGCGACGGGGACGAGCATCACCAGGACGGATCCCGCCGCGAGGAGGCCGGGGTCGAATTCAAAGCGACCGATCGTGCGAATCAGGGCGACCGTCGCCGGCATGCAGGAGACCGTCGCGGGACACAGGAGGACCGCGAAGAAGAAGTCGTTCCAGACCCACATGAACTGGAGGACCGCGACCGCGCCGAGCGCCGGCAGGGCCATCGGCAGAACGATCCGGAAGAACACCTTGAAGTCGGAAGCCCCGTCCACGCGGGCGGCCTCTTCGACCTCCTTGGGAAGCGACGAAATGAAATTGCGCATGAAGAGGATGATCCACGGGAGACCCCAGGCCGAGTGGAGCAGGATGAGCGAGGAGACCGTGTTCGCGAGGCCCAGGCCGAGCATGATTCGGAAGATCGGGATGGCCACCATCTGTTGCGGAATGGTCATCAAGAGGACGATCGTCAAGAAGAGATAGTCCCGGACCGGGAACGAAAACCGCGCGAACCCGTAGCCCGCGAGGGTCGCGACGAACATGGGGATCAACGTCCCCGGAACCGCGATGAGGACGGAATTGCCCAAGCCCGTTCCGATCTTGGAAAAGGCACTTCCAAATTTGTCGAGGGTTGGGCTGAACTGGCCGAAGTTCCACCAGCCTCCGATGATCTCGGGAATCGGGCGGAAGCTCGCCATGAGGAGGCCCACGAAGGGGAACAGCCATGCGATCGCGAGGGCCCAGGCAAAGACATGAATCACAATGCTCCGGAGCCGAAGTTTCAACGTTTCACCATGTAGCGGAGCGTCGCCACGGTCGCGACCATCGTGAGGATGCTCAGGAACGTCGCGACGGCCGCCGCCGCTCCGACGTTCGCAGGAAGTTGGACGAACGCATACCGATACATCTGCAACCCGAGGACATCGGCCGCGCCACCGACGCCTCCTTGCGGGTTCGTGGCCCCGAACACCAGGTCGAAGATTTTCAGCTCCCACAGGATCGTCATGGTGATGACGACGATGGTCATCGGCTTGAGGAGGGGGAAGGTCACGCGCGTGAACATCCGGAAGGTCGAAGTGCCGTCGACCTTCGCGGCCTCCCAGTAATCCTTCGGGATCGTCGTGAGCCCGGCGGAGTAAACGATGAGGCTGAACCCGGTCCAGAGCCAGACCGAGCCGAAGATCAGGCCGAAGAGGAGCGTGACTGGGTGTTGCAACCAGCCCGTGGCGAGCGATTGAACCCCGATGAGATTGAAAAAGCTCGGTACGACGCCGATATTGCCGTCGTAGAGGTAGAGCATCAGGATCCCGCCGACGATGAGCGGGGTCACCATCCCGATGAAGATCGCCGTCTTGATCCACGAGGCACCCTTCACGTCTCGGAGGACGAGGGCGAGCCACAGGCCGAGGAAAAGAGAGAGCGGCAGGTGGATGCCGATCCAGATCGCGTTATGGATGAGGGTCCCATAGGGCGGCGGTTTTGGGAACCCATTTAGGTTCGCGGTATCCGGGCTTCCGAGCACGGTCCCGTAGTTCCCGAAGCCAACGAAACTCCCGTCCGAGGAGAAGAGGCTCACGCCGATCGTCGCGAAGACCGGGTAGGCGACGAACAGCAGGACCAGGAGCAGGGCCGGTGCGAAGAAGACGAGCCGGAGCACGTTTCGCCGAGCTCGAGCGTGCGCTCGACCTCCGGGCGTCGCCTCCCGGTGCCAGAGGCGTCGAAGGAGCGCGGTCGCCCCCTCGAGCCTTATTCGTTTCACTACGCTGGCACCTTCGACTGAATCGAGGCCAGGACCGCGTCGAGTTGCCCCGGCGAGACCCAGAGCAGCTGGAGCTGGCTCCAGAAGTTCGTCTGGAAGTCCCCGCCGATCGTGTCGTCCAAGTCGGACAGGATGTCCACGCCGTTCGTCAGGTTCGCCACGCCTCGGTCGACGGCCGGGTACTCACTCGAGGGCACATTCAGGGCGGTGGCGATGTTTCCTCCCTGCCGCACCTGATATGTCTGGCCATCCTTGCCGGCGAGCCACCCCGCTAGCTGTTGTGCCTCGGCAAGGTTCGCGGTGTACTTCGGGACGAAGAAGTAATCCCCCGCGAACACGATTCCTCGCGTGATCCCGGCCTGCGCCGGCAGCGAGAAGACGCCGAGGTCGCTGGGATCGGCCACCAGGCCCGTGATCCAGCTCCCCATGAAATAGAGGGCGTGAAGTCCGCCCCACCAGTTCGTCAGCGCGACCGTGTTCCATTCAAGGGGTTCGCTGAAGCATTTTCCCGCGAGGAGCGGAATCAGTCGGTCCGCGAAGACCGCACGGACGTCGGAGGCCGTCCAGGCCTTGGTCTTCGCCATGAGGTCCCGATGCATCTGGGCCCCGCCGTACGTCGCGATGAAGTGCTCCGTGATGTCGGAAAGGGGCCAACCGACCCCGTCGCCGCTCACAATCGGAGTCCGAATCCCCGAGATCTTGGATATCTTGACGAGCAGGTCCTTGAATTCTTGGAACGTCGTCGGCACGGTGAGGTTGTGGGCCTGGAAGAACGATTTCCGGTACCAGAATCCGGGCTTGATTTTTCCCGTATAGACGCCGCCGTATGCATCCGCCCCGACCTTCACGGCGTCCAGTGATCCCGGGATATAGTTCGAGTCGCTGATGTTACCGGTCAACTTAACCATGTGGGCGGCCCCGTTTGCTTTGATGAAGGAGCTCACCATGAAGATCACGTCCCCGGGGGCAGTCCCCGATGCAAACTGGGTCGGAAGAATCGTCCGGAGATCTTCCTGTCGGATGTTTTGATACTGGACCGGAATGCCAGTGATTCGAGTGAAGTTCTCGAGGACCCGTAGGAATGGCGTCGCCTCTGGGCCGGCCCATGGTCCGATGGCTTTGATTGTCGCCTGCGTCGTTTTGTACGGTGGACTGATCGTGACCACAAATCCGGAGGAACTCGACTCGATCGTGACTTGCACGGCCTGGCTCACGGCCGGAGGAGCCCTTGACGCTCCGGCACTCCCCGCGCAGAGGGCGACGGTCGTCGCGGCGGGTTGAGCGAGATAGAACACGCTCAAACCGGTGATCACATTCGTGATCACGAGAACCGCGGCCAAAATCGCGATCATTCGCCCCCTGGCGGAAGGCGGCTTGTACGGTACGGTCGATCCTGCCGGCGCACCTGCTGAAGTCCCTGAGTCCGTCAACCCTATCTCCTCCCCGACGGTCGCGCCCGGATGGCCCTCATCGCTCATTACCCTTACGGAGGTCGGGATGACCGAACCATTTCACCATAGAGACGCAGGTGGTCTCGCAAGTATCGGGTAATCAGGAACTCGCGGCGCACGCGGTCTCGACCGGCTTGCCCCATCCGCTTCCGAAGGGCGGCATCTTTCAGGAGGGTCAGGGTCCTCGCGGCCGCTTCGTTCACGGACGTAACGAGGTAGCCATGGGTCCCGTCCTCGACCTGGATCCGGATGCCCCCGACGTCGCCGCCGACGACCGGGACGCCCTTCCACAGGGCCTCGCTGACGATGAGGCCGAACCCCTCCCGGAGGGACTTCGCGAGCGCGACGTCCGTCTCCCGTTGCAACACATTCACCTCGAGTGCGCCGACGCCGCGCAGGTCCGTCAGGAAATGGATATCGGGGTCGTCGCCGGCGTGCCGCGTCGTGCGTTCGAACCAGAGCCACCCTTCCGGGTCGTCCTTGGCCATCGACCCGATCATGAGGAGCTGGACCTCCGGGATCGTCCGCTTCACGAGCCGGTAGGCGTCGATCACGCCCAGCGGGTCCTTCCAAGGGTCGAATCGACCGACCTGGGACATGACCGGCCGGTCGCGATCAAACTCGAACCGGGAGAGGATCGCCGCTCGCTCCTCGTCGCGGAGGTCCCGGTTCTTCGGGCTCAGCGGGTCGATCGCGGGTGGGGCCACGACGAGCTTCTTGAATCGGACCTCGGGAGGGGCGTAACTTCTCGCGCTGAAGATCGCGGCATCGAAAACCTCGAGGTCGGGTTGGAGCGTCCGCAATACGCCCGGGTTCGGGGTCGTCAGGTCGATGTGGCATCGCCAAATCCACGGCCCCTTCCGCTCGACGAGACGGACCATAGGAGCCGGCTGGGGATCGTGGATGACCACTGCATCGAAGTCGTCATGGAATCCGGCCGCATTCGATTCGTTCACCCGCCGGTATTCGGATTCCAGCTCCGGCGTCAGTCCGACCGGCGAACCCTGGAGCGCGTTGTGGATCGTCTTCGTCGCGTCGTAGAACCGAGGGGTCCCGGAGAGGACGAACCAGGTCACGTCGAGGCCGAGATCGCGCATCAAAGGGACGATGCTGTGGAGCAATTCGGCGACGCCGCCGCCGTAGGAGGTGGCGTTCACCTGCGCGATCCGCTTCCCCCGGAGTTTTGTACCGAGGGAGAGGATCTCAGCGTAGGCCGCATCGCCGATGATGGTCCGGTAGTCCGCGATGTGCTTCTCCGAGACCGAGACTTCTTCCATTCGACGAACCCCGCCCTGCGCAAGGAACCGCCTCTCATTAGTTGTTCGGTCGGGACTCGATTCGCGACCGTGAAATAGCGGCCCCCATGGTCACATTCGCCGTAGGCGCTTCATGTCGGAGCTCCGAAAGGACTACGCGACCAACACGTGGGTCGAGGCGCTGAGCGACTCCGACGGCTCCTCGCTCGCGGACCTCCTCCGCGAGTCCCTGCGCCGGCTCCATCAGGTGGTCGACGATCCGGACTTCAATTACTACATCCACACGGCGCCGACGGGGACGAAGGAGGCGGACTCGCATTGGCACCTGGGGATCACGCCGCACCTCCCGGAGCTCGCGGGATTCGAGCACGGGACGGGCATTTTCATCAATCAGGTCATGCCCGAAGACGCGGCTTCCATCTTGCGCGGGGACATCCGCCTGACGGGGCCGAGCAATTCGAGATAGCTCGGATCAGGAGAGAAAGGTCGCCTTCCGCAGAGGCCCCTCACTTCGACGCCATGGTCCCGGGTTTCTCGAACCAGATTTCGATTCGGTAGCCGTCGAGGTCGCGGGCGAAAAGGTACGGTTCCCCGGGGACGAACTCGCCGCGGTCTTCCACGGTCCCTCCCGCCCGTTTGACTTCCTCGACGGCGGCATCGATGTCGTCTGGGTCCTGGAGGCGGAACCCGAAATGCGTCACGCCCGCCATCCGGCCGACGGCTTTCCCGTCCCGCTCGAAGACGATCACGTCGCGCGACCCGGGCGTCTGCCCCTGGATCGACCCAGGTTCTCGGTAGACCTCGCGAAGGCCGAGGACTCGCTCGTAGAATCGGAACGCGCGCTCCGGGTCTCGCACCGCAAGACCGATGTGCGTCAGCCCGTACGTCTTGATCATGGCCTCGCCGACGGCTCAACGGCCGGACGATACTTAAGTCCCGCATCAGGGGTGTTAGTGCCCTCCGCCGGCTCGAAGATGACGAGGGCGACGAGGGCCCCCTGAATCTCTCGCAGGAATTCGTGGTACTTCGACGCCCGCTCCCGCAAGACTTTCTCGAACGTGCCGATTTCGAAGGCGTCCATAGAGGGAGACCGCGGCCGCACCGTGCCCGGCGCGCATAGGACTGATGTCGGCACGGCACCGTTAAGTAGGCTCGGCAACTTAGCGTCGGTCAGACATGGCCGGACCGGACGACGAGGAGCAAAAGAAGCGGCCCTCCCCTCCGCCGGTCGAATTCGTCAAGCCCGGCGAGGCCCCCGCCCCTCTCCCGCCGCGGGACCAGCCTCCCGCCGCCTGGGTGACGAGGCCCGAGGACTATCTGCGACAGGTGGCGCCCCCGCCGCAATTGCGCGCGCCAGGGCAGATCCACCGGGTGGCGGGCATCCTGCTCGTCCTCTCCGCCCTCGTGGCGGTCGGTTGGACGATCGCCTTGAGCATTCGTTTCCTGACGCCCGCTCAATATGAGAACGCGACGGCGGGCCTGACGCCAGAGGCGTGGGCGATCGGCCAGATCTGCGGGCTCCTCGGGATTTGGGGTCAGGCCATCGCGCTCCTCGCCGGCGTCATGTCATTCCGCCGAATGAGCTGGAAATTCGTGTTCGCGGCCTCCCTCATCTCGGTCTTGTCGATCGGGGCCACTGCCGTCGCCTTCTTTGACCCATTCTTCGGGGGGGCTGCGGGACTCGGACTCGTGGGCGTCATCCTGTTGAGCCTTGGCCGGCGGGAGTTTCCACCTTGAAAGCGGACCTTACTCGGTCCTCGAGCCCGAGGCGAAGAGGTCAACGACGTCAGGCACATCACGCCGGGACTTTCGTTCGACCTCGGATCAAGAAGCGGCAGACCGCGTCGCCCGCGACCACTCGGTGGGAGGTCTCGACGTCCGCGGTAAGGAGTTTTTGAAACATCTCCCGCTCGACCCCGCAGGCCTCCGGGTAGGCTTCGGCTACGGCCATAATGGGGCAGTTGTGTTCCATCATCTCGACCACGTTCCGGCCGGCGTGGCCGAGCTCCGCCATGTAC